>VFZX01000168.1 GCA_016871015.1 Acidobacteriota bacterium | reverse complement strand
ATGGCGCGGCACACCGGTTCCCCGCAGCCACGTGGCAGAGTCAACTCAGTCCTGGGCAGCGGCTTCCGCTCGTGCTGCGATACCGGTGGGATTCGCCCTTACACTCCAAGGCGCTGTTCGATAGGGCCTCCAGCCGTGACGAGGAGCTGCGCGTGATCTGGAGAGCCACGGGAATCAGCGCCGGCGGACTGGGGGGCAGCGCTGTCCTCAGCGCCGCAGCAGCATTGGAGCTTGTTGATAAGCTCGAACCGGCCCCAGTCGTGTACTCCTCGGCACAGGCCTATCGGGATCAGATTGAGGCGGTTCCCCTGGACAATCCGCGAAACAAGCCGCGCGTACCTGACCGGGTCAGCCCGATCACGGAGCTCGTGCGGCAAATCCGCGAACTCTATCCCTGAGCCTTGCGCAGATCCTTCACGGCCTCGGCGAATCCCTCGATCCGGTTCGCCACGAGCGCAACTTTACCGGCTTCCGCGCCGATGCGCACGCCGACCCGCTTGCCTGGACCGGCGGACTGGCGGATCTCATTCGAACGGATGTCGAGGTCGCCGGTCTGCCCTTGAATATCGATGCCGAAGGACTCGTCCTTGGTGACATCCACGATGCGATTGCGCTCGATCCGGTTGCGGTGCGCGTTGTAGGCGAATCCGCGCTCCTTGCGGAACAGGATGCCGACTTCACCGCTGGCACGGATATCGTTGTCGCGGACAATGTTGTCAGTATCACGATGGCCAATCGACACACCGTAGCGCCGGTTGCCGGTCATCGTGTTCTTTTCGGCGAGCCCGTACTTGACGCCCCAGCAGAAGAACAATCCCTGGTCGTTGGCTTCGAGCTTGTTATGGCGGATCAGCGGGCGTTGGGATCCGGAGCCGGGGTGGAGCCCGAGTCCGGTGTTGTCGTGGCTGTGGCAGTGTTCGACCACGACGTCGTGGCAGATCTGCCAGGAAATCCCGTCGCCGCGGTAATTGCGCGCGGTGACGCCCGAGATGTGGACCCGGGCGCAGTCCTGCATGAAGATGCATCCGGCGTGGTTGCCGTCGAGTTCCTCGTTGTTGGTCTTGTTGCCGTCGAGGACCAGGTCGCGGATCCGCAGATCGCCGATGTGGTCGCCCGAGAACAGCGGGAACAGGGTCGAGATGGTGGGTGAACCGGGAAGCCAGGCGTTCTCGCGCAGAGCGCGGTCGAGCTTGAAGCGGTTGCCGCTGCGTGCGACCAAGGTCCGTTTGAGCACGATGTTCCCGTTGTCGTGCGGATTCTTGGCGCGGATGCAGACGCCGTCGCCGATCCGGAATCCGGCGGCGTCCTTGAGCGTGATCTCCTGGTCGTACCAATCGGAGTCCTCGGACAAGGCGCTCTTGACGCTTGCTTCCTTGGTGATGACGGTGGCGGGACCGCTGCCCACGATCGAGACGTGGCTCGCCAGGTAGACCGCGTTGCGAAACCGGTAGTTGCCCGGCAGGATCTTGACGGTGCCGCCACCCCAGCGGGCTACCGAGTCGACCGCGGCCTGGATGGCCCTTTCGGTGGATCCGGTGATGTCACCGTCGGCGGCGCCGACGGTGACGGTGAGGCGGTCGGACCACTGGGGCTCGACGTTGTCGCCCGCGGTTGCGCGCGGGCGGGTGACGGGCGGGCGTCCGTCGTCGTTGGCGGCGAGTGCGAGCGATGGAAGTGCAAAGAGGCTTCGGCGGGTCATGCTGTTGCCAATTCTATCCGACCGCGAGGCAGTGCGTTAAGGCAGTTGGGGCGGCCTCACATAGTCCTTCGGGATGTCGCCTGTCAGCGAACCAAGCCAAGTGCGAATCGCCCGGACTTGGGCCGGATCGAGGGTGATCCCAAGCTGATGGATGCCCATCATGCGAATCGCTTCGCTGAGATCGGCGGCAGAGCCGTCATGAAAGTACGGTGCGGTCTTGGCGGCGTTTCGAAGCGACGGGACTTTGAATACCATCCGGTCCGTCTCAGCCTTGGTTACCCCCATGCGTCCGAGGTCCGCCGACACCGGCCAGGGTTTCACCTTCCCGGCCTTCTGTAGCGAGCCGCCGCCAACGTAGGGGCCGTTGTGGCACTGAGCGCAACCGGCGTGCATGAACTCGTGATGTCCGCTGAACTCCTGGTCCGTGATGGCGCGGCGGTCGCCGGAGAGAAAGCGATCCCAGCGGGAAGGTGTGACCAAGCGGCGTTCGAAGGCGCCGATTGCCTTGGCCATGTTGTCGAACGTGACTGGCTCCGGCGAATCCGGGAATGCCTGCTGGAACAGGCGAACGTAGCCCGGAATGGCGCGCAGGCGTGCCTCGGCAGCTTCCGGCGACGGCATGGCCATCTCGACAGGATTCAGAACAGGACCCTTGGCCTGCTCCTCGACGCTGGCCGCCCGTCCATCCCAGAACTGGAGGATGTGCCCGGCGGCGTTATAGACCGTGGGCGAGTTGCGTGTCCCTTTCAGTCCCTGGTGGCCGGTAGAGACGGGCGTTCCATCGGCACCGTAGTTGTCCAGAGCGTGGCAGGAATTGCACGACACGGTGCCATCCTTGGAGAGGCGGGGATCGTAGAACAGCATCCGGCCGAGATCGATCTTGGCGGGCGTGAGGGGATTAGCTTCAGAAGTCATCTCGTTCGGAAGCGTCCCCATCATCCGGCCGTGCGGACCGTGCGGGCCGGGGCCGGGCTGGGCGGTCAGCGCCGCGGAGGTGGCCGCGAATAGCAGTATTCCTTTGGCGTTCCTCATCTCGCCACTCCTTCAACCACTTCAAGGACTGTCTCGAAAGCGTCCAGATGGTTGTGGGAAGCGTTCATCAGATTCACGTAAACACGCCTGACGTCGGGCGCTCTGGTCCGTGCGATCGCGGCTTCAAGATCGGCGATATCGGCCTTCTCGATCGGTCCGCCAACTTCGAGCGCATCCTTGAGAAAATGGGTCTGCTCACTGCGGGCAATGTTGGAGAAGATGCGCAGGTTCCACTTGGAGGCGAGGAATGTGTAGACATCCTGGGCCAGTTTCTCTTCCTCCCTCATGAATGTGAGATCCTTCTGCTCTTCCAGGGTGAGCGCCACCGGCCGCGGACCTCCTGGTCCCTGGGCCAGCAACGCCGAGGCAAAAATTGCTGAAAACGCGAATCGTTTCATTCGAACTCCTTCGAACCGTGTCCGGTTCAACCATTCGGATTCAAGCGGGCGTGTGGAGGTGACAATGCGATGACACGCCACGAACGTCCGAGCCGTTACGATGGAGTGAGGTGCGAATCGCGATCTTCGCCAAGTCGCCCGTGCCGGGGCAGGTGAAGACCCGGCTGGGTCTCGATCCCATGGTTGCGGCCGGACTCCATCAGGCGTTTGTGCGGGACACCGTGGCCACAGCACTGGCGTCCGGATGGCGTGTGGAGTTGCACACCGATAGTGCCACTGGGGCCTGGAGCGATCTCGATGTCCCGAGTGGCTTGCAGGTTGGTGCTGGTCTGGGCGAGCGGATGCTCGCCGCGCTGCCGGGCCTGATCCTGGGGTCGGACGCTCCGCATCTGCCCGTGTCACACATCCGGCGGCTGGACGAGATTCCGGGTGATGTGGTGCTGGGACCCGCTGAAGATGGCGGCTATTGGGGGATCCTGGCGCGGCGGGTTCATCCGGCAATGTTCCACGGAGTCGAGTGGTCCACCTCTAGGACGCTCGATCAGACACGGGCCGCCTGCCACGCCGCCGGGCTCACTACAGCGCTGGGTGACGTCTGGTTTGACATTGACGAGCCGGGCGATCTGCGGCGCGTGGCCGCTGCTCCACCGCCGCACACCGCGGAATTCTTGCGCCTTTATGCTGCTGAGCTTCATCGAATGGGCTATGAGTTTGAAAGCCGGTGATCCGGCTCCCGCCATCCAGCTCAGCACGAGCGAAGGCGAGCCATTCGCGCTGTCGTCCCTACAGGGCAGGGATGTGATCCTGTTCTTTTACCCGAAAGCCGACACTCCGGGTTGAACCACCGAGGCCTGCGAGTTTCGCGGGAACAATGACGCGATCGGTGCGAAAAACGCTGTGGTCGTGGGGATCTCGCCGGATCCGGTGAAGGCACAAGCGAAGTTCAAGACCAAGTACGGACTGCCGTACGCGCTGCTTGCGGACACAGAGCACACCGTGGCTGAGGCCTATGGGGTGTGGAAGGAGAAGAGCATGTATGGGAAGAAGTACATGGGGATCGAGCGGACAACGTTCCTGATCGGGGCGGACGGGAGGATCCGCAAGGTGTTTGAGAAGGTGAAGCCTGCGGGGCACGCGGAGGAAGTCCTGGCGTACCTGTAGGGTTACTTCAACTCCTCAGCCTTCCAATCTCCCCGGATAATCGCAGTCCGGATCTCGGGAGCTTTCTTCCCCTGCTTGTGCAATCGATCGGCAAGGAGGACCTCCTTGATACAGATCTGTCAACCCGCCGAATGCGAATCCCTGTGGCAGTCGAGCAGACCCTTGTGCTTCATCCGGTTGCAGTAGCAGTAGCAAGGCTGCTGGGCGAGCACGCCCGGAATCTCCTTGGCAATCCGGTAGACCTTCTGCAGGACCGGATGCGGGAACGTCTCCGGGGGCAAGGTCACTGGGAATGGCTTAGCCGCCGCCTCACTCTCGTAATAGGGCGGAATCCCGGAGGGTGGAGCCTCGCTGTTGCGTTGTGCCGCCAGGACCAGAGCGAAGCAGACCACCACCCCGCCGGCCAGCGCCACTTTCAATCCGCTCATTTCTTCAGTTTGCCACGGTTTTCGCTGGCGCGCATTTTCCGGATGAACTCCGCGCCACAGGTGAGCTTCCCGGCGAGGGCCGAATCCGGATCCACCACGCGCCAGAACGGCGCCACTTCAGCCGCGGACTTGCCTTGTTGCATCTCCTCCCATGCGGCTTCGGAAGCGATCCGGACGAAGATCCCGGCCGAGATCGCGCAGGCGCCGCCGGCTCCGTGCTCCGCCGCCAGATCCGCACGCAACCGCGCCTGATCCACGGTTCCGCCGTTCGGAATGGCCCGGATGTAGGCGTCCACTTCGCGGGGCGAGGAGACCAGCAAGAGCGATCCCGCTTGCACCCCGGACATTGTCTTCTTCAACCGGACCACCTTCGGATCCCTGCCGGTTTCGAGCTTCTGCCGCCAAGTCTTGCGGGCCATCGGTCACCCCTTGACGTTGATATAGAAGAACGGCGGAAGCGTCAGCGCCGCGACATCGTCCCTGCCATCCCCCTCGCGCGCCATCTCGAGCGCAACCTCGATGTTCGCCGCCCACTGGACTCCCAGACGCTTGCACGCCTTGTCATCCTCCGGACCCACGACAATCACGTTCTTCAAATACTTCAGCGGATACGTCGCCCAATACCAGACCGTGAACGGATGGAATCCATGGTGCGCATAGCGGTTCCGGTAGCAGTCGATCAGGTACGGATCATAGGCGAACAGATCCTGGTAGCGCTTCTGCATCTCGAACGGATCCGTCGTCACCGGCAGGACCTCATCGTAGAAGCGCATATAGGCGGCGTGGTACTCGGGATGGAACACCTCGTCGACCGGATTGAGGATGATGACCGATCCACCTGGCTTCACCAGCGGCTTGTTGTAGAACCAGTTGAACACGTAGCCCAGCACGTCGCTCACCACGAGCACCGGATTCACGCGCGCATCGACGGCGTAGGGGCTGAGGTCCGGCAACCCGAACACCAGCGTGCTGTACTGGCGCGGGACATCGATCATGAGCTGGTCGCGGAGGGCCTTCAGCGTCAGTGGATGCACGCCATCAATCGATCCGGCGTTGATCGTTACCGGCCGGTAGGCGCCTGGGACGCTCCGCAGGATCGCCTTGCGCGCGGACTCGGGCAGCACCTTCATCGACAGCGGCGTGAGCATCTGCAGCATCCGGTCGACCGGATTGCTGCGGTCCGGCGGCTTGCCCAGGTACTCGCTGTGCCACGGGTAGATCGCGTTGTTCATGGCGAACTCGATCACCATGATTTTGGTGTGGCGCGAGATGACGCGGCTGATCCGCTCGATGCAGTCGTGCATTGCTGACCCGTGCGGCTGCATGACGTGCGGACAATCGCGGGTCATCGCCGGATTGTGGTGGTAGGCGATCGTCTTGTAGCCCGCGAGTCCGACGCCTACGCTCTTGTGGCCGCCGTTGAGCGGAATCTGGACCGAGTCGATGTAGATGATCAGATCGGCTTCGGCGGCGTGCCGGGAGATCTCCACCTCTTCGCCAAGGTCCGTGGTGCCGAGGTTGGCCATGTGCTCTTTGTCCTCGGCGTCGAAATTGTCGAGCTGTTTTGGAAAGAACTCCGCCATCATGGCGTCGCCCACCATGTGGCGCAGCTCGTGTTCCTTCATTTTGCGGTGCAGCGCGATGGCGCACAGCATATGGATGTTCTTCTTCTCTACTCCGTAGGAGTAGAGCATCGGCAGAAGTGTTTCGAGGACGACTTGCCGGAAATCCGGCCGGGCTTGAGGCGGGAACGGCTGGCAGTTGTCATCGAACGCGATGAGGACCTTGCTGTTGCCGTTCACCAACTCCTTCAAGGGGGGCATCCCTTGTGGACTCTCGAAGGCGCGCTTGACGTGCTCAGGATAGCCGGAGAGCGGAATTCCTTGAATCGGGGCGCGCGGGTAGAGGACGTTCGACCCCTCGGGAAGATCCACGGTCAGGATGTTGTTCCCAGAGTACGTGAGATATTTCACTTCGTGCCATTGTAGCTCGGAGGCGCTACTCGACCACCAGATAATACGCCCAGGCCGGCTCGGGCATGCCCGTCGCGCCGATGCCGCTCACCTCGATCAAGTAGCCGCCCGGACGCAACTGGTCCGGTTTGAGCAGCGCGGTCACGCGGGGAGGCTGCCCGCGGCTGTCCGAACGCTGGCTCCAGACCAGTTCGCGGAGGTTGTTCCGGACTTCGATGGTGAACGGCGGCGTGGCATGCGACTTCGGTAGCAGCAGATCGATCGCAATCACCGCCGGTCCGTCCGGCTTGTGGATCGCCGCGGACTCGCCCTCGCGAATCTCAACCCGCATGTGCCTTGCCGGATCCTCGGTGGTGCCCACAGCTTCGCCCGGCTGCGTGCCGTGAAACAGCGTCCAGATGATTCCAGCGACCGGCGCGGCGAGAAGCACCAGCCACCGGCGTCCGCCGGTTCGTCCGGGAGTTCCGCCGCTCTCATCCGGAGCGATCCCGGGGATCAGCGCCGCCAGGCTCCGTGCGATCTGGAGGCGCGAATCCAGATTGGCTCCGGCGATGAACTGCCGGGCGTTGTCCAGCTCGTTGGCTGGAAGTTCGCCGCGGACGTAGGCGTCCAGAAGCTCGGTTTCCACCGCCTGGACGAACTGGAAGTAGCTCGCGTCCAGGAAGCACCTTTCCTGGATTTCGCGCCGCTCCTGTTCCGGAAGTTGGCCGAGGAGGTACCGGAGAATCCGGGCTTCCTCCACGGGTTCAACGCGGACTCTTTCGGACACAGTCCTCCATCCTTTCGCGGAGCTCGGACGCCTGTTCCCGGAGTTCTTCCGGGCTTAGTCCCAATGAGCGTGCGAGTTGCCGCCGGTTCTCCTCACGGGTTCTCGGCTCGGGGTGGTAGTAGCGCAGGAGGATGTCGCGGCTTGGTGGCGGCATCTCCCGAAGGCACCGGTGGACCGCTTCGGTCCAATCCTCGCGCGAATCGGTAGTCTGCGCAGGACCGGAGACGATACCCGACCGGGGCCTCCGCCGTGCCGCCGCCGCTTGCTCTGCCTCTTTGACGATATCCCGCGCCAAGTCCAGGCAGTGGATCTCCGGATTCAGAATCTCGCGGCCTTCGGCGAGCTGCGTCCGGAGGCGGCCCAGGAGGTCCTGGACCCGGGACGCCGGATCCGCCACCCTTTCCCACTGGAAAAGCTTGAAGAGCCGGGTCTCGAGAAGCGAAAGGCGGCTGCTCGCTTTCTGGCGGTCCGCATGGAGAAGCGTGAGAAGACGGTCCGGATCCTGGGGTGGTTGCGGAAATGCGCGGCTGTAGACCGGATCGGACAATTTCACCTGCTTGCCTCGTCCAATGTACAGGTATAGCGGTACCAGTACTGTCCCCTTCTTGCCAACTCTATCTGCCCGCCCATCTGAGGGTTAACGCACGTGACACCGTGCGGCATTAGCTTCAAGTATAGAGACATTCTGCTTTTTGTCCAGTCCTAAAACCAACGGGGTGGTCCTGGGAAGGGCAAATTTTTGTTCACTCAGATTCACCAAGGACCACCAAGGGAGAGATAATGGTAAAAAATGATCGTCCGCTCCCCGGCCGGGGCAATGACGCTGCCACTGGCCCTTTATTTGCTGTTCGCGTCCTGCTCACAACCAGCGAAACCCGTTCCCCAGGCGAAGAACGAGGAGCCGTCCACCCCTTCCGAAGAAGGGCAGCGTATTGACGACGCAGCAAAATTCCTAGCTGGGATCAAGGGGCGCGCCGGTGGCGCTTTTCAAGCTTTAGAGGAACAGGATGCCTGGGTGCAGCACAACACGCAGATGGAGCAGCTATGGGCCTCGTTCGAAAAGCGTCAACTGGGACCGGCGGTTGAATTCTACAAACGGGAGCTGGCTCCACTGTCCGAGTCGGCTCCGTTCGTCTTCTATCCTTTTGGCGGTCCCGATGCGGTCTACGTCACGACTTTCTATCCGAACGGAAAACTGTACGTTCTGGCTGGCCTGGAACCCCCTGGATCGGCGCCGCAGGCTGAGATTTTCAACGCGAAGAACCTCGCCCCGTCGCTCGGGAGCCTTCGCGAGTCAGTCGGGATCTTGCGGCGCAGCTTCTTCGTCACCAGCGAAATGGACAAGCAGTTTCGCGGCCGGGTGACCGACGGCCTGACGCCTGTAATCCTGCTTCTGCTGGCCCGGACGGGACACACGATTTTCGGCATCCGGCATGTGAATCTGACTCCCGAGGGGCAGCTTGAGGCGGCCACGCAGCCCAAACCGAAGGGCGTCGAGATTCTGTTCCGGCGCCCCGGTGATAAGGCGAGCCGGAAGATGTACTACTTCTCAGGCGATGTAAGGAACCCGAAGCTTGAGGAGGACCCCGGTTTCCTGAAATTCGTCGAGGCACAGGGAAGGTCGGACACGTTCATCAAGTCGGCGTCGTTCCTGCTGCACTGGAGAGAGTTCACGGCGATGCGCGACCTCATCCTGCGCAACTCGAACGCGATTCTCCAGGACGACTCCGGTGTCCCGTTCCGGGTGCTGAAGCAGCCCGATTGGCAGATGAGCTATTTCGGCAAGTACAGCGCCCCGGACCGTCCCTTCAAGAGCCACTTCCAAAAGGAGCTGCACGAGGCGTTTGAGGCTCCGGGAAACGCCAAAGCGCTGGGATTCTCGCTGGGATACGGATACGGCCGCCGCACCTCGCACCTGGTCTTCGCGCGCCGGACCAAAGCCTCCACGGGAAGTGGCGCTGGAGCACAGCGCTAGAGCAATTTCATCCGATAGAATGGGTAAGGACTCCGCGCCTTCCCTTTCACCCGCATGCCCGATACCCTCACGATCACTGACAACCGCACCGGAAAAACTTACGAACTGCCGATCGCCGACGGCACGATCCGTGCGGTCGACCTCCGGCAAATCAAGACTGACCCTGACGATTTCGGGCTGATGCCGTACGACCCGGCATACATGAACACTGCGTCCTGCAAGTCGCGCGTCACGTTCATCGACGGGGACCTCGGAATCCTGCGCTACCGCGGATATCCGATCGACCAGTTGGCCGAAGATGCCTCCTTCCTCGAGGTCGCCTACCTCATCTACCACGGCCAGTTGCCGAACGCGGGCCAGCTCAAGACCTGGACCGAGGACATCACGCGCCATGTGATGATTCCTGAAGGCGTCGCACGGAGTCTGCAGGGGCTCCGGCATGACGCGCATCCGATGGGGACCTTCGTCTCGAATGTTGCGGCGCTGGGGACGTTTTATCCGGAAGCAAAGAACGTGGGCGACGCTGCCACCCGGCGCAAGCAGATTTTCCGCCTGGTGGCCAAGGTCCCAACGCTGGCGGCATTCGCCTACCGCCACAGGAAGAATCTGCCATTCGTTTATCCCGACCAGGAATTGTCCTATGCCGGGAACTTCCTGAGCATGCTGTTCCGGAAGACGGAGATCCGGTACAAGCCGAATCCGGTTCTGGAACGTGCGCTGGACATCCTGTTCATCCTGCACGCCGACCACGAACAGAACTGCTCTACATCGACGATGCGCCTGGTGGGAAGCTCGCACACCGAGCCGTATACGGCGGTGGCCGCCTCGGCCGCGGCGCTGTATGGTCCGCTGCATGGCGGCGCAAACGAAGCGGTTCTCGCGATGCTCCGCGAGATCGCCACCAAGGACCGAATCCCCGAATTCGTCAAGAAGGTGAAGAACGGCGAGGGGCGGCTGATGGGATTCGGACATCGGGTCTACAAGAACTACGATCCACGCGCGAGGATCATCAAGCGCACAGCGGACGAGGTGTTCGAGGTGACCGGGAAGAGTCCGCTGATCGACATCGCGGTGGAGCTCGAACGGATTGCGCTGGAAGACGAGTACTTCATCAAGCGCAAGCTGTATCCGAACGTCGACTTCTATTCCGGCATCATCTACGAAGCCCTCGGCTTCCCGTCAGACATGTTCACCGTGCTGTTCGCGATTCCCCGAACGATCGGCTGGCTGACACAGTGGGACGAGATGCTCCAGGATCCGGACCAGAAAATCGGACGTCCGCGGCAGATTTATCTGGGCTATGACGAGCGCCAGTTCGTACCCATGGACAAGCGGGAATAGGCAGTCCCACGATTCGTCTGGCTGCGGCCAGGATCCGGACCAGAAGACCGGAGCCGCGATTGGCTGCTGAACTGCTATCATGTGGCTGGTGACACGATGAGCGCCGTCTTAACGGAAGCCCGGCAACGGACAGAAGCGGGCGAGACAGAGGCGTCGATTCTGTCTCGCCTGTTCAACTCGCAGGCGGATATGACTCCCGAGGCGGCTCGATATCTGCTTTCCCTGCGCTTCGCTGAAAGCGACATCGATAGGATGAACGACCTGTCGGAAAGGGTGCAGACGGGCGAGATCCGGGCGGACGAGTTATCAGAATTGGACGCCTATCTTCATGTCGATGCTCTGGTTGGGCTGCTTTGGAGCCGGGCGAGGCAGTGCTTGAAAGCTAGTGCCGCGGACTGATACCGCGCTTGCTCGCAGTGTCAGGGTACGGGCGTTGGGCTTCTGCGAGTACTGCCGGATGGCGCAATGGCAGATGCCTGGGCCCTTCCAGGTTGATCATGTCATTGCGGTCCAGCACGGCGGGAAGACTGAGGCGGCGAACTTGGCCCTTGCCTGCCCGCACTGCAACCGCAATAAGGGCCCGAACATTGCTGGCATAGATCCGAGAAGCGGAGCCCTGGTAAGACTGTTCAACCCTAGGATTGATGTCTGGGCCGATCATTTCCGGATTATCGGCGGTTGGATCGAGGGTACTTCTCCTATCGGACGGGCCACGGCTCAAGTGCTGAACCTGAACGCGGCGTGGCTGGTCGAAGTGAGGGCAGCGTTGGCCACTGAGGAGCTTCTGTAGCCGGAACCTACCGGTCGACTACCACCATTTCCCGGCGGATTGCCGCCAGATTCGGAGCGCCCAGCATCCCCATCGCCAGCGCCAGCTCCGTCTGCAACAGCCGTAGGACCCGCGCGACCCCAGCCTCACCATAAGCTCCCAAACCCCACAGCGGAGGCCTGCCGACGAACACAGCCTTGGCCCCAAGCGCCAGCGCCTTGATCACGTCCGTTCCACGCCGGATTCCGCCGTCCAGGAACACTGGTGCGCGGCCACCCACCGCGGCCACGATATCGGGCAGGACCTCGATCGTCGCGGGATCGCCATCGAGATACCGTCCTCCGTGGTTGGACACGACCACTCCGGCGGCGCCGTTCTCGATCGCGAGTTTCGCGTCGGCCGCAGTGAGAATCCCCTTCACCAGGACCGGGACCTTCGCCCAGGCCGCGACCTTGCGCAGGAATGCCCAGGTAAGCGTCGCCGTGAACCGCTGCGGCAGTCCGTATCGCTCTGTCTCCGGATCGTCCGGCCTGCGACGCCGCATCCCCATCTCCCGCTGGACCTCGGGCCGCACCAGCCGGTTCCGCAAGTCCCGCTCGCGGTGCGGATAGTACGGCGCGTCCACGGTGAACAGGATCACCTTGCACCCCAGCCCCACTGCCCGCTCCACTTTCTCCCGCGTGCCCTCCTCGTCCGGACCCGCATACAACTGGAACCACAGCGGACCGGTTGCCGCCTTGGCGATGTCGGCCAGCGGGAAACTCGATGTCGTGCTCACGCCCATGATCGTTTTCGCCGCGCCCGCGCCCCGTGCGGTAGCCGGCTCGCCCGTTGGATTCACGCGTCCATGCGAACCTGTCGGAGCGACGAAAATGGGCATCTCGCTCCTGGAGCCGAAGACCTCGATCGACAGGTCCATCTTGCTCACGTCCACCAGCATCCGGGGCCGGAATGTAATCCGGCCGAACGCATCGCGGTTCCGCTTCAACGTGAATTCATCTTCAGCGCCCCCCGAGACGTAGTCATAAGCGTCGCGGGGGATGCGCAACTTGCACGCGGCGTCAAAGTCGAACACGTTGATCATGTCGTCGATCGACAGCACGCGGTCCTGCGGATACAGCGTGGCGCAGGCCGCCAGGTGGGAGAGCAGCTCGCGCCGGTTCACAGCCCCTCCGCCTTGATGTCGATACGCCACGTCCAGGTCTTGCCGGGGTCCAGCCAGATCAGCCCCTGGCGCAGGTTAAACGAATTTTGCAGGCCTACCCATGGCTCGGGGCTGAAGTAGCCCGCGCCAGGATCGCCCCACACGTTGAAACGGATTACGGGATCCTGCGGGACCGAAGCCGCCGTGTGCGACATCCGGATCGCGAGTCCAGCCGGGTCGCGCAACAGCATGTAGGGGTCGCCGGTGTAGCCGCCGAGCGACACCGCGGCGAGCTTCTCGATCGCGTTCAACGGCACCGCTTTGGCGAAGCTCCGCGGACGGCGCTCGCCTGTCGGCACACCTCCAGCCGCTTTCAGGAATTCAACCGTCGACGGAGACTCAAACTCCATCTTCATCGGGTCGCCGCCGGCGATCAGAGGTGTCTTGAACGTGATGTGGTTGCCTGCTGAGAACGGCATCGGTTCCGTGTTGCTGCCCGCCGCTGTCACCGTGTAGGACAGCGAGACATTGGCATCTTTTACCTGGTAGTCCACGACGATGCGGAACCCGAACGGCAGGCTCTTGCGCGTCGTGTCGGAGTCGCTCAACGAGAGCTGCACGCGGTCCCGCGACTTCGATTCCACGCGCCACGGAAGGTCACGGGCGAATCCGTGGATGGGCATTGGGAGGCGCTTGCCGTTCCAGTTGTAGCTGCTGTTCCGCGCTTCCTCGTTGGGCTGGACACCCTTGGGAAAGTTGCGGCCCGTGGCGGGCCACAGAAATGGAGCCTTGCCGGTCCAGCCGGGTTTGTCCGAGTAGTCGAGGGCGCGGTAGAGCGTCTCGACCCACTGGCCCCGGAACAGGACCTGAAGGCTCGCCATCTCGCCTCCTTTGTCCGGCACGATGGTGGCGCGAAGCTTGGGCGATGCGATCGGGATCGACTCCGGTTGGGCCGCTGAGAGAAGGGCTGCGGCGAACAGTGCGGGCGCGAGGCGGGCCATGAGGTAAATCTTACCTCGGCGTCACTCCACCGGCACGGTCACCGTATTTGCTTGCACGCTGCCCTGGCGCACTTCGATCTGATGGTTGCCGGGCGTGAGGTCCGCCGGGATCTCCATGTTGATCTGGTACAGCCCCACCAGTCCCGGTGTCAAACCGGCGAACTGGACGTTGGCGCGGCGTCCACCGATGGTGACTTCCGGCAGCATGTCGACGCGCGCCAGCGGATTGGCAGGCGCAATCGCACCGGCCTGGACCGCCGGAGTCGTGGCGCCCATCCCAACCAGATAGGTGATGATAATGTTGCCGCGCCGCGCTCTGTTCTCGTTCGTGATCAGGCGGAATCCGGTGTCCTGCGCGATGATCCGTCCGTCGGGGAAGGCGGCGATTCCGGGCTGCTGTGCCATCAGCGAGATCTTGACCGGAGAACTCAGCCGGTTTCCCGACTTCACCACCAGAGGGATCTGCTGGTCCACGCCGCTATCGGGGATCTGGCCGTTCAACTGGCCGGGGCTGATCGCATAAAGCGGCGCGCGGGTGGTTCCGGCAAACACGGTCACGTCGTTCACCGTGTCCGGCAGACGGCCACCCTGGAGTGCGGCCACCGCCGTGCCCCCGGCGAGCGACTCACCATAGATCTCCACCAGCGTTTGGGGAGCCAGCGCGCCACCCGCGCGCCGGTCGAAGTTGTTCACAACGCCGTTGGCGGTGACCACCGGATTGGCGTTGGCCGCCACGGTTCCCAGCAAATCGAGAGATGCGGTGAGAGTGGCCGCGCTGACTGCCGCCCGGATGCTCATGCCGGTGACGGCGTCACCGCGGGGGGTCCAGGTGCCCGCGTAGTTGCCGCCGTTGACGTTGGTGAGCGTGAGGGGAGGATCGCCGTTCGAGAAGCTGAGCACTGCATTGGCATCCGTGACTGGCTCGCCGCAGTTGTCCCACACGCGCAAATTGAGCGGCGTCGGCCAGCCGGCGCGCGTCTGGAAATTGTTGACCAAGCCAGTATGGGTGGGAACAAGCAGCGCGCGCGTACAGCCATCGAGATGGCGCGGTCCAAACGCTGGTGCATCACCCAATGGCGGCGGCTGCGGAGGAGGAGGAGGCTGAACGATCATGGTTACGTTTACTGCACGGATGTCGCCGGGCGGGGATCCGTTCACGTGAGTCACGACTTCTCCGCGATAGATTCCGGCAGGAAGGCGCACAGGATTCACCAGGACGTTGGCCCGTCCCGGCGTGGCGGTAGATGTGGTCCCCGTCGACCCCTGCACCAGCAGCCATCCGGCACCGTCGAACGTGACAGGCGTCGCCGAAAAGCCGGCGGCCGTGGTGCTGCTTGTAAATACGGTCAGGACTTGCGGCGGGCTCATGGGCGATCCCTCCCGCAAGGCGAAAATCATGCCCGAAGGCGACGGGGTTCCCGCGGCAGCACGCGCTGCCGCCGCCACTTCATGCGCCACCGTAACCAGTTGTGGTGATCCGCGCGATCCCGCCGACGTGATCGCGACCAGCGCATAGTGAATTCCTTCGGCCAGCCCCGCGGGATTCACGGTGACTGGTATCCGGCCTTCCGTTGCTTGAGAGGCTGTCCCGCTGGTGGCTCCCAACTGGAGCCAGGTGATGTTGGGAGGATCCAGCACCCGCGCGGTCCAGTTCAGAGTGCCGTCCCCGAGGTTCCGCACAGCAAGGTTGCGGGGGATCGAGTTGCCAGCGCCCAGGCGCGACTCAAATTGCAGGCCCTCAGGATTGACGCCAAGGATTGCGCCGCGTCCTGACAGGAACAGCGACACGATCACATCCTGGACCTCCGTTCCCGCCTCCAGGCGGATGGTGCCCCACAACCCGCCAGGAGTGGTGGGCGGCCGCACGGTGACCAGGAAGCGTGTGCACTCGCGTCCCGCCTCTGGTGTGACCGTGATCCAGGGGGCGCTTACCGAGATCTTCACTTGAGCACACGATGCCCCGTTCAGCGTGAGGATCTGGGCGGGGAATAACGCTCCCACCTGGCCATGGAAGTTGAGCGTGCCGGGTTCGACCCGGAACGCGGCGGTCCGGTTGCGGATGGTGAGCGTCACGTTGACCGTGGCGAGCGTGGCAGGCGGTTGCGTGCGCGACCGGACCAGGATCCGGGCGGTAAAGGTACCCACGCCGGGGCGGCTGAGAACCGTTACCGTGACTCGCCCGGGCGTCACCACGGCGAGAGGCGAGACGCGGATCCAATTCGGTGCAGCGGCCGTGGCGCTCCCGCCGTCAACCGCGAGATCGAGCGGCAGTCCTGACTGCGGCGATGCAAACGATAGCGTCCGCGACAGGCCCACATCGTCATCGTCGAGTTGGAACGATGCCGGTGAAATCTGGACCACGGTCTGTGCGATCGCGGCTGACGCCACGATCAATGCCCACAAGTACTGCTTCACACCACTCTCCTTGCCTCCAGGATACACCTCGCCCATGCGCGGTGCTACCATCTCGTTATTCGGTCCAAAGGAGCCAAATGATGAGATTCCCTGTTGCCGCCGCGGCCGTGCCGCTGGCGCTCATGATGTCCCCGGTGATGGCCCAGGATTTTGAGAATGGGTTGGATGTCCCCTACGTCCCATCGCCCAACGAAGTGGTCGAGGGCATGCTCAAGCTGGCCGGCGTGAAGGCCACCGACACGGTGATCGACCTCGGATGCGGCGACGGCCGGATCGTGGTGACCGCGGCGATCAAGTACGGCGCCCGCGGGATCGGCTACGACCTCGACCCGGAGCGGATCAAGGAAGCCCAGGCCAACGCCGCCAAGGCGAGGGTGGCCAACAAGACCACTTTCGTGGAGAAAAACCTTTTTGACGCCGACATCAAGGCGGCGAACGTGGTGACGCTGTACCTGCTGCCGGGAGTGAACGAAAAGCTGAAGCCGAGGCTGCTGGCCGAGTTGAAACCCGGCACACGGGTGGTCTCCCACAGTTTCGACATGGGCGACTGGAAGCCCGACAAGCAGATCGAAGTTCAGGGCCGGCGGTTGTACCTCTGGGTGATTCCGGAACGCAAGGCCCGGTAGTTCCTTAACATCCCTTACAAACGTTTTTGCAACACTTTGCAACTTCTCCGCCGGTGCCGCCGGTATGGTGGAAATAGGGCGCACACGCTCGCCGCGCCGCGGAGTATAGTCAATGAACGTGGATCATATTCGCCGCCAAGCGGTGCTCTCCTGGATCTCGGTCGGTTT
>VFZX01000167.1 GCA_016871015.1 Acidobacteriota bacterium | reverse complement strand
GGGAGGCTCGCGCGGCGATCGCTGGTACCACGTCCACCGCGGCGACAGCGCTTCGCGCCCTGGGCCGGCTCGGCGAGGCACGCAAAATGATGGAAGAGTCGGTGGCACAATGGGAGGAGCTTTGCCACCTGGAGCCTGTCAACTTCACTTTTCAACGCAACCGGATGCTCGCCTACAGCCATCTGGGCGATGTGCTGGGGAACCCCAGCTTCGAGAATCTGGGCGACACCGCGGGAGCGAGGGCGGCGTTCGGCGCAATGTTGGAATCAGCGCGCCGGCTGCATCAATCCGGTCCTGGCAACCAGCGGGCGCTCATCGACTATGGCATGGCGCTCAGCCGCGTTGCGGCGCTGCCCATCGGTCCGCTGGATGAACGGTTGGAGCGGGCCACTCTGGCGGTGCAAAAGCTCGGCGAAGCCTCCCGAAAGGATCCGGGGAACATGGACGTTGTGTCGAACCTGGGATCCGTAAAAGCGACCGTCGGAGACCTCCACGCCGCGGCGGGAAGGATGGATGAGGCGCGGATGATGTACCGGTCCGGAGCCGCCGACTGCCTGCGTACCGGCCCGGCGCTTCCATCGGCCACGGGCACTGCAGTGACCATCCTCCGAAAGCTCGCTGCGGATGCGTCGGAGCGGGGACTTACGGCCGAAGCGGCCGCACACGCGCGGACAGCGGTCGACGCCGCGGAGGCGGGGCTCAAGGAGCACAACACGGTGAGTGCGAAGACAGTCCGCGCGCGAGCATACGATTCGGCGGCCATGGTGATGAGCAAGGCCGGACGGACCGCGGAGGCCCGCCGCTCTTGGGAAATAGCCCTCGAGGACCTGCGGTCCGTTTCCGGCGACAAGGAGTTCAGTCCGAAGCTCAAAGAACTGATGGGGCGGATCGAGAGTTCATTGCGTCAGGAGGCCAGCCGGTGAGCGACGCGGACCTGATCCGGCGGAGTTTTGCGCTGATTGCGGCGGACTCCAATGCCGTCGTGCTGCTGTTTTACGGCCGGCTGTTCGAACTGAATCCTGGAGCGCGCTCCATGTTCCGCGGGGACTTGCGCACCCAGGCTGCCAAGTTGTCCGCTACATTGGACGTTCTGGTGGGCAACGCCGGTACATTGGACGCGATTGCTGGTGACTTGCGCGAGATGGGCCGCCGCCACGAAACCTACGGGGTCCGGCCGGAACACTATGACCTGTTGCGGCAGGCATTGTTGTGGGCTTTGGGAATGGCGCTGCAGGAGGACTTCGACGGCCCCACACGCGCCGCGTGGGACCGGCTTCTGGTGGCAGCCGCCCAGGTGATGACGGGTGCGGCGTGAGGTGCTACCGGCGGCGCAGGCTGCCCATGTGGCGTGCCGTCCGTGCGAGCCACCAGCGCGGCAGCAGGCTTTCCCGGTAGTCCGCCCAGTTTGAGATCACGACGTAGAGTCCGAACGACAGTGTACAGACGGCGAACAGGGTCACGAACAGAATCGAAGCCCAGTGCGCTTGCGTCTGTCCGGCCGGCGGCTCAAACAGGACACGGCCGAATAGCCCGCTGAAGTTCATTCCGAAAAATCCGGTGACCACGGCGCCCGCACCGAGGATGAGGCTGAGCATGGCCAGACGGTTCACCGCTTCCGTGTTGCGGAACTGGTAGTAGCCATGAAGAGAGTCGTTGAGCTTGTCGATCTCCTGCTCGACCTCGCGCTTCATGGAGTCGATGCGGTACTCGCGCACTTGCAGGAGGAAATGTTGATTCTCCTCGTCCTTATTGGCCAGCTCGTCAAAATACCAGTAGTTGGAAAAGTGGAGAAAATCGGACCGCAGCTCCGCGGTCAGCCGGACATTGCCGGTCGAGATGCGGTGGCCGTGCTGGTGGTCGGCGTACAGCAGCTTTGAGACGAGGGCGGTCCGCTCGGCAAAATCGAGCAACGTCGCGCGGTAGAACAGCGTCACCAGCGCCATCAGGTAGTAGCGTGTGGTGAACATGCGGTGGATCAGGAATCCCTCCCGCAGCTCGTGCTCGTCGCAGTCGAAATGGCCGATCGAGCAGGTGACGTTGCTGTAGCTGGTGAATCCGTAGTAGGTGCCCTGGTGCGCCCAGCGCCGGTAGAGCTGGCGGTACATCTCACTCACCGTGAAATCGGGGTCGTAGCGGTAGTCCGGCCCGGCGCGGTCGACGTAGAGGAGGCGGCTGAGGAGCACCTGGTACTGGTCGGAACGGACGAACTCCCCGCCCACCGAGCCAGGATCGATCGTCGCGTAGGTGTAGACGATCATGCGCTCGTCGAGGACCGGCTCGTATTCCTGCGCTTCGTAGTCGGCGAAATGGAGCAGGGCTTGGATGGTGCGTGCCATCGGAGGCAGGAATCCGGTCATCTCGACATGCCCGAAACGCTCTTCCGCCAGTGTCTCGCGCCCGGATCCGCCCGGCGCCTCCCATTCGAATGCAAGGCGGCTTGGCGCGCGTCCCTCGCGGAGCTGACGGCTGCTCGACGGGTAGATCTTCCGCATCATCTCGTTGATCCACAGCGCCTGCGCCTCGGGGATGCTCATGCCCTCGACGCCGATGGACAGGATCCCGATGCCGTTGGCAAACAGGAACATTCGCAGATCCGTCACCTCGACCGAAGCGCACCGGCCTTTTGCATCCTCGGCGGTGAACCAGAGCCTGCTCCCGGCTGGCGGCGTCATCGCGAAGCACTGCAACAGCGACTCGTTCTCCGTGGCGTCGGTCCACAACTCGGCGCTATCGAAGAAGACGCGCCGCACGAAGGGATGGAAGAACACCATGTCCTGATAGGCAGGACTATCGACATCGAACGTCATATAGGCGGCCCGCTTCCATCCACCAATGGCCGCGACGAGCTTTTCGCCGTGCCGGTGCGACGGATGCCGGATCCACTCCTCGAGACCTGACATCCAGCTGGCGTGCCTGCAGAAGACCTCGGGATGATCCTCGCTGACTGCTTCCTTGTCGATGGAGACCGGCAGCAGGAAGTAGGTGTGAAAATGCTGGAAAGCCGCCGCCATCGGGGCGATTATAGCAGCGCTACCATGGAACGATGCGAAAATCCGTGCCCGTGCTCCTGATTTCCGCGATGTGCACCCTCGGCCAGACGCCAGAGGTGAAGAAGGCGCTTGATTATCTGCGCGGCCATCACGAGGAGCATCTGGCCAAACAGGTGCAGATCGCCGAGATCCCGGCGCCGACGTTCCACGAGGCCGAGCGGGCCCGGTTCATGGAAGCCGAATTCCGGCGCGTGGGGCTGGCGCGGGTGGAGATCGATGAACAGGGAAACGTGCTGGGCTGGCGTCCGGGACGCATCGAGAAGACTCTGGCAATCGCTGCCCACCTGGACATTTCTTTTGCTCCGGGCGTGAACACGAAGGTGCGTAAGGAGGGCGGCCGCTGGCACGCGCCCGGGATCGCCGACGACAGCCGTGGACTCGCGGCCATGCTCGCGATCGTCGAAGCGATGAACCACGCTGGGCTCAAGACCAGCCGCACGCTGTTGTTCGTCGCCAATGTCGGAGAGGAGGGGCTGGGCGACCTCGCCGGGATCCGGTACCTGTTCCAGAAGAGCCGGCACCGGAGCCGGATTGATTCCTTCATCTCAATCGACGGAACAAATCCAGCTACGGTGACCAATGGCGGCACCGGAGTGAAGCGGTACCGGGTGAGCGTCAAGGGTCCGGGCGGACACAGCTACGGCAATTTCGGGCGTCCGAGCGCTTCGCATGCGATTGGACGGATTGTCGCGCGGCTGGCGGATTTCGAAGTCCCCGCGCGGCCGAAGACGACGTTCAACGTCGGGAGGATCGGTGGAGGCACCGCGGTCAACGCGATCGCCGAGGAGAGCTGGTTGGAGGTGGATCTGCGATCGGAAGATCCGTCCGAGCTCGAGCGCTTGGAGGTCAAGTTCCTGGAGGCCATCCGGCTGGGCGTGGAGGCCGAGAATCAAAAGCACGCGGCTTCCGGAGCAGCGTTGACCTCAGAACACAAGCTGGTTTCCAACCGGCCCGCCGGCCAGACGCCAGAGGCTTCCCCGCTTGTCCAGGCGGCGATGCGAGCCTCGCGCGCGACGGGACACGAGCCGGTGCAGCGATTCGGGAGTACCGACTCGAACCTTCCGATCAGCCTCGGAATTCCCGCCGTGACGCTGGGAGGCGGAGGGCGGAGCGACAATGCGCATTCGTTGAAAGAGTGGTTCGAGCCGGAGGGGGCATGGAAGGGTCCGCAGACGGTGTTGTTGACGATTCTGGGTTTTGACGGGCTACTCGATCGTCCAATCGGCCCAGATGGGCGCTAGATCGAGGACAAAACCGGCCACGGGACCCTCGCCTGGGAGGGACTGAGGTTCCCTCAACAACTCCGGCTGCTGGCCGGGCCGGTATATGGTGACGGTATGTTCGAGCGGATCCACGAGCCATCCGAGAAGGGCGCCGTTGTCCATCCACTCGAGCATCTTCTGGTGCAGGATCGAAACACGGTCGGTTGTGGAGCGGATCTCGACCACGAAATCCGGGCAAAGTTCCCACGGGCGGCTCCGGCCTTCGATCGCCCGCTGCGGAATGCGCGACTTCTCGACCCAAGCCGCGTCTGGGCTGCGGCGAGCTCCGTTGGCCAACCGGAACAAGGCACTCGATCCCATTGCCCGTCCCCGTCCGTCGGCCCTCGCCCAGGCTCTCAGATCTCCCGCGATGTCGTTGTTCGTAATCCCGGTCTCGGGCCCGGGCTGCGGCATGATTTCAAGCGCTCCTTCCGCGTTCGACTCCACTCGCAGGTCCTCGTGCTCGCGGCAAAACTCCAAAAACTCGTCATCGGTTAGCACCGGGCCGCGCAGCAATACCTGAGCGTACTGGCCGAGGTTGTGGAGGACGAGCGGCATGATCTCAGTCTACACCCCACCGCCAGACGCCTTGGCTTGCCCGATTCTAACAATCGCGCGGAGCTTCTCTTTCGGCTCCATCCTTTCCGGCAAATAGAAGACACCCCGTCCGCCGGCATCCGCGAACCTCCAAGCCATCAGCGGCGGCCCTTTGGATTTGGACCGCCGGTTCTTCCCGTCCTCGTTCCGCCTGTCCACCAGCTTGACTTCGCGGATCACCTTCCATTCCGTACGCCGGATCCTCCAGATCGACCGGTCTTCCATGCCCTCGGAGTCCACCCGGACCTCCCGGGTCCTGTCTTCGGCAGCGGACCAGGCAAGAAAGCCCATCAGCAACAAGCCCCCGCCGCCCATGATCACCGCCAGAGGTCCCGCCGCCGTCCGGAACAGGCCGCTCGCCAACGGGATGCCAAGGATTGCACCGAATGCCATCCCTGCGATCCAGGCCGTTCCAGGCTCGCGGAGTCCGGCCACCTCCGGTGCGGGCGCAATGTAGGGCGACTGGGCCGGTACCCAGCCGTTCTCCCCCCAGTTGAGCACACAGCCGTGGTGCGCACGCCGCAGCATGGAGCGGGCCGCAAGCAGAACTCCTGCCCATGCGGCGTACCAAAGCACGGGCTGCCATAGGTCTGCGAATGCCAACCAGTGGGTGATCCGGCGCTCCCCGGGCTTGGCCGGGTTTTCGAGCACGGTCACGTAGGTCCAGTTGGAGTACAGATGCCCCGGATGCACCGGAACTTGGATCCGTGTGCCGTCCGAAAGATCGCCTACCGTGACTTCGACCGCCGTTTCCTCAGCCGTACCGGTGATCACACCGGGGGTTCGCTTCCAAGTGCGGAGAACCGCAGCGGTATTCCACGACCAGTAGATAATCCCAACAATGCACGCGCCGATCAGCGGCTGCATCACCCAACGGACCACCCGTTCCGGCGCCAGCCGCCAAAATCCGCTCAACTGGTCCATCTAAACAAGAAGGCCGCATCAGAGGAAACTGATGCGGCCAAATGCGTTGGAGAAGCGAAATGAAAACCTATGAAAGATGATGCTGAAAGATCGCCGAGGGATGATCTCCGGCCAGCATGTTCGATTCGCCCTGCCGGAGATCTTTCAGCATCCAAGCACAAGGAGCGACGCGCAGACGAGATGCTTTCCGACAACTAAGACCCGGCACCACGTCTGGCCAACTACACCCTGGCAAAAATTTTTTGGATTTTTTTTAGACTACGAGTTTTTCTGGGCGGCGACGGCTACCTGCCCGGTCGTTCGTGGCCCTTCTGGCTGGCCAGGCGTCGAAAAACACCCCAACGGGCGGGACGCGGGCTCAAAACTAAACCAACGAATCAAATCCTCGTCCGGCGCTTGGCGCCGCGCCATGATCCAGCGCCGCTTGCCCCATGCCTTCCGGGACATCCGTACCACGTCCGTAAATGCCGGCAATGACGAGTGCTCGGAAAGCAGGCACCCGCCAACCACAAGCGCGTCCCGAAGGGTCGCCGACCACCAGTTCTGCCGGTACACTCCGGTGGTTATATTCTTGATTCTAAGTAGGAAACGGTTCTTCACGGAATGCCGGTTCAAGGCTGGCGGCAGGCTCTTGCGATTCTCCGGAGTCACCCTCCGGACGTGGTATCCCACAGCCGCCGGAGTGTACAGTGCCCGCCAGCCGAGCAACTGGGCGCGCCATGCGACATCGGCATCCTCCCGGTAGGCGAAAAAGTCCGGGTCGAAGAACCCGTCAGTGCAGGAAATTTCGTCGATCATCTCGCGCTTGTAGAGCGCCGCCGCACCGCTGGCTCCAAAAACGTATTCGATGCGTTCGAACCCGGGCCCGTCCGCCTCATTCCAGCCACGGTCAAAGTGGCGGAGGTTTGGAGTGAAGAAAATTCCAGCGGAGTCCAGGCGCGGCTCGGCCGGAATCGAGAGATCCGGATTCAAGCGCAGCAGTTTTCCACAGATCGTTCCCACCCGGTCATCAACCGCCGCGGATTCCATCAACTTCTCCAGGAAGGTGGGCCCCAACAGTACATCCGGGTTGAGGGTAAGGACCCAGTCCCCAGTTGTGTGGGCGATCGCTTGATTTTGCCCCGCGGCGAAGCCCTGATTCTCACGGTTCAACACCAGCCGGACAGGGAAGCTGATGGATTTCAACGCATCCTGGGTGCCGTCATCCGACCCGTTGTCGACCACCACGACCTCGGCCGGCGCCACTGTCTGCGCGGCCAGCGACTCCAGGCATCGGGCGATGAACCTGCGGCTATTATAGGTAACGATGGTGACGGAGACGGAACTCCTCATTTGGCAACGCCTTAGGGCTTGGGCTCTCCGTAACCAAAGACCGTCAGGAATCGATTTCAACGACACCGTTCTGCGTAATCCTCTGAAATCAGAAAAGTTTGCGTTAAGTGTAGTTGAAACGTCGTTGCCAGGGGTCTTTGGGTAGGTTGAAGGCGTGTTCTAATGCCATACTACCCGCTCCATGAGGAACTGGCAGCCGTTTTCCGCCCTGTTCGAAGCACTGTGACTCTCGAAGATGAAGTCGCCCAGTTGTTCGAGGAGGCGCGGGACGATGTCTACCGGTACCTTTTGACCCTCGGCTTGCATCCCCCCCAAGCGCAGGAAGCTGCGCAGGAGGTATTCCTCCGGCTGTACACCAGCCTCAAGAAGGGTGAGGACATACAAAACCGCAGGGGATGGGTATTCCGGGTCGCGCACAATCTGGGTCTGAAGCTCCGGGCCCGGCAGAATGCGCAACCGTTTGACCCGGAGATGGAAGTCCGGATCATGGATCCGGTGAAGAACCCGGAAGCCTCCCTTCTCGAAAGGGAGCGGATGGTCCGGATCAACCGGGCCATTTCCGGATTGTCCGAGCAGCAGCGCCGTTGTCTGCAGCTCCGCCTGGAAGGCCTGCGCTACCCTGAGATTGGCGAGATCCTGGGAATCAGCGCTTCGACGGTCGGTGAGTTTTTGCGCCGGGCGCTCAACCGCCTGCGCAAAGAAGAGGAAGGCTTGCAATGAATCGACACGACAGCGTCCACCCGGAAGCCGGAGAGATCCTCCGGTACGCAGACGGTGAATTGAGCACGAAGGAAGCCGCCGAGATGCGCGCACATCTGGAAGCGTGCTGGCAGTGCCGCGCCGCTCACAGCGACGTCCAGAAATCCATCGGCGAGTACGTTCGTTACCGCGAGGTGTCGGCCGGTCTCCTCCCCGCCCCGCCGCGCCCGTGGTTTGACATCTATCGCCAATTTGATTTGGCCGGCGCTGCTCTCGCCCAGCCGTCCGCCGCCGCCCGCTTGTTCGGATCGATCCGCGCCTTCTTCACATCTCCAGCCCGCCTCGCCCCTGTGGCACTCGCCCTGGTTGCCGGGTTCGTCGTGACCGACACGTTCCGGAATACTCCTTCGGTGAAAGCCGCCGAACTGCTCCGCCGCGCTTCTGCCGTCGAACCCAAGATCGCCAAGCCGCGCCACGTAAAGATCCGCACCGCCAAGCGCGAGTTCACCCGGCTGGTGGCTCCGCGGGCCGTCCCGGCGGTTGCATTCTCGGGCGATGGCGAGATGCGCGCCTTGTTCGTGCAGGCCAACTATAGCTGGGACGAGCCGCTCAGTGCGCGCTCTTATCAGAATTGGCATGACAGCCTCGCGTCGAAGTCCGATTCCGTTGCCGAGTTCGGCTCCGGGTTCGAGATCCGCACGACGGCGGATACGGGCGCGGTAAGCCAGGCGTCCATTCAACTCGCCGCTGACCTGCACGCCTCGGGCACCCAGATTCAATTGCGCGACGGCGAGAAGATCGAGATTTCTGAAGTCCAGGAGCCAACCGCCGCAATCGCCGCCGTTCCCGCACCGGTTTCGCCCACCGCTCCGGCACTTCCCAATCCCACGCCCACCGCTGCGGTGCCTGCTGGTCCAACGGCGGTTGACGAGCTTGAGGCGGTTGCCCGCCTGCACCGCATTGGCGCCGACCTTGGCGAGCCGGTTGAAGTGGTTCGCGATGGCCAGACGGTCACGGTCCGTGGCATCGGAATCGAGGCCGCGCGCCAAGCCGAGTTGCGTGCCGCGCTTGACGGCGTGCCGTTCGTCAGCTTCCAGTTCCCGGAGACGGGGGTGCTGTCGGTGGGAACGCCGAATCAGCGCGGGGCCTCCGTCCGGGGCCAGAGTTCACCGCTCCAGCAGAAGCTTGAACAGCAGCTTGGCGGACATCCCGCGTTCGAGGCTTTCTCCAGCCGCGTTCTCGACAGTTCCGACCAGATGATGGCCCGCGTACACGCGCTTCGCCGCCTTGCGGCCCAATTCCCGCCAGCGGTCGAGACGGCGCTCGGGGCGGCTGGAATTCAGACCTTGAGCCAGATCCGGGCCGGCCATGCCCAGGCAATGGCGCGGCACGCCGCAGCCGTGGCGCGGGCGATGCAGCCGGAACTCGTGGCCCTCGGAGCAAGTCCGGTGACGTTGAATGTCACCCCGCCCGCCAATTGGCAAGCTGGCGCGGAGGTGCTCTTCGAGACCGCGCGCGGAACGGAGCGCATGCTCGGATCCCTGCTCGGCGGAGCCGGCGCGGCTTCCGCCGATCTCCCCGCTGATTTGTTAACCAACCTTACCCAACTGCAAGGCCTCGTCCAGGCGTATCATTAAGAGGTAAGGAGAATATGTGCGGCTTGGCCTCGCGGTGCTGCTCACAGCACTGCTGGGCGCGGGTGTTTTACCCGCCCAGCAGGCGAGCCATCTCGCGGGCTTCGTTCAGGACTCCTCGGGCGCAGGGATTCCACTAGCCGGTATCACTGTTGTTCACGAGGACACGGGGTTCCGCCGCACAGCGACTGGCCGCGCCGACGGCGCCTATCGCGTAGCAGCGCTTGCGCCCGGCAGCTACAAAGTCACCATCCGCAAGGAAGGATTCAAGACCGCCGTCCACTTCGGCATCAAGCTGGATCCGACGCAGGTCACCCAGATTGACTTCGTCCTGGAAGTGGGTCCCATGCAGGAGACCATCACGGTCGAGAGCAGCCCCGCGGTCTTGCATAGCGAAGACGCCTCCGTGGGGACGGTTGTGAGCCGCCAGTGGATCGACAAGCTTCCCATCAACGGGCGCGGGATTCACAGCCTGCTGGAGTTCGCACCCGGAACCGTCACTACGCCCGCCACGCGGGGCGAGCCGGGACAGTTCACCGCCAACGGCCAGCGCCCAAACTCCCACTACTTCACGGTTGACGGCGTCAGCGTCAACACTGGCGTCAGCGCGGGCGGCGGACCCGCGGGTGTGACCGGCGGGGTTCTCCCGAGCATGACGGCCTTCGGCAGCTTCCACAATCTGATCACGCTCGACGCGCTCGAAGAGTTCCGCATTCAAACATCGAGCGCCCTGCCGGAATACGGGCGGCTGCCCGGCGCCCAGATTGCGATTAGCAGCCGGTCCGGCACCAACGATTTTCACGGATCGTTGTTCGGGTACTTCCGCAATGAACGGCTCGACTCGATCGATTGGTTCGCCAGGCGGTTCAACATGCCCAAGGCGCCGTCGAACCTGAAGGACACGGGCGCCACGTTCGCCGGCCCGATCCGCCGGAACCGTGCGTTCTTCTTCGGGGCAGTTGAAGATCTCTCCCTGCGGCAGCCCATGTTGTGGCGGACCCCTGTGCCTTCCCCCGAAGTCCGCCGGTCGGCGCCGCCGCGGTTCGCCACGTTGCTTGCTCCGTTTCCCGAGGCGAACCGCGGTTTGCTTTCGAGCGAGACTGCGGAGTGGGCCAGCACGGTAGTCCGTCCTTCGGACCTCCGCAGCGCGAGCATCCGCACAGACTGGGCGCCGTTCTCTCGCGTCACGTTGTTCGGACGCTTCAATGAGGCTCCATCCAACAGCCAGTTCGGAAGCTGGCAGTCGAACGACCTCTCGATCCTTTCCCGGTCGTTCGCGGGCGGCGCTAACGGCCGCATCACCGCCAACTGGATCGCCGATTTCCGTTTCAGCACCAACTGGGCGCGCGCCGAATCCGTCTGGCACGCGAACACTCCGGGCGGACAGCCCGACTGCACATTCGCCACCGCCGTGGCACAGGCGGCTCGCACCCCCCCCGATTGCTCCGCTTTCTCTATCCTGTCGATTTCCGGAATTGGGCAGGTGCTGTCGGGACGTGAGAGCCCGGCCGAACAGCACCAATGGAATCTCGCCGGGACCGCCACGTGGACCCGTGCGCGCCACCAGGTCCGCGGCGGTGTCGACTACCGCCGGCTGGTCCCGAACCGGCCGTTGTTCGTCAACTACGTGAACATCATGGCCGACTCGGTGACCGACCTGCTCACCAACGGCAACGTTTGGAGCTCCGTTGCCCTCGCGGCGCAGAACAGCACGCTGTTGCGCGAGCTTTCGGTCTACGGGCAGGATAGTTGGCGCGTGACGTCGCGGCTCACTGTGAGCGGCGGTGCGCGTTGGGAATTCAACCCGCCGCCGATTCAGAACCGCGGGCTGCCGGGCCAGGGCCCCTTCCCCGGCGGCATCGCGGGCACCACGCGGTCCGTCATCTGGCCGCTCCGCTACAACAACATCGCGCCCCGTTTCGGGGCTGCCTACCGGGTCCGGCCCGACGGGATGACAGTGGTCCGGGGCGCGTACGGCGTCTACTACGATTCGAGCCTCGGGATCTCGACCGACCTCGTCCATGGACGGCCGGCGGCCAGTTGGCAGATCGGGAGTCCCTCGTCGGACGGCGGATCCACCCGGCGGATTCTCGATTACAACTTCGATCCGTCCCTGAAGCTCCCCGTCGTCCGTCAGTGGAACATCACAGCGGAACACGCATCCAGCCGCTTGGGTGGCGGAACGGTGTCGGCAAGCTTGGTTGGCTCGCAGGGCCGGGACCTATTGCGGCGTGAGCTGCGCGGACGGCCCGCGGCGAACTTCGTGGGATTCGCATTGGCTACCAATACCGGGTGGTCTGATTATCGCGGATTGCAACTGCAGTATCGGGCGCGGATGGCTGAGGGCGTGAGCGCGCTGGTGTCCTATTCATGGTCTCATTCGATCGACACCGGGTCGACCGACGCGGCTTTCTATTGGGCCGGCGAGGGATCGAGCGCGGCTCAGGACCGCGGGTCGTCGGACTTCGATGTCCGCCACGCTCTCAATGCGGCCTTCTCCTACGAGACACGGCCCGGCAGCGGCTGGCGCGCCTTGACCGGGAATTGGGCCATCGACGGCGTGTTCCGCGCGCGGACCGGTTTTCCCGTGGATCTGCAAAACGCCGAGTTCGCGATGGGCATCGGGCTGGCCAACGCCTTCCGCCCGAACGTCGAGCCGGCGGCGCCCCGCTGGTTGAGCGATCCGCGCGCGCCGGGGGGACGGCGGTTGAATCGCGCGGCGTTCACTTCGGCCGGACAGTTCGTGCAGGGCAATCTCGGCCGGAACACGCTGGCAGGCTTGGGCATGAACCAGCTCGACGTGAGCTTCCGCCGGGATTTCAAGCTTTCAGAGAAGACCGGACTGCAGCTCCGCCTGGAAGCGTTCAACGCGCTCAACAAGGTCAACTTCGCCGACCCCGTGCGGTTCCTGGCGAGCCCTCTGTTCGGGGAATCGACATCGCTGCTGAACCTGATGCTGGGTGCGGGAACACCGGGCAGCGGATTGACGCCGCGGTTCCAGATTGGCGGGCCGAGGTCCCTGCAGATGGTCGTCAAGTTCCGGTTTTGATGATGCGACTGGGACTCTGCGCAGCGGTGCTCACGCAGGCGGTGATTGCGGCGACGCTCGAAGTCCGCGTGACCGGCGGCGACGGGCGTCCCGCCTGGGCCCGGTTTGAGATCCACGCACCGGATGGCGCATTGCGCCAGCCCGGCGGAGTGATCCGCAGTGGACCGCCAGGTGCCGAGCGCCGTTCCCCGTACCTTGGCAGCTTCGTGGCCAAGGGCGGATTCGAGATCAACGTCAGCCCCGGCCGCTACCGTGTGGTGGTCGAGCGCGGACTCGAGTACGAGCGGATCGTCCACACCACGGAGGTGAAGGAGCGCGAGACGGTCACCCTGCAGCCGCGGCGTTGGGCCAACATGCGGGCGCGTGGCTGGTGGTCCGGCGACCTGCATGTCCACCGGCCGATGGACGACGTCCCCGCGTTGTTGGAGGCGGAAGACTTGAATTTCGGCGCCGTGTTCACGATGTGGAACCGGACCGACTTGTGGTCTGGCAAGCAGTATCCGGCGACAGACTTGGTCCGGCGGATTTCCGATACTCACTGGATGACGGTCGGCAACGCCGAGGACGAGCGAGGCGGAGGCGCGTGGATGCTGCATCAGCTCGCGCGGCCGCTGGGGCTTGAGACCTTCATCCCGGCGGGTGTCCGGACCAACGAGGTCTGGACTCCGGCGGGCATCGAGCATGTCCGGCGCGCGCGGGAACAGAAGAGCGGCGCGATGTTCCCCTGGTTCGACCTCGAAAAGCCGATCTGGTGGGAGACGCCGGTGATGATGGCGCTGGAGACGCCGGATTCGATCGGCATGGCGCACAATCATCTCAATCAATACGGCGTTCTCGATAATGAGGCGTGGGGAAGGCCGCGGGACACGGCGAAGTTCCCGGGGCCGCGCGGGATGCTGGACTATACGTTGTCGCTGCTCTACCGCTACTGGAATCTCGGGTTCCGGGTACCTCCGTCGGCGGGTGCGGCGAGCGGCGTGCTGCCGAATCCGGTTGGGTACAACCGGGTCTACGTGAAGATCGATGGCGCGTTCAGTGTGGACAAGTGGTACCAGGGGCTGCGGGAGGGACGGAGCTTCATCACCAATGGCCCGTTGCTCGAATGGGATCTGCGGGCGGCGGGCGGGTCGATTGAGGGTTCGGTCCGGACGCTAGCCCGGGAGCCCGTGGAGGGTTGCGAGCTGGTTGCCAGCGGCGTAGTGGTCCACCGGATGGGTGCGGCGGGACGCTTCAAGGTTCCGGCTGGAGATCACCGGTGGGCGGCGTTGCGGTGTTTCTTGCGGACCAGGGAGACTCCACGCTTTGCGCATACGCCGCCGTTGTTTTTGGAGGGCAAGCGCGACGTTTCGGCGGATGGGCGGTACTTTGTTGACTGGATTGATGAGCTGATTGCGCGTCCGGCGGCGGTTGGGGATGGTGGGCTGAGGGAGCTTTATGGGAAAGCGAAGGCGCGGTATCAGGAGATCCGGTAGTGGCGGTGTTGCGGCCCGGCGGTCCCAGCTATGCGGGCAGCCGGAGTGCTACAAACCCTTCTTCGACGCCATCGGCCGGATCATGGGAGAAGACCCGGGCGCTCAGCAAGCGCGGTCCCCGAACACCGCATCCACCGCAATCGATCTGCCCGGGAACACGCTCAGCGGGATCGTGTCGCCCGCGCCGTAGGAACTGGTTCCCGCCGCGGTGGTGACATCAATCACCTCGATCCTCGGATAGACCGCCCAAAACTCGCGGCATCCGTTGCGCATGCAGATCCGGCGCTTCTCCGCTAGCTCCTCGGCGCTGTTCGATGGCGATGCGACTTCCACCACGAAATCCGGGGCGCCCTGGAGGCAGTCCTCACTCGCGACCGCCGCCCATCGCGATGCGGGGACCCAGGCCAAATCGGCACGCCGAAGCTGGTACTCCGGCTCCGGGCGGAACTAAAATTCCTGCTGCAGCCAGCCGGAATTGTCTGCAAAGGGGAACAGCATGCGGTTCAGGTGGACGACAGCCTGGCTGTGGCGCTTTTTCGGACTCGACAATTCGACCAGCTCCCCGTTGCGGAGTTCCAGCACCCGGCTATCGGATTCCGGCAACGCGAGGAACTCGTCCACCGTCATGCTTCCCATTGTCGTCCTGGACCGGCCATTTCGCAACACGACCGAACACGACCGGATCGCACTGGACTTTCGGCTAAATTTGGCGTATGATCAGACTGGCTCAGGCCTCTCAACAGCAATCGTCCTTATATCCACGGGAGGTGGAACCATGTTCGATAGCATCGATGATCAAATGCGGAAAGACGCCAAAGACGCCTCCTCCGCAAAAGAACGCCTGATGGTGTGGGTTGGTGTGGCCATCATCAGCGTTGTCCTGTTTGGCGGCCTGTACCTGAGCGTACGGTCCGCGTAACCCGAGTTCATTTTCCGGCCGCCGCGATGTCATAATCGCAAGACGGCCATGACAATCGACCACATTAGCCTGACGCATGTTCGCGTCCCGTTGGGTGAACCGTTCCGCATCAGTTCGGGCGCGGTTTCCGAGAAGGACGCGATCGTAGTGGAGGTTGGCGCCGAAGGCCTCACCGGGTGGGGTGAGTCCTCGCCGATGGCAGGCAGCTTTTATGGTCCCGACACGCCGGAGTCCTGCTGGCGGGACCTTTGCGAAAGCCTTGCACCAGGGGTCATCGCGGGACATCCGCTCGACTCGCTCGCCGGATCCAACTTTGCCAAGACGGGCATCGAGACCGCGCTCTGGGATATCCGCGCGCAGCAGCAAGGCGTGCCGCTGCACACGCTGCTCGGCGGCACCGCCGCTGAAGTGGACTCGGGGCTCGCCGTGGGGCTGTACGACGATACCGCTGACCTCCTGCGGGCGATCGAGCGTCACATGCGCGAAGGCTACAAGCGCGTGAAGATCAAGATCGAGCGCGGACGGGATGTCGAGCTGGTCCGCGCAGTCCGGCGGGAGTTTGGCAACATTCCGCTGATGACAGACGCCAACGGCGACTACACGCTCGAACACGCGGATGTCTTCCGCGAGATGGACGAGTTCGGACTCCTGATGTTCGAGCAGCCGCTCAAGGGTCACATGATCGCCGAATCCGCCGAGCTCCAGTCAATGCTGCGGACTCCGGTGTGCCTGGACGAATCGCTCGAATCCATCGCTGATGTCGAACGCGCGATTTCGCTCGGTGCGCTGAGGATCGCCAACATCAAAATCCAGCGCGTGGGCGGCTTCGCCAACGCGCTGAAGGTTCACGCGCTATGCCGCGCCGCTGGGCTCAGCATCTGGGTCGGCACAATGCCCGAGCTGGGGATCGGCTGCGCGCAGGGAGCCGCGCTGGCGGCGCTCGATGGGTGCAACTATCCGACCGACGTCGAGTCGAGCTTGCGCTGGTTCACCGATGACATCGTGGATCCGCTCATCACCGTCCACGACGGAAGGATTGCGATGCCCACCGTGCCGGGGCTCGGATACCGCGTGGATCCGGCGAAGCTCGACCGGTACCGGGTCGCGGTCTGGGAGATGCCTTGACCTATCGCGGCCGGTTCGCGCCTTCGCCAACCGGACCGCTGCACTTGGGCTCGCTGGTGGCCGCTGCTGGCAGCTATTTGGACGCGCGCGGACACGGAGGCCAGTGGCTGGTGAGGATCGAGGATGTCGACCAGCCGCGGTGCGTGCCCGGCGCAGCCGACGCGATCCTGCGGACGCTCGAGCGGTTCGGCTTCGAATGGGATGGGCCGGTGCTGGTGCAATCCCACCGCTTCGCGGCCTACGAAGACGCGCTCGATCGCCTGCGCAAATCGGGCGCCGCGTTTCCGTGCGGATGCACGCGCCACGACGTCTGCAACTGCCGTGATGGACTGAAGGGCAGTGCGCCGCGCTCCTGGCGCATCCGAGCCGGTGAGCATCCGGTCGAGTTCATGGACCGGCGCCTGGGCCGCTTCTCCGAGTGCCTGTTGGAGACCAGCGGCGACTTCATCCTGCTACGCGCCGACCGATGCTGGGCGTATCAGTTGGCTGTCGTCGTCGATGACGAGTTCCAGGGCGTCACGCATATCGTTCGCGGCGAGGACCTGCTTGATTCCACCGCGCGCCAGATCCACTTGCAGCGGGCGCTGGGATACAGCACTCCGTCGTACCTGCACCTGCCGCTTGTGAAAAACGGTCTCGGCCAAAAGCTGAGCAAGCAGACATACGCGGGAGCACTGAATGTTGCGGATCCGGTGCCGGAACTGGAGGCGGCGCTGCGATTCCTGGGATTGGATCCACCGGCGGGGCTGTCCGTAGCGGACCTCTGGCGGTGTGTCGGCGCAAAATAGAAAGTTCCGGATGCTGGCAAAGTAGAAAGTTCCGGTTTTGGCATGGTGTGCGGGAGCGGCATGGTAGGTTGCCCGCATGGAATCACAGCCGGCACCAACGAACAGGGCGATCGGGTTGTTGCTGACCGCGGACGCGGTTCGCCGCCAGATTGAGGCGATGCCGAGCCC
>VFZX01000166.1 GCA_016871015.1 Acidobacteriota bacterium | reverse complement strand
GTGTCAAGGATGTGTCCGGTCGCGCAGTGCCGGAACTGGAAAGTAACCATGTAATCCACCGCGTCGCTCCAGAATCCACCCATCACCAGAATCGCGCCGGAAAACGCCACTCCGACGATCGAGGCCAGCGCCTTGAGCGGCCGCCGCTCGATGTTCCGCAGAATCATCCGTGTCGGCTGCGACAGGCTGCCTCCGAGTCCGAGCCTCTCAAGGATCGTGGGCCGGTACCGGCCCGGCGGGAGCGCTTGCATCGCCACGGCGGGAGGCTCGGCCGCAGCCTTGATGACGGACCAAGTGGTTCCGATCGCCGCCGCTACCAGGCTCAGCGCGATAGCCCCAGCGGCAACGTGGGGACGGAGCGCGAAATCGAGGTAGGGGAACTTGTAGACCTCCATATAAAGACTCGTCATGCCGCGGCCCATCCAGGTGCCCAGGCCCAGTCCGGCGACGGCTCCCGTCACCGCGATGCAGATTGCGAGCTTCAGATAGTGGACCACGATCGTTGGAGTTGTGTAGCCGAACGCCTTCAGGATCGCGGTCTGGGTGCGCTGCGTGGCCATGAGCCGCGTGATGACAACGTTGAGGAGAAAAGCGGCCACCGCCAGGAAGATCATCGGGAACACGGTCGACATTTGCGTCAACTGCTTGAATTCTTCCGACAGGTAGCGGTGCGAGATCTGGTCCTTGCGCAAGTGCGCGCCGAGTCCGCCATAGGGCTCGAGAGCGATGTCCAGCCGGTCGGCCACGTCTTCGGCCCGCGCTCCGCGCTCAACCCGGACCGACATCTGGTTGAACGCCTCCTTCATGTTGAAGGCTGCTTCAAGCGGCTCCTGGTTCATCCACAGGATGGCGTAGGTCTTGAAGTCCGGCACGATCGCCCCGGGCTGAAGCTGGTAGATGAATTCGGGGGACGAAGCAACGCCGACAACATCCAGGACCTGGCGGCGTCCGAAGATCGTCGCCGTGATCACCGTGCCAGGACGCAGCTTGTGCGCGGTCGCGAACCCGTCGGAGAGCACCACTTCGGCGTCGTGTCCAGGTTCGGGAAACCGGCCCCGCCGCAGCCACAGCCCGTTGAGCGCGAGCTTTCCGCCAGGGGGAAGTGACACCGCTACTGCGGTGATCGGTTCCGGGAATCCCTCCAGGACAACGTTCGCCGGAGCCGCCACCCGCGCCTCCACGCTCTGAACGCCGGGCAGTCCCGAAATCCGGCCGAGGATCTGCCGTGGGGCGCGCTTGCACGCAGCGAACACGTCGGCGAAGCGGTACTCGCGATAGAGCCGCGCCTGTGTGCGAGTGAGCGCGTCAAGCGTCGACGACGACAGGACATAGGTGGCCGTGCCCGCGGTAACCACTGCGGCGATCGCCAGCACTTGGCCCTTCATCGCGAGGATCTCGCGGAAAATTTTCCGGTCGAGGACTCCCATCACGCCACCGTTTTACCAGTGAATGTCCCGCGGACTCATCCGGTGCGGGTTCGTCTCGATCTTGTGCACATGTCCATTGCTCATGTGGATCACGCGGTCGGTCATCCGCGCGATATCGGAATTGTGCGTGATCACCGCCGTCGACGTGCCCAACGTGCGATTCACAGTGTCGATCGCTTCGAGCACCAGGACGCCGGTTTCCGAGTCCAGCGCACCGGTCGGCTCGTCGCACAGCAGCACCGACGGGCGCTTGGCGATCGCACGGGCGATGGCGACCCGCTGCTGCTGTCCGCCGGACAACTGCGACGGGAAGTGGTGCAGCCGGTCCGACATGCCCACCAGGCCGAGCGCCTCGGCGGGCGGGTACGGATGGTCCGAGATCTCGGTCACCGCGGCCACATTCTCGACCGCGGTCAGCGAAGGGATCAAATTGTAGAACTGGAACACGAATCCGACATGGCCGCGGCGGTAGGCGGTGAGCTCCTTGTCCTGAGCGCGCGTCAGGTCCAGCGTCCGGTAGCGGACCGTTCCCGCCGTCGCGCGGTCGAGTCCACCGAGGATGTTCAGCAGCGTCGACTTGCCCGAGCCCGACGGCCCCAGCAGGACCAGCAATTCTCCGGCGTACAACTCCAGGTCGACTCCGCGCAGGGCATGGACCTGGACTTCACCCATGTCGTAGACCTTCGTGAGTCCGCGGGCAGTGAAGATGGCTTCCGGCTCGGTCACAGACTGAACTGAATCTAGCACAGCGATCCATGCCGTACACTCAAGCAAGATGGGACATCGCCGCCGATGAGACTCCTCTGCCTAGCCCTTGCCGCCGCAACCCTCAACGCCCAGATCAAGCCCGGCCACTCCCGCCACGGCGAGGGATTCGACTCCGGACCCCGGTCCAAGCCCTGGGACATGCCCGGCATCGGCTCCACGCATTTCCGGATTACCCACAAGAACCCGGAAGTCCAGAAGTGGTTCGACCAGGGCAACACGCTCCTCCATTCTTTCTGGGACTACGAAGCCGAGCGTTCCTTCCGCTGGTGTCTCAAGCTCGAACCGGAGAACGCCATGGCCTGGTGGGGACTCGCACGCGCCGTGGGTGAGGAGCGCGCTGCCCCCTTCGTCCGCGAGGCGGTCCGGCGCAAGCACCTGGTCACGGAGCGCGAGCGGCTCTACATCGAGGCGCTCGAAGCCCAGCACTCTCCGAAGGCACTGCGCGACCGCAACAGCTATTCGGGCGGGAAGGACGACAGCCGCCACAAGAAAATCCTCGAAACGTTGTGCGTCAAATACCCCGAGGATATGGAAGCCCGCGCCCTGCTCGCCCTGTACACGTTAGGGGAGGCCCGCTACGGCGCCGAGCAGGTCATCCGCGAGATTCTCGCCAAGCAGCCCAGCCATCCCGGCGGGCATCACTACCGGATCCACAACTGGAACGGACACGAGCCGGAGCAGGCGCTCGACAGTTGCAAGCGCTACGGAGAGATCGCGCCCGCGGCGGGCCACGCGCTGCACATGCCCGGCCATATCTACTCGACGGTCGGCATGTGGCACGAAGCCGCGATCAGCATGGACTCCGCTACCCGCGCGGAAAAGCAATATATGCGCGAGCGGATGATCTTCCCGTTCAACGCCTGGAACTACGGCCACAACCGGAACTACCTGAACTACATCCTGGAGCAGTTGGGCATGGCGGACGCGGCCGTGTTCGGCGCCCGGCAGATGCTTGACGCTCCGCTCGATCCCAAGTACAACGCGAATCCCAACTACAGCACGCACTCGCAGGGCATCGTGTCGATGGTCCGCACGCTGGTCAAGTTCGAGCGGTGGAAGGAACTGCTCGATCCCAAAACCATCCCCTGGCGGGACATCTTCAACGACAGGATGTACCGCCACTACGCTGAAGCGCGCGCTCACCTCGGCCTGAAAGATGTCTTCAAGGCCGAGCAGTCCATCACGTCGTTCGCCGACCTCGAAAAGGAACTCGAAAAGAACAAGGGCATGGAGAAGACATACCGGGTCATGCGTGTCGACCTCGATGCGCGGCTCGATCTCGCGCGCGGTGAGACGCTTCGCGGACTCGCCCTGCTCGGAGAGGCGGCAGGCAAGCAGGCCGACCTCCAGCGTGACATGAATGATCCGCCGTTCTACCCGGAGGTCGCCTACGTCTTGCTGGGCCGCGAATACCTCGCCCAGAAGAGTCCGGCACTGGCTGTCCGGGCGTTCGGCAAGGCGCTCGATGTCACGCGCAACGACTGGTTCGCCCTCGCCGGACTCGTGGAGGCGCACGCCGCACTCGGTGACCGCACCCAGGCCGCGAATGCCATGGCCCGCCTGCTGCACGCCACCTCGGGCGCCGACAAGGGACTTGCCGCCATCGAGCGGGCCCGCGCCACCGGCATTACCGCCCAGCCACACGACGATTCTCCGAGACCGCAGCGCGACTTCTCGTCAATGCAGCTCGACCGGTTCGGGCCGGCAGTGTGGGAGCCCCACGGCGCCGGAGCTCGACGTGGCCGATCCCGAAGGCAAGAAGGTGACGCTCAACGATTACCGCGGGAAGAACGTCATCCTGATCTTCTATCTCGGCAAAGAGTGCCCGCATTGCCTGAAGCAGCTCCGCGACATCAACGCGAAGCAGAGCGAGTGGGAGCGGCTGGACACCGTGGTCCTCGCGGTGTCGTCGAACAAGCCCGAAGCCAATGCCGCGGCATTGAAAACGATCAACGCGCCCTACGCCCGGATCCTTTCCGACACGGGATTCGCCAACGCCCGCCGCTTCCGGTCCTTCGATGATTTCGAAGAAATGGAGATCCACTCAACGATCCTGATTGACCGCAAGGGGCGGCTCCATTGGGCGCGGTCAGGCGGGGAGCCGTTCGGCGACATGGATTTCCTGGTGAAGCAGATCGAGCGGATGGAGAAGTCTGGCGCCGGCTCCGATTCCTACGCGGCGGAAATCGAACAGTGGCGCCGGGACAGCGAACGCGATCTCACCTCTGATGACGGCTGGCTGACTGTGGCGGGCCTCGAGTGGCTCGAAGAGGGACAAGCGGTTGCCGGGCTCGCGCCCGGAATGACGTTCACCCTGCGCCGCGGCAGGGTGTTCCTCAACGAGAACGGGGCCGAGCGCCCGCTGGCACCCGACAATACCGGCAACCCCGACCGCATCACCTCGGGCAGCCGGACGATCCTCGCCATCCAACGCGGACCGAGGACCGGACTCCGCATCCGTGACCGCGACAGCAAGTTCCGCCGTGAGTTCACGGGTATGAAGTGGTATCCAGTGGATCCGAAATGGCGGGTGGAGGCGAAGTGGCAGCCGTACGCGAAGCCGGTCGAGCGGCTGATCGATTCGGCCGGCGGGATCCAGCAGAAGCTCACCGCATCCGGCATCGCCGAGTTCACGCTCGGTGGCGCCATGCATCGCCTGGAAGCGATCGCCGAGCCGGGCAAGCTCTTCTTCGTGTTCAAGGATGCGACGGCCCGAACTGCCACGTATCCTGGTGGCCGGTTCCTGTACACGGCGTTGCCGGAGGGCGCCCGGGTAGTCCTTGACTTCAACCGGGCCGAGAATCCGCCGTGCGCGTTCACGCCCTACGCCACGTGTCCCCTCGCCCCGGCCCGGAATCACTTGGCGGTTTCAATCGAGGCGGGGGAGAAACGGTATCACGATTGAGCCTCCGTTCGCCGCTCGAAAAAAAAGCGCAATTTCCGTGAGATTTTCCGCCTCTGAAAAGCACTACTTTATGTGGGGAAATTTGATCACGGCTCGAAACGGGCATCGGACAGCGACCAGCGGGCGTTCCTGAAGCTGGTCGGCTGTATCGAAGAAGGGGAGCAGGTGGAGATCCGCCGCCTGGAGTGCGAAATCGTCGCCGGGCAGCGCAGAGCCGACCGCCTGTTCAAGCTGCGTCCTCTCAGCGGCGGCGGATGGCGCATCGAGTATATCGAGGACATTATCGAGCGGGCGATGCTGATCTCGCTGGTGCCTGCCCACAGAAAGCTGCCGATCCGAGCCTGGATCATCATCATGCGCGAGACCGATATGCCCAAGAAGTGGCCGCCGGATTTCGTCCGGGTCCGGGGACGCCTGAAGGATACACTCGAGCCGGAATACGTGTTCATTTGGAGAACGCCTGCCCGGCGCCTATTCGAGCTTGGGATGCCGCTGGTCACACTGGTTCCGCTGAGCCTGCACACCGAGGCCGACATGACCGAAGCCTCAGACCTGCTCCGCACCTTCGGAGACGAGGATCTGATGAGCCGGTTCCTAATGTATGCCCGGATGGTCTATTCTGAAAATGATCTACGGAGGTTGCACGTGCTATTCGACAACGAAGTCCTGGAATTGCTTTCCGAGACCAAGGAAGGCCGGAAGCTGAGGAAGAAGGCCTTGCTGGAAGGCCGTGAGCAGGGGGTAGAGAAGGGCATGAGCCAAGGGATGGAGAAAGGCATCCAGAAGGGTATCGAAAAGGGTATCGAGAAGGGGTTGGACCACGCCCGGGCCGGGATCATTGAAGCGATCCAGCAGGTAGTCAACAGCCGCTTCCCCACCCTTTCCGGCTCCATCGGACTCAGCCACCTCGACTACCACAAAGCCCAGAAAGCCCTCTTGAAGGTCCTCAACGCCCAAACCGAGGACGACTTGCGCCAGGCGCTCAACTGAGCGCCCCCTTGACCACATCCTCGCACGCACCCAGCGCCGCTGAGCACTGATCCGCGGAAACGTCGTAGTGCGTCACAAACCGGATCAGCATCGGACCCGTGGCGTTGCAAAGCACGCCCCGATCCCTCAACTTCTCCACGAACGGCCCACTTCCCATCCCCGTGCCGGACACGTCAAAAATCACAATGTTGGTCTGGACCCGCTCCGCATCAATGCTGATCCCCCGGATCCCCGCCAGCCCCCGCGCCAGCATCCGTGCATTCGCGTGATCCTCCGCGAGCTGCGGAGGAGTCTGCTCCAGCGCCACAATCCCCGCCGCCGCAAGAATGCCCGCCTGCCGCATTCCGCCACCCAACCGCTTCCGGATCAGCCGGGCCGTCTCCATCGCGCGATGCGTCCCACAAACCAGCGACCCCACCGGCGCGCCCAAAGCCTTCGACAAGCAGAACGTAACCGTATCCACCGGCGCTGTGATCTCCTTCACCGGAACACCCAGATACGCCGCGGCGTTGAACACCCGCGCGCCGTCCATATGCACTGGAAGCCCAGCATCGTGTGCCTCGCCGCACATCTCCTGGATCACCTCGACCGGCGTGACAGTGCCACCCGCCATGTTGTGCGTATTCTCGATCTCAATCAACCCCGTCGGCGCCCAGTGCGGACTCACTTTCCGGACCTCCCGCTTCACCAGATCCCACGTCAGGATCCCGTCGGGTGCCGCCACCGTCCGCGCCAGACACCCGTTGAACCAGGCCATCATCGCCAACTCGTAATTCAACACGTGCGACCGCGCCTCGCAGATCACCTCCTGACCCGGCTGCGTATTCACCTTGACGCCAATCGTGTTCCCCATCGACCCCGTGGGAACGAACAGCGCAGCTTCCTTACCGGTCAATTCCGCGGCCAGCGCTTCCAGCCGGTTGACCGTGGGATCCTCCTGGTAAACGTCGTCGCCGACTTCGGCCCCGGCCATCGCCCGCCGCATCGCCGCGGTTGGTTTCGTAACAGTATCGCTTCGAAGATCAATCATCTCAATGCCACCCAAATCGGCGATCCCCAGGCAATCTGCTGATCCACCTGGCGCACGCGCACATAATAAAAGCTCGCCTCTTTCCCCGGAGGCGCCGAGTCGCGATATTCAAGGTCCACCACCTTGGTCCGTGGCTGCTGCTTGAACACCGCCTTGTTATCCTTTACGATCTCAACGTCCTGCACCGGACCCGTACCCTCAATGTGAATGCGGAACCGCGCCGGACCAGCGACCCGCGCGTCGTCCCCCATCACGTACTCTCGCCCCCCGTCCACGAGCCGGAAATCGACGATGATGTTGTCCGTAGCGCCATAAGTGTGGCGCTTGCGGATCGCGTCAACCAGCGCCTCGCGGTTGTTCGCCGGCGCGAGGATCATCGCATAGGACGTGTGGACCCCAAGATGGTCCGAGCTCGCTTGCACGCCCAGCCGGTACCCTTTCTGCCACGCGTTGGACACAAAACCCGCAGGCTGGTATCCGCCATACTGCATCTTCTTGATGTCCTTCGGCGCGGCCCGCCAGCAATCCGGACACTCATAGCTATTCCGGTCGGACTGGTAGATCTCGACCACGGGCTCAACCTCCGGATCATAGTCGCGCCAATCGGTCCCCATATCGGTTGCCGAGGTGTGCGGCATCGCGACACCGTTGTACTTGCGCAGATATCCGAACAGCCGCTCGGCGCCTTGGCGCAGGTTGTTCGCGTTGTTCACCCATTCGTAATGCTGCACGTCGAGCACCGGCGCGCCGCGGTAGGAGAACACGATGTTCCGGTGGCCATTCGGATAGATCGCCGAGCGCTCATAGGCGTACAGCGGAACGAACGAAGTCCCTACGCGGAACAGGTCGCAGAACTTCTGGCTGCGCCACCAGTCGTACTCGTCCTCGACACCGAAGTTGTGCTCGGTGATCGCAAGATAATCCATCGCCGCCGCGTCCATGGCATAGCGGTAGGTGTCCTCGGTGGATCCATCGGAATATCCGTCCCAGGAGATTTCCGTGTGCCGGTGCATGTCACCGCGATAGATGTGATAGGTCTGCGAGCCTGTTTTGTAGGTATACTCGCGGATCCTCTTCACGTCCGCCGCTTCGTTCGCGTGCACGGGCTCAGCCGCTCCCACGGAAGGCGGCGTGTAAGCCGTCAACTGAGTGGCCGCGGGCGCATCGGCGGCCTCGAATCTGCCCGTAAAGATATCCGGCAGCGTGTTTACCATGTCACGGAATCCGCGCCGGTCCGTCGGCCACGCGCCCACCAGCACCCCAGACTGATCCACCGCCGCCGCCAGCCGCATGTCATGCCGTCCCGTCGAATAAGGGACCAGCGTCGGGCCGGACCACTTGGCGCCCATCCAGTGCGCCGTGTAAATCTCCCAAAGCGCCTGGTGCGACGGCGTCCGCGGATACACATTCCACTGCTGCGGAGTCCGCTTGCGGACAAACGCGTGGATCCGGCCTTCGCCGTCAGCGGCCAGTTTCGGATACTCCCAGAAGTTGTTCCCCGGCGGCGGCAGGGCAGCCTCCAACTGCTGCGCGGGCTCCATTTGCCGGGCGCCTTCCCGTACGGCAACGCGGATGTTGCGCGAGTTATAGAGTCCGGTCGCCTTGGCCTTGATGTCGTACGGATAACCCCAGTCCTTGCCCCAATTGATACCGGACTCGTGCCAGGCGATCCACACCCGGTCCTGCTTATCCACCGCAAGCGAAGAGTAGGCCTCAAACAGCGGCGTCGACGCCACAGCGACTGGCGTGTGCCAAAGTCCACTCGCCAGCGTGCGCATCCAGATATCGTAGCCGTTGGCCCCATACTGATCCCACGCGACATGGACCAGGCCCTTGGAGTCTACCGCAATCGATGGCTCCCAGCAGTTCCCCGCCCCCGCTGCACTAACGCGCGCGGCCTGCGACCAGCCCTCGCCCACGCTGTACCGCATGTGGAAGATGCCTGCCCGGTTGTCGCGCCAGCCCTGCCACACCAGGTGCAGCGACCCATCTGGCGCGCGGACCATTTGGTGCTGCGCGTCCGGCTGCGCCTCGGTGGTCAGCCGGGCGAGCGAGCCCCAGGTCTCACCGTCATAGGCGCGCGCGTAAAGGTCCCAGTTCGAGCCGTCACGCTCGGACCACACGACCCACATCTTCCCCTCGGTATCCTCGGCGATCGCCGTCCGGTAGATGTCGCCCGGTTTGACGCTGACTGTGTGCAACTGGCGCTGGCCGCCGCGGATCCGTTCGGCGAAGACCTGATCGTTGTCCGGCCGGAATCCCTGCCAGGCGATCCACGTCGCATTGTCGCGCGCGACCGTGATCGAGGGATGGTCGTTGTCCGTGAGCCGGCCCCGCGCCGCCTGTCCACGCCGCCGCCCCACCAGCGTGGTGAGCGATGTGCGTTGCACCAGGACCCGCCCATTCAGAAACGCCTTCTCTGTCGCGGGCGGAACATCGCTCACGGCAAACGCAACCTCGCCCTGCTGCGTTGTAAGCTTGACCCGTGCGGACTGCGGACCCCGCACGTAGACGTAGAGGCTCGGCTGCAACAGCACCGGCGCCTGCACGTCCTTGAGGTAGTCCTCATCGTGCGGACGCCGCTGGAACATGAATGCGTTGCGCGTCCGCGCCTCCCAGCGCGCGGGCGGATGGACCACGTCGTCGACGCGCATCTCGTATCCGGCGAGCTTCACCAGCTCGCCTCCGGTCACCTCAACCGATCCGTTCCACGCCGTCTCTGACCGGTCCGTCACACCCAGCCGGACCAGGAACACCGCGTCCGCTCCCGACGGCGGATCCACCAGCGTGGTCTGAGTCGACGACTGGCTGGCGAGCCACGCGGCGCCAAAGAACAGGGCTGCGGCCATGGTCAGCAGAAAAGGCTTTCGCGAGCGCATAAACCTTATCATGATATCCTGACCGTTCCTGATGCTTGAGCTTTCTCCGCTTCAATGGGCCGTGGGCGCGGCCAGCGCGTTCATGATCGGGGTCGCGAAGACGGGGATGCCTAGCGTCGGGATTCTCGCGATTCCGGCGATGGTGCTGATGGTCGGCGACGCACGCCAGGCCGCCGCCTGGACCCTGCCCATCCTGTGCATCGCGGATTTGTTCGCGATCTACTTCTGGAGGAACCACTCCGCCGCGAAGCGCCTGTTCTCTCTCGCACCGTGGGTGCTGGCGGGCGTGCTGGCGGGAGCCGGGATCCTGTACCTCCACGAGCGTACGTTGCGGCCGATGGTCGGGATTATCGTGCTCATCATGCTCGCGGCGCACCTCCGCCGGCACCTGCGCCCTGATACGTGGGGCGCGGGCGGACACGGGCCCTCTTACGGCTTTGCCGCCGGATTTTCGACCACGGTGGCCAACGCCGCAGGTCCGGTGATGAATCTGTATCTGCTGAGTAAGCGGCTGCCTAAGGAGGAGTTCATCGCCACGGGGGCATGGTTCTTCTTCTTCGTGAACCTGAGCAAGATTCCCATCTATTGGTGGCACGATTTGTTCAGCGCCCGGTCACTCACGTTCAACCTGATGGTGGCGCCCGCTACGGCTGCCGGGGCGCTGACGGGGCGTTGGCTGTTCCGGCACATTCCACAGAAGCTGTTTGACTTGTTGGTCATCGTCCTCACCGCCGCCGCGGCGGTCCTGTTGCTGCGGTAGGGCGCACTTCGCGGCGCCGGCCCTCGCTGTAAACTGACTTCCCGGCTCCGGAGAGTGGAAGGACACGAGTCACTACCGTCTTTTCTTCCCGTCGGTTTCGGCCGCACCGGGGGAGAAACCGTTGTTGGCGAGGTTGGCCAAGCAGTCTGAACAGAACCGAGTTGAGCCCATTGGTGCCTCGTGCCTCAGTACAGAGCCTCCATGGACATGCGAGCCGAGGGGGCAGTCTTGTCTGGCGATGGGTCAGCCGCCTTTGCGCTCACTTGGCTCGGATGGATCCTGCGCATAACGACGGCGGATGGAGAGATCGAAGAGCTTTTGCCCCGGACCGCGTGTGATCCCCCTCGATCTCCCGCACACCACGCTGTTCGCGGCTCCAGCACCGGAAGACGAAGGTGCGGCGAGCATGCCGATGACCTCGCTGGGCGTCTGAGTTCCGCAAGAACACAGCATCATCGGCCTGCTCCGTGCGCCGACACCTCAATCTTCCACCCATCCGTCCTTACCGTAATCAGTCCATCCCGGTCCGTCCGCCACACTCGAACCCCCCGGTCCTCCAACCGCCGCACGACGTCCGGATGCGGATGCCGGAACACGTTGTCCGGACCATCCGAGATAATCGCATGCACCGGCCGCGCAGCTTCAAGAAACTGCTCCGTGGTCGACGTCCGGCTCCCGTGATGCGCCACCTTCAGCACGTCCACGCGCGACACCAGCCCGTCCTCAAGCATCCGGAACTCCATCGCCCGCTCGATATCGCCGGTGAGCAGGAACGACCGCTGTCCGTAGTCAACCCGCATTGTGAGCGAGTCATTGTTCTTCGGCTCCGCCCCGGCCTCGTAACCGGCTGGCGGCGACAGCACCCGGATCCGCGCGCCCCCCCAGCCGAATTCCTGTCCGGCATGCAGAGACCGGACCACGATGCCTAGCCGGTGGACCACGGAATCCGCCGGGAATGCGCCAGTCCAGATCTCACCCGGGCGGAAGTTCGCCACCAGCGACTTGAGCCCGCCGGTGTGATCCTCGTGCGCGTGGCTCAGCGCGATCACGTCGACGCGCCGCAGCGAGCGGGTGAACAGGTACGGTGACACGACCTCTTCGCCCACGTCGAACGAGGCGGCCCGCTTCTGGTTGCGGAACTTGGGGAATCCGCCGGTGTCGATCAGCATCCGCTTCCCGTCCGGCGTCACCAGCATCAGGCAGTCGCCTTGTCCCACGTCGACCGCGGTCAGCTCCAGCCAGCCGGCCCGGTAACGCTCCGGGAACGGATGCCACACCAGCACGATCCACACGGCGGCGAACGGCGCCGCGGTCCAACGCCTCCCGCGCAGCAAGCCCCCGGCGGCCAGCACGAGAGTGGCGAGGAACAGCCCCACGAGCCAGTCCGGAGGATCACCGATCCGCCAGTTGGGCTCCCGTTCCGCGTGCCACTCGGCCACCGTGCGCGATGCGTGCAAAAGAATCGCGGCGAGGTCCGCCAGCCAGGTCCAGCCGGTGGCGACCGCCACGAACCCGAGCGGCACCACGGCATTCATGAGCGGAACGATCAGCAGATTCGCCGACAGTCCGGAGACCGGCACGCGGTGAAAGTAGGCGATCATTGGCAGCGTCAGCCCGATCTGGACGACAGCCGAAATCACCAGCAGGTTTACGGCGAAGAAGACCACCCGGCCGGCGCCGCTGAACGCCAGCAGGGTCCACTTCGGGGGAACGCGCGCAACCCACCGGACCGTATCCGCCAACAGCCGCAACTCCACCCGCATTGACGCCACCGCCGCGGGCAAATGGCGGTCCCACGCACGCAGGTTCAGCGAGCGCACCCCGCGCCGGGCGGGGTTCACCTTTTCGTCCATCCACGGCGCCGCCACGCCCGCGATCATCCCCACCGCGAGGAACGTCAACTGGAAGCTCACGTCGAACAGTTGGTGCGGATCGGCGAGCAGGAACAGGATCGCGGTCAGCGCCAGCAGGTTCAACACACGCGGCCGCCGGTAGAACCACACTCCCACCTGATACAGCGACAGCCCCACCGCCGCGCGGACCACCGGAGCGCTCGCGCCCGCCATGATCGCGTAACCCCAAGCCAGCATACAAGTGCCGCCCAGCGACCACACCAGCCGCAGTCCGCACACCCGGAACAGGAACAGGAAACAGGCGGCGAGCGTCGTCAGGTGGAGGCCCGAGATCACCAGCGCATGATAGGTCCCGGTGCGGCGGAACTGTTCCGTCCAGACCCGCTCGAGCCGCGCCGAGTCCCCGAGCAGCACGGCGCGCGACATTCCATTGGCGTAGGCGTCGCCGGCGTAGAACTGGTCCAAGCGGCCGAGTGCGAACTCACGGATCCGGTAGAGGATCGCCAAATAGCGGTTGCCACAGTTGCCGAGGATGCGGACCTGGGTGCGGGCGTTCGCGCTGGCGGTCCAATAGATGTGTTTCCGGGCGAGGAACCCAACGAAGTCGAACGCGCCCGGATTCTGGTAATTGTGCGGCTTGCGCAGCCGCGCTTCCATCTCGATCTTCTGGCCGTAGTGCAGGTCCGGGGGCGTGTCGCCTTCGTTCAGGTAGAACGTCACCCGGACCCGGGCGTTCGAAACGAGCTCCAGCACGAACTGCTCGCGCCCAAGCGACAGAGACGGAGGCTCGGCGACGCACCCTTCAAGCAGCATCAGTTCGCCCGGCTCGAACTCGATCACCGGATCCGGACCCGGGCGGTGGTATCTCTCAGCGGCGATCCCCGCGCACCAGGCGATACCCCCAACCGCAGTGATCGCTGCGATCCGGAAGCCGCGCCACACGGCAAACACGGCAACAAGCAGGAGTAGTCCACCAGCTACCAATGCGGGGACGATTTCGAGGTCCAGCCACCTCGCGGATGCGACGCCGGCCGCAAGTGCCAGGGCCGGAATCGCCAGCGGATCACGCACTCATAGATATAGTGGGATGAGGAGGCCAAAAATCTCTGCTACGCTGAAAAATATGCGTGTTGTAGGCGCTTTTCTTGCGCTCTCCCTGTTTTCATCTGTCTTCGCCCAGCAGGTGGGCCGCCGGGCTCCCGGTTTCGCCCTTCCGGATCTTAATATCAACTACCACGATCTGTACGACTACCGTGGCAAGATCGTGATGCTCGACTTCATCCAGACCGCTTGTCCGGTCTGCCAGACGTCGCAGCGTATCTACGAACGGATCAGGCTGAAGTACCCCGACAAGGTCGCCATCATCGCGATCGTGATCCCGCCGGACACCCAACAGACGGTACGGAAGTTCGTCACCGACTTCGCGGTCAAGACGCCGGTTCTGTTCGATTGCGGCCAAGTGACCGGGTCGTACCTGAAGCTCACGCCGCAGTCGCCGACGGCGACCTTCCCCAACCTGTTCATCATCGATCCCCAGGGCATCATCCGTGCGCACCACGAGTACAAGGGGGGCGAGGAGAAGTACTTCGAACAGCTTGACCCACTCATGCAGGAGATCGAAGGGATGCTGAAGGGGGCTCCGGCAGGTCCCGCGGCTCCACCCAAGCCCCCAGCCACGAAGAAGTAGCTATTTCTTCAGCAAATCGCGAATCTCGCCCAGCAGCTTGACCTCGTCCGAGGGTCCCGGAGGAGGAGGCGGCGGTGGGGCTTCCTCACGCTTGATCCGGTTCATCTGCTTCACCATCATGAAGATCACGAAGGCGAGGATGAGGAAGTTCACCGCGATCGTGATGAAGTTTCCATAGGCGAACACGTTGGCGCCAGCCTTCTTCGCCTCGTCCAGCGACTTGTAGACGGTGTCGTTGCTCATATTGATGAACAGCGAGCTAAAGTCCACGGTTCCGATGACCTTCGCGATCAGCGGCATGATCAAATCGCCGATCATCGAGTCAACGATCTTCCCAAATGCCCCACCGATAATCACGCCGACAGCCATGTCAACGACATTGCCCTTCAGCGCAAACTCTTTAAATTCTTTAACCATCCGGTCTCCTTAGTTTGGGAGGTCCGACTCCAGCGCAGATTAGGATAACAGAAACCGGGACCTCCTCCCAAGAGGGGTGGCGCGAAAAATTCTCGAAGGCGGGTCGCCGAGGCGTTCCAGCATAACCGCGCCCTGACCAGATACGTCAGGGGCGCTGCCCGGCGGCGGCGCTCAACCCGCGGAAATGACCAGACCGCTGGCCAAGTCAAGTCCAACGTCGCGATCCTGGGCGGGATCGCTTCCGCGGGCGGCATGGTGCAGAGGCCAGACGTAGGTGCCCGCGCCGCCGGCGCTACCCTGAATCATCCTCCCAACGCGATTTTCACTTCGGCGGCCCGTTCCCGCGCCACCTGCAATTCCGTTCTGCCATCCTTGAGGCGCAACACAGCCTTGCCACCAAACCAGGTGTGCAACTCCCGGACCTGGCTGAGGTTCACGATCGCTGACCGGTGCACCCGGCAGAACTGCTTCGGATCAAGCCTCCGCTCCAGCTCCGCAATGGTCTGCTCGATCACGTAGTTCCTGCCCGCGGTTGCCGCGTAGGTGAGCTTATCCTGCGCGAAGAAGTGCGTGACGTTGGCGACATCAACGAACTCGACCTTGTCGCCGAGCTTTGATGCCACGCGCAACAGAAACCCTGGCTCCTGAGTGCGCAACTCCGCGGCCACCTGCGCGGCGAGAGCCTTGAGGTCAATGCGCGGCTCCGCGCCACCAAGGATCCGCGAGAGTTTGCCGAGCGCCCGGTCCAGCTCCGCCGGCTCCACCGGCTTTAGCAGGTAGTCCACCGAGTGGTAGCGGAATGCCGCCAGCGCATGCTCGTGGTAGGCGGTTGTGAACACCACCAGCGGAGGGTCCGGACCAAGCTGGTCGAGGACGTCGAAGCCGCGGAGGCCGGGCATCTCGATGTCCAAGAACAGAACGTCGGGGCCCAGCCCGGCGATTTCCGCCAGCGCTTCAACCGGGTCAGTTTGCGAGCCCGCGATCCGTACCCGCCCCGTGGACTCCAGCATCCGCGCGAGCCGCCGGACCGCTAGCTCTTCGTCGTCGAGGATGTAGGCGCGCATTCCGGTACCCTGAAGGATACAACTCCGCCGGGGCCAAGTGACAATTTTGCCTCGTCACCAAAGTGAATCCGCAGCCGCGCCCGGAGGTTGTCGAGCCCGCGGCCAGGCTCGATTGCGGACGCCGTGAATCCGGGTCCACCGTCGTGCACGGCCACTCGAACCGCGGCGTCCTCCCGGACCGCGGCCACACGGATCAGGCCTCCCTCGCGGCTCGGAGCGATCACGAACTTGATGGAGTTCTCCACCAGAGTTTGAATCGAGAACGGTGGGACCAGGACGCCGCCCAGTTCCACCGGCGAATCGATCTCGAACCGGAGCCGTTGGCCGAACCGCGTCTGCTGGATCGCAAGGTAGTCGCCCGCGAGTTTCACTTCACTGGACAACGGTATGAGCGCAGCGCCCTGCGAGTCCAGCGAGGAGCGGAGCAGGCGCGACAGGCGTTCCACAAGCGCCTCCGCCTTGGCCGGATCCTCGGCGATTAGGGCGGAGATCGAGTTGAGCGTGTTGAACAGGAAGTGCGGCTGGACACGCGACTCAAGAGAGGAGAATTGCGCCTCCGCGGCCAGTTTCCGGGCCTCCTCCCGTTCCACTTCGGCGGCGGTGATCCGCCGCCGGTACATCTCGTAGACCGTCGCTGTAATGCCAACACACAACGTGACGACGGCGGTGCTGATGTAGGTGGCGCGAACCGATGGCCAGTACCGCGTCCACGGGGATCCAAGCAGGACAAAGATGATCCACATTGCGGCCGAGCAGCCGGCGAAACTCACCAGCAGCAGCACCACTACCAGTCCCGCCCACCGGATCACGGGCCGGTAGCGCCAGAGCCGCCCGCAGGCCCACGGGATCGTGCAAGCCGCCAAGGTCCCGATGCAGTTCGCGAAGACCAGGTTGTTGATCAGTTGTTCTACCAGCGGCCGGCGGCCACCGTAGAAACTGAACGTCAGCAGCATCACCGCGCACGCCACCGCCAGGTTGACCGCGAGGACGCCCGCAGCTTGCCGGATTAACTGGAAGCGTGGCATCCCACGCATCCAGTCTGACTCAACGGCAGCGGAGCGCGCGACTCGATCCACGCACTCGCCCGTTTGGCGTACACCGATCCCGGGAGCTTTGCGAGGATCATCCGGAAGAACTTTTCCGCCTCCTCGGAAGAACCGAGCCGGCTGTTAGCCCAAGTTCGTCACTGGACCATCGATTTCAGCGATTTTCGAGGTTTCAGTCAAGACAAGCGCCGTGTTTTCAGTACGCGTGTCCGGAGAACACGATGTAGTGT
>VFZX01000165.1 GCA_016871015.1 Acidobacteriota bacterium | reverse complement strand
GAAGAACTGGCACCGGCTCGATGCCGCGCTCGAACGGATCGAGGCGGCGCATCGCTCCGGCCTCGACATCAACATGGATGCGTATCCGTACCTCGCGGGCTCGTGCTCGCTTCTGCAGTTCCTGCCCAAGTGGTGCCAGGATGGCGGAGCCGCGGGATTGCTTCGCGAACTCTCCGATCCGCAAAAGTTCGACCGGATCGCGAAAGAGACGGACGACGGCATGGCGAACACCTGGGACGACATCATCATCTGCGGCGTCAGACACGACAGCGCGCGCGGGCTGATCGGGAAGTCGATCCAGCGGATCGCGGAAGACCGCGGGCTCACGCCACCCATCACGGCGATGACGCTCATTCAGGAGCAGGATGGTGACGTCTTCATCATCTCGTTCAACAACAACGAGGACAATCTGCGCAAGGTCCTCACGCATCCGCTCAACTCGGTCATCACCGATGGATTCGTCCTCGAGGACGGACTATCGCATCCGCGCACATTTGGAACCTACCCAAAGTTTCTCGGCGAATACGTGCGTGACAAGCGTTGGCTGCCCATGGAAGCCGCGATCGTCAAGACGAGTGCGCAAGCAGCGCGACGGTTCCGATTCCAGGATCGCGGCGTCATCGCACCGGGCAAGCTCGCCGATCTGGCCGTGTTCGATTATGCCAAGATCGGCACGCTGGCGGACTACTCCGATCCGGCTCGCGATCCCGAAGGAATCCGTCACGTAATCGTCAACGGTAAGTTCGGCGTGCGCGACGGGAGACTCACCGGCGAAGCGGCGGGGCGGGGTCTGCGTCATCATGTTTGAAACAACCGCGCAAGGGTTCGTACTGCGAACCCCGTTCGCCTGCGGACCGCGCTGCGTCGCTCAACCGGATGGGTCACTGCTCGCTTCCTTCATGGTCCAGTCTGGACTCGGGATCAACGACTTCGTCCCGATGCTCTCGCTGTCGCGGGACAGCGGAATCACGTGGTCCGATCCCGTACCCGCGTTTCCGGACCTCCGCACGGCCGGCTCGATTTTCTGCTCGATCGGCCCAGGCCCGTTTCTGTTTGGAATCCGCATGAAGATCGGCCAGCCGGGCGAATCCTTCTGGTCAGACGCAACGCAGGGCATGATGCAAAACGATCTGGTGTGGTCGCGCTCGCACGATGCCGGCACGACATGGTCCGCGCCCGCGGTGATTCCGATGGATGGTCCTGGATCCGCCGAGGCACCCTGTCCGCTGTGTGTGACCTCGAAGGACCGTTGGATCGCGACCTATTCTCCGTACAACAACTTCGATCCGGAGACGAAGGTCGACCGGCGGCGCGTGGTGGTTTGCGTCTCCGATGATCGGGGTGCGGCCTGGCGGCATCGGAATGCGCTTCGATTCGATCCCGAACATTCAGGCGGAGCCGAAGCCTGGACGATCGAGCTGTCCGATAGACGGCTGCTGTGCGCGGGCTGGCATGTCGACCACGCAGGCAAACACGACTATCCGAACGCCTATGCGATTTCGAGCGACGGCGGTGACACCTGGAGCGCCACCGGGAATACGGAAACCATGGGCCAGTCGGTCGCGCTGACGGCATTACCGGCCGGGCGGGTCCTGATGACGTACAACCAGCGGAAGTTCGGCGAACCCGGAATCTGGATTGCTCGGGCCAAACCCACCGCCACCAGCTTCGGACTCGAGACCAACGAACTCGCATGGCGCGCGAAAACCGTGACGCAACACGGCACCTCCGCGGGGCATGCCGAGTGGACGGACTTCTCCTTTGGGGAACCTTCGCTCACCCTGCTGCCAGATGGATCGATGCTGCTGTTATTCTGGTGCATTCAGCCGGACGGTAGCGGAATCCGATACGTGAAGCTGCGGTCGTGCTGATGCGCCGATCGAAGGAGGCCATCCCATGGCGATGGGCTGAGCCGGACACCAGGTATTCGCCACCATGAGAGACCCGAGCCGGGGCCAGCTACTGCGCGAAGCGGCGGACGGGGGTGGCCTGCCGATCCGTATACACGCGCTCGATGTGGACTCCGATGAATCCGTGCGTGCGTGCACGCTTCTCCGCACTCGATGCGCCGGTGGAGGTGCTCGTCAACAACGCTGGCATCGAGCATCACGGTATGATCGAAGAGCTGAAGCGCTCGCGGGTGAGGTGAAACCGTTCATTATCCGGCTTGCGATCGCGGCGAAGTCGTCGAAGCCGCCTCCCTCGATTACGCAATGGACCGCATGGAGCCGGAAGTCTCCCGCTCCCTCCACCACATGCAGCGGATCAGCCACTACCTCCGCCTCCCCGCCGCACAAAAAAATCGCGGGAACGAACCCAACGTCTCACAACCCGCCCATCATCAACAGGATCGGGACTCCGCATGCAATGGCAACCCGCTGCTCAACCATTCGTGAGCCGCAGCAAATTCCACGATGGCCAGCTCCAACCGCTCCCCTGCCACGGCAAGGCCGCCGCGTCCAACCCCGCCCCCGCCCCCAGTGTCTTTAGCGAGACCCCCACCCAGAGCCGCATCATCATCTCCACCATCCTCGACACAGTCGAGCTGTTCCCCGACGCCTACCAAGCCGTCCGCCGCGCTGTCTTCGCCCTGCCTTGGCCTTGGCCCCCAGAGGCAGGACCCCGGCCGGAATGATCGGCCAACACGACTCCCGCTACCGCCTGGCGGGTCCGTTGATCTTTGACAACTGAATAGTGGTACCGGACCGCGACCGTAACGGACGCCCGGATCCGGAGGCGAAGCGCCGTTCGACAGCAGGATCAATTGCGTAGTTGCGGCCGTTCAGCGGCAGCTCGACGATCTGCTTGTTGGCGATTACCTGCCCTTGGGACGGGTCTGACGTTTGCAGCAGCGGCGGCGGAATCCGGTCTTTTGGGCCTCCACTTTGTAGGCGCCCGGAGGCAGGAGCGGAATCGTGTAGACGCCGCGCTCGTTGCTGACGGTCGTCCGCCGCACCCCTGTGTCCTGGTGCGTCGTGCCGTCTGTGCCAGTGCGACGGTTGCGGCGGCGAGTCCCACTACGAGGATGGTTCGAAGCATGGCAGCGATTATAAGCCGGAGCGCTCCGAGTCAACGAATGCACACGATACACTATCGGGATGCTGCGGATCGCAGTCATCCTCGGAGTTCTCGCAGTGGTCTCCGCTGCCGCCGGGATCTTCCTCGCCGAAAGCGCCGTCCACGTCTACCGCTCCCTCCGTTGGCTGCCGCCGCGAGACGTTCCCGAAGGCGTGGCCCGGGCGGCGGGAGCTTCGTTGCGGGACGCCGAAATCCGAGTGGACGGCGTCCCCTTGCGTGCCTGGGTGTACGTGCCCGGATCCGGCAACAAGGGCGCGGTGTTGATGCTTCAGGGACTCGGCGCATCCCGCCAGCACCTGATCGGTCACGCAGGCATGCTCGTCAAGCACGGCTACACGGTGATCACGCCCGACAACCGCGGACACGGCGAGAGCGGCGGCGGCCTATTCACTTACGGGCTGCGCGAAACCGCCGATGTCCGCGCCTGGCTCAACTACGCCCGCGAGGATCTCAAGGCGGACCGGCTGTTCGCGCTCGGCGAGTCGATGGGTGCGGCCATCCTGCTGCAGACGCTGGCGGTAGACCAACGGATCCGGGCGGCGGTCGCCGAGGCTCCGTTCGCCCGGTTCGAGGACATCGCTCGGGCACGGACCGGTGAGCGCCTGGGGATCCCCATCCACTGGCCGGTCGTGGAGAGCGCGTTCCTTTACACACGGCTGCGGTATGGCGTGGACCTGAAGCTTGCAGATCCGCTCGCCGTTTCCCCGCGTCTGTCCGTGCCAGTGCTGCTCATTCATTCCCCGGCCGATGCCAACATTCCGGTGTCGCACTCGCGGCGGCTGCGCGAGTCCAACCCGCGCTGGTTCGAGCTGTGGGAGCCGGCTGGGATCGAGCATACGCAAACCGCGGCCCAGATCCCGCGCGAGTTCGAGCGGCGCGTGTTGGAGCATTTCGAAAAAGCGTCAAAATGACCGGACAAAATGTCCGGAACCGGACAATTTGTCCGGAGGGGGGAACGCAGGCTCAACGAGTTGCCGAGTGGAAGCGAAATTGCTCCACTGGTTGCAATTTATGCTGATCGACGCCACGTCCCGCGATTCCGGCCGTTTTCACCAGGTCCACAAGGCGGTGCGGGAGCACGACATTGAAGCCGCGCGCGGTCTGCTCGACAGGCTGGAAGTGCAGTACCCGCTGGACGAGGAAGTGTGGATGTGGAAAGCCGGCGTGGCCCGGACTCCGGCTGAAGCGGTCCAGGCGCTCGAGCGGGCGCTGAGCTTGAATCAGCACAACGACCGGGCGCTACGCATGCTGTCTGTGGTCCGCGTGTACGGCAGCGAGGGCACATTCGAGCCTCTCAAGCTGCTCAGCGTCCCGCATATCTGCCGGATCTGTGCGCAGCGCCACGTGCGGACGTTCCAGTGGTGCCGCGCCTGCGGCTGCCTTGCGGAGACCAGCGACATCAACGGAATGCTCAACAACGCCCACGTGATCCGGCACTATCTGGAGCAAGTGGTGACCGACCTCGAACGGCGTCCGAACGCGGAGGCCGCCTACGCAGCGGCTATCGGAAGGCTGAATCTGGGCGACCTGGCCGAGGCCGCGGGGCAGTTCGAGCGCGCGCTCAAGTTTGATCCGGATGACAGCCGGACGCACGAGTGGCTGGACTTGCTTGACGAGCGCCAGGTGGTGGTGGCGGTGGATCCGAACGGCATGGTCCGGTATGCGATCAACAACGTGCTGTCGCATCATGGGCTGATCATCCGAACGGTGGCCTCGGCTGCTGCCGGTATCAGGACGCTGTCGCGGTTGCGGCCCGATGCGGTCTTGATCGACCTGAACCTGCCGGACGGCGACGGACTCGAGTTGTGCCGCCGGATTCACCGAGCGCCCAACCTGGCCAACGTTCCAGTGATCATGATGTCGGGGGGCATCACCGACCGGATCAAGGCGCGCATGGCCGGCGCGGAAGGGTTTTTGCAGAAGCCGTTCGATGCCGCGAGTCTGCTGGCGGCGTTGGGAGTGCGCCAGGCGGAGGCTGCGTGAGGGACCGCTCCTAGCCGAGCGCTTTCACGCAAGCCTCGGCTAGTTGCTCGCCCGTCGCCGAAGCCCATGACTCGTTGACGCCCAGCGTGAACTTGCGGTCCACAGGCGCCGGAAGCTCGATCCGTTGCGCGGCCAGCTTGCGCCGGAACTTGGCGGCGTCGCCGGACGCGAGTTCGAGCGTCCACACATTGGTGCCGCCGGCCACACGTCCCACGCGGAACGCGGCGTGCTTTTCGAGTGCGGACTTGAGCTTCTCCGAATGCCGGACCGCGGCGCCGAAGCGCTCCTCGAATCCTTCGAAGTAGTGGAGGGCCACTGCCGCGTTCGGCCAGGACTGGTTCACTCCGCCACCGAACATCCGGCGTCCGTGATAGGCGTTGTCGAGCAGCTTCCGGGGTCCGGCGAGGATCGCTCCGGCGGGCGCGTTGAAGTACTTGTACAGCGACACGTAGACCGTGTCGAACAGGGCCGCATAGGCGCGGACGGTGGACTGCGTGTAGGGCGGCGCGAGGAACAGGCGCGCCCCGTCCAGGTGGAGTCCGATGCCGTGCTCCCGGGCCGCCGCGCACACCTTTTTCATCTCGTCGAAGGGGAACACTTCGCCCTGTTTGCGCCGGACCGGTGACTCGATCACGATGGCGCCCACCGGAACGTCCACGCGGCTGCCCTTGGCGCGCTCGGCGTGCTGGTGGACCTCATCGGCGGAGAACCAGGCCTTGCCGGACGCGAGCGGCACCAGGTTCAGGTTGCTGAGGGTCTGGGCGCAGTCGCCCGAGTCGTTGTAAAGGTGGCTCTCGGCCTGGATCAGGACGCGGCGGCGGTCCCCGGCCAGCAGGCGGGCGGCGAAATGGTTGGCGAGCGTGCCGGTGGGGAAGTAGACCGCGGCTTCCTTGCCGAGCGCGGCGGCGATGCGTTGTTCGAGCTGCTCGACCACGCCGCCGCGGGAGAAGGAGTCGGCGGCGAGCTTCCCGTCGCGGGTGAGTCTTTCGAGGAGTGCGCCGAACTCGGCGGGGGACAGGCGGAGTCCGTCACCGGAGGCGATCACCCGTCCTTCGCGGGGCGCGGCGGCGAGTGCGGCGGCGGGGGTTGCGAGCAGGGTCCGGCGTGCTATGTGGGCCATAGCGAGAGTGTACACCTTTGGATGGCCATGCGCTTTCCTACTCCGGCCGGAAACCCCGCCCCGTAAACGGCGGATTCGTGTGGCAATGCTGGCACACCGTAATCTGCAACTCCCGGTCAATCTTATGCGACTCCGCGCGGAACGGCGCCATCTCCGCATGGCATCCGGTGCAGTTCAACTTCCTCGATAACACAACCTCATGTGCCCGCTCGAAATGCCAGTAACCGTTCCGCTTGGCATGGACCAGCTTGGCCACGTCATGACACGCCGTGCAGGCCGCCGCCAGGTTCGGATTCACCGCCGGCGGAGTGGACCGCAGCTCCCGCGCCGGCGCCTCTGGCGGTGCCGTGCGAACTCCCTTGGCCACCGTCCGCGCCGCCATCCGCCCCATCAAAATCGCCGGACCCAGGAAGGTCCCCTCCATCCCGTGACTCCCGTTCAATCCGCCGAACCCGGTCGCTTCGCCTGATGCGTACAGGCCCGGGACTGGCTTGCCGTCGGCGTTCAACACCCGGCAATCGAGATCCACATGAATGCCGCCCATGCTCTTGCGGATCAGGATGTACATCGGCGCCGCGTAGAACGGCGGCTGCGCGATCTTGCGCGGCGGGGGCATGAAGCGGGACGTGCGCACGGAAGGACTGAAACGGCGGAAATCCTCGTCCTCGCCCGCGTCGACCATCTCGTTGTAGCGGTCGATCGAGGCGCGCAAAGCCTCGGGCGGCAGACCCGCGGCGCGCGCAAGCGACGCCACCGAATCGCCGCTCGGGATGAAGCCGGGCTTTTCGAAGATGGCGTTGATGCGGTCCTGCGTGAATCCAGCGTGGATGATACGGAAGCTCTTGCGGCCCTCGGCGTCAAACACGGCCCAGAAGCGCGCCGGATTCTGCGCGGCGATCAGCGGGATCGTCACCTTGGGCTCGTGCTGCTCGAGCGCGAACCGCTTGCCCTGCGCGTTTACCCAGATCGCGCTGAAGGCCATCGAGAAGTAGCCGCGGCTGGGATCCTCCGGATCCGGGAGTCCGGTGGCGTAGTTCCATTGGTGGTCGAGCCAGCGGGATGCACCGCCCGCGCCGCGCACCAGGTCCATGCCGTTGCCGGTGGCGAAGAATCCGCCTCCGGTGAGCACCCGGTCCGGGACCGGCATCGACTTGGGCCACGAGGCGCGCACCAAATCGTGATTGGCGGCGAATCCACCCGTGCTAATCAGCACCGCGCCGCCGCGCAGCTCGGACTTCTTTCCCGCGCGGAGATTCTCCATGCGCACTCCCGTGACGCGGCCCTTGTCCGTGAGGAGTCCGGTGGCGCGGTGTCCGAACAGGAAGGTCACCCCGCCCTGGCGCAGGATCTCGCGGTAGACGGGCGCCACGAGTCCCAGCCCCTGCTGGCGGGGTGAATGGAAGCGCGCCACGCTGTTGCCCGCGCCGTTCAGGCTGACGTTGACGAACTCGGTTCCGAGCGCGGCCATCCAGTCGTGGATCTCGATCTTCGAGTTGCGGGTGTAGTAGCGGACGAATTCGGCGTTGGCATCCTCGCCCCACCGGAGGAAGTCGCGCTCGGCGATTTCGGGCGTGTCGTTGATGTTGAGCTTGGCCTGGAGCGGCGTGCCGATCAGGCTGAGCCCGCCGGAGGAGATCACGGCGTGTCCGCCAGGAACCGAGTTGAGCTCGACCACGGTGACTTTGAGGCCGGAACGCGCGGCTTCGAGCGCCGCGGACAGGCCGGAAATCCCCGCGCCCACAACGATCAGATCCGGATTCTGGGCGCAAGATACTTGACGAAACAGTAGGAATAGGGCGACGTAAATCGCAGGCATATAGAGCAATGACCGCGCTGGTTAGGCGGAGGTTTCCGTGTTGAGCTCTGCCGCGAACATTTTCATGCGCGACAGGAGCCGGTCCGCGACATCGGGGTGGCGGTCAGCAACGTCGTACATCTCCGAAGGATCCCGGTCCAGGTGGAACAGGCCGCCAGGCAAGCGCAGTTTCCAGCTCCCTTCGCGGTAACCTTCGATCTTGCGTCCCGCGAAGTAGAAGAACGATTGGCGGGGCGAGGGCGCTTCGCCGCTCAAGAACGGGATCAGGCTCGCGCCATCGTAGACCCGGCCGGACGGCATCCGCGCGCCCGCCGCGGCGGTGAGCGTCGGGAACATATCGAGCGCGCAGGCCATGTCTGCACTGGTCCGGCCTTCCGGAATCCGGCCCGGCCAGCGCGCGATGAACGGGACGCGGAGTCCACCTTCCCACGTGGTCCCTTTGGCGCCGCGCAGAAGGCTGTTCGATCCGGTGTACCAGCGCTCGACGCCGCCGGCGATCATGCGTGGGGGCAGATCGTGCCACGGGCCGTTATCGGACGTGAAAACCACGAGGGTGTTGTTGTCAATGCCCTGGCGCTTCAGTTGCGCGAGGATCTCGCCGGCGGACCAGTCGAGCGTCTCGATGGTGTCGCCGTAAAGGCCCGCGCGCGATTTTCGGCGCCGGTCCGCTGGCGCGCTCACCGGCAGGTGCGGCATCGCGTAGGGGAGGTACAGGAAGAAGGGATCGTTCCCCGATTCCCGAATGAACTTCAGCGCTTCCTCCGTATAGCGGACCGTGAGGCTCGATTGGTCGGTAACGCGTTCCACCGCCTTGGCGCCCCGGTAGAGCTCAAGCGGGCGCTCAGTCTTGACCCACGGCGGAATCATGTCGTTGCTGTACAGCAGTCCGAAGTCGGAGTCGAACCCGCGCGCGGTGGGCAGGTGCTCCGCGGGATCGTGTCCCAGGTGCCACTTGCCGATCATCATGGTCCGGTAGCCTTGCTGCTTGAGGACTTGCGGGACCAGGATTTCGGAGAGCGGGAGCCCGCCTTTGGAGTCGGGTCCGAGATTGGTTGGTAGTCCGGCGCGGAGGGGATACCGGCCGGTGAGGAGCCCCACGCGGGACGGCGTGCAGACGGCAGCCGCTGCGTAGTAGGAGGTGAGGCGGACACCTTGCGCTGCGATCCGGTCGAGGTTGGGCGTCTGGATGGTCGGATGGCCGTAGCAGGACAGGTCGCCGTAGCCCATGTCGTCGGCGAACAGGACGATGATGTTGGGCGGACGCGGCTGCGCTTGAGCCGCCGCGCCGGCCGCGGCTCCGAGGAATGCCCGACGGTTGAGATTAGCCATGTTCTAAGCTCCCGCGCGTTGAAGCGATCGCACGTAATGCAGGCTGGGCTCGATCTGGCTCCAGGCGTCCTCCCAGAAGCAGAGGTCGACGCACCACCATTCGACCTTGAGGGCTTGCAGCTTTGGCGCCAGTTTGAAGAACGGGATCTGGCCTTCACCGAAGGGCCGGTGCGTGCTGGTCTCTTCGCCGAGCAGCGTGCCGTCGGAGTCCACCAGATGGAGGTGGCCGATGCGGTTGCCGCACAGGCGCAGGAATTCGGCCACGCCGCCTTCGAGCTTTTCCTGCTGCGATCCCTGACGGGCGCAAATGACGCTGCACATGTGCGCGTGCGCGGTGTCGAACAGCAGGCTGAAGTTCGGGTGATCGACCATCGCGTGGAGCTTGACCACTTCCGAGGGCTTGTTGAATTCGAATCCGGGCTCGAATTCCCACAGAACGCGGATGTCGGCCTTCGCGGCGAGTTCCGCGGCCTGGTTCCAGACCTCGGCGAGCCGCTTCATCACCTCACCCGTCTCCTCGTCGGGAACCACGCCGGGCGCGGTACAGGTGTCAACGCGGATCGACGGACTTCCGATCGCCTCGCACATCTCGATGTTGCGCTGGAACAGGTCCAGGTAGGTCTGCTTGTTGCCGTCGAGCGAGGGGTTCACCAGAGTGAAGTCGGCCGAGTAGCCGGAGACTGCAAGGCCCAGGTTCGAAAGGCGCCGGGCGACCTCGCGCCGGCCCGGTCCGTCCGGGTAATCCTCGATCGAAAGGTGTGGTTGGAATCCGCAGACTTCGATCCCGTCATATCCGGCTGCAGCCAGCCTTTCGGCGATCTCCAGGAACGGGACCGGATGGCTTGCGTAGGGACCAAAGGAGAAGGCCCAACTGCCGAACGAGACCTTCATCGTGTTATCGTTGAGCGGACGGTCCGCACCGGTCAATTATTGCATATGGCTACCAGTCACGTTGGCACGATCAGCCCGTTTGAGCCGATGAGCGAAGACGCGCTGTTGTCGCTGGGATCGATGGAGGGCGTCGAGATTCCGGCGCCGAAGGCGAAAACCTCGAAGCAGATCCTTCCGGGATACGTCGCGGCGGCGCTGGTGGGCGCAATCGCCTACGGGATCCACTACCTGCCGTTCCCGCCGTTTCTGGTGGAGGGCCGGCGTCCGGTGAGCGCGAGCATCATCGCAATCCTGGTGGCGCTCGCGGCCCGGAATTTGTTGACAGTTCCCGCGAAGCTGATGCCGGGCTGCAAGGACATCGTGAAGCGTGTGATTCCGGCAGCGATCGTTTTGACCGGCGCCGGACTCGATTTGACCCGTGTCACCTCCATCGGCGCGGGCGCGTTCGGGGTGGTGGTGGCGTCGATGGCGGCGGCCGCCGCGGCGGCCGTGTGGATCGGCCGGGCGCTTGGGTTGTCGCGTGCCGCCTCGCTGCTGATCGGCTCGGGAACCGCCGTGTGCGGCACCAGCGCGATCGTCGCGACGGCTCCGCTGATCGAGGCGGAGGACGACGACCTGACGTTGTCGATCGGAACCGTGAGCCTGCTGGGGCTGCTTCTGATGTTCCTGCTGCCGGTGACGGGCGGACTGTTGAACATGAGCCAGCAGCAATTCGGCGTCTGGGCGGGAACCTCGATCCATGCGGTTCCCCAGGTGGTTGCCGCCGGCTCTACCTATGGCGCCGATGCCGGATCCCTGGCGACGCTAGTCAAGCTCGCCCGCGTGGCTCTACTGGCGCCCTTTCTGCTGATCCTGGTGTCGCTCGCCGGACGCCGCGACGGCTCCTCCATCAACGCGCGCAAGTTGATTCCAAGCTTCATTTGGGGATTCTTCCTCCTCGCGGTGCTACACACCTTGCGTCTCACACCGAGTCTGCTCTGGGAAAACGGCTCGGGCGTGTTCAAGCTGCCGTTCTCCGAAGTCGCCAACTGGCTGCTGACGCTCGCCATGGCCGCGATTGGACTGGAGGTCAACGTGCGCCTGTTGATCCAATCCGGCGGGCGCGCGATTGCCGCGGGCGGAGTGGCGACACTGGTGTTATGCGCGCTGAGCTGGTGGTTGATCCGGTTTTTCCTCTGATTCAATGCGAGTTCTCATTTTTCTTATGGCTTCTGCTTTGACCGCGGGCGGACCTCCGGCCACGCGCACAGATAACGCGAAAGACGTTCTGCACGGCGTCGAGTTGGTGGATCCCTACCGTTGGCTGGAGGATCAGAAGAGTCCGGAGACGCGGGAGTGGATCGGCGTCCAGAACGCGTATACGCGGTCGATTCTCGACAAGGTTCCGGGCCGGGAGCGCCTGAAGAAGCGCTTCACCGAGCTGATGCGCATCGATTCGGTGGGGCGTCCCTTCTCGCGCGGGGGGCGCTACTTTCTGTCGCGCAAGAGCGCCGATGCCGAGCAGGCTGTGCTGATCATGCGCCAGGGGCTGAGTGGATCCGACGAAGTGCTGGTCGATCCATCGAAACTCGGTGGAGGGAAGAACACTTCGGCGAGTTTTCAGGATGCCTCCGAGGATGGCACACTGGTGGCCTACTCGGTGCAGTCGGGCGGCAAGGATGAACAGCGGGTCCGGCTGCTCGATGTCACCACGGGAAAACATCTCTCCGATGAACTGCCCGAGGGCCGCTACATCTCGTTCTCCATGCGGCCGGACAAGTCGGGATTCTTCTATTCGCTTTCGGGCGACGACAAACCGCGAGTCCGGGAACACCGCATGGGGACTCCGGTGGCCGCGGATCGCGACGTGTTCGGTGAAGGATACGGCGCGCAGCACATCCTTGCGTGCGAGGTGTCCGAGGACGGACGCTACCTGAACACCACCGTCTGGGTCGGGTCATCCGGCGATGTCGCTGAGATGTGGGTGAAGGATCTACGCTCCGATGCCCCGCCGCGCAACCTGTTTCCGGGGATCAAGGCGTCGTTCCGGGGATCGGTGGTGGACGGGCGCGCGATCGTCCTCACCAACTGGAACGCACCACGCTGGCGGGTGATTTCGGTGGATCTGGCACAGCCGGGCGCGGAGCCCAAAGATCTGATCGCCGAGGGCAAGCAGCCGGTGAGTGACATGGCCCTGGTGGGCGGCAGGATCCTGCTCGAGTACATGGACGACGCCAAGTCGAAGGTCCGGGTGTTCCGCCCGGACGGAACGTTCGAGCGCGACATCGCGTTTCCTGCACCTGGGTCGCTCGCCGGAATGAGCGGGCGCTGGAGGCAGCCGGAACTGTTCTACACGTTCACGTCCTACCACATCCCATCGCAAATCTACCGGTATGATCTCGACAAGGGCTCGGGTGACCTATGGTTTAAGCTTCGTGTCCCGTTGGAGAGCGGGAACTTCGAAGTCCGGCAGGAGTGGTTCACGTCGAAGGATGGCACGCGCGTCCCGATGTTCCTGATGCACAAGAAGGGGTTCAAGAAGAACGGGAACGCACCGGTGCTGTTGGGCGGCTACGGCGGGTTCAACGTGAACCTGACTCCCACGTTCACCGCGCAGGCGGTGATCTGGGCGGAGTTGGGCGGCGTGTACGCGGTGGCCAATCTGCGCGGCGGAGGCGAGTACGGCGAAGACTGGCACCGCAACGGCATGACGGACCGCAAGCAGAACGTGTTCGATGACTTCATCGCCGGGGCCGAGTATCTGATCAAGTCCGGGTACACCAAGCCGTCGCGCCTGGCGATCTCCGGCGGCAGCAACGGCGGACTGCTGGTGGGCGCGGCCCTGACGCAGCGTCCGGACCTTTACCAGGCGGTGATCTGCAGCTATCCGCTGCTCGACATGGTCCGGTACCACAAGTTCCTCGTGGCGCGATTCTGGGTGCCGGAATATGGATCGAGCGACGACGCCGCGCAGTTCGCCTACCTGCGGAAGTATTCGCCGTACCACAACGTCAGGAAGGACACCGACTATCCAGCGGTGTTGATGGTCACCGGCGATAACGACACGCGCGTGGATCCGCTGCATGGGCGCAAGATGGCCGCCCTGTTGCAGGCCAACAGCAAGGGACGGCGTCCGGTGATGCTGCTCTACGACACCGAGGCCGGGCATTCGGCGGGGATGTCCATATCGCACGCGATTGACGAGTACGTGGACCGGTTGGCGTTCCTGTGCTCGCAGTTGGGCATCCGGGTCCGTTGACGTTTTCCAAGCGCCTCGATTGGCTTGCGCCGCCGAACCGGCTTGCGTCGGCTCTCGCGGTGCGGCGGGGTGATCTGGTGAATCTGACCGGGTCGAATCCGGCCGCGGCGGGTTTGGTGCACGATCTGGCGGTACTGGCGGCGCTCTGCGATCCAGCGGCGTTGCGCTACGATCCCGATCCCGCCGGGCTGCCGTGCGCCCGTGAAGCGATTGCGCGCATCCATGGCGGCAGCCCCAGCCGGATCCTGCTGACGGCGAGCACCAGCGAGGCGTACTCGTACCTGTTTAAGCTGCTGTGCGACCCGGGCGACGAAATTCTTGTCCCACGGCCATCGTACCCCCTGTTCGAGTACCTCGCGCGGCTGGAGTCCGTCGAAGTCCGGCAGTACTCGATGCGCTATCAGGAAGGCTGGTGGATCGAACCGGACGAGTGGGCGCGGCGCGTCAGCAGCCGGACACGCGCCATCGTCGTGGTGAACCCGAACAATCCGACTGGGTCGTATTTGAAGGCGGAAGAGATCGCGGCCCTCGATGCACTCGCGGTAGAACGTGGAATCGCGGTGATCTCGGATGAAGTCTTCATGGACTACCGGCTCACGGAGGATCCGGCCCCTCCGTGGCCCGCATGCAACGCACTCACGTTCCGTCTCAACGGACTCTCGAAGATGCTCGGACTGCCGCAGATGAAACTGGGCTGGATCGCGGTGGAGGGTCCGGATGCTTGTGACGCTTTCGAGCGGCTCGAACTGATCGCTGATACGTTTCTGCCGGTGGGCGCGCCGGTGCAGCACGCGGTGGCGGCCTGGCTCGGATCGCGAGGCACTTTCCAGGCGGGCGTACTTGCGCGGCTACGGACGAATCTCGATGCCGCGCGCCGCTGGTGCCATCCGCTGCGGGTGGAGGGCGGCTGGTCCGCTGTGCTGCCCCTGCCGCGGACACGTACGGACGAGGAGTGGGCGATCGAGCTGTTGACGCGGTACGGGGTTCTGATCCAGCCGGGCTACTTCTACGACTTCGAGTCCGGCGCCTACGCTGTGGTGAGTCTGATCACTCCACCGGATCTGTTCGAGGAAGGCATGCGGCGAATCCACTCCGCGTTCGCCGTACCATAGACAAGATGGGGGTGCTCTCCAGGGCGGTCTTTCGAGAAGTGGCCGCCGCCGCGATCCTTGGAACCGTGCTGTTCACGTTCGTGCTGTTTCTCCAGCAACTGAGCAAGTTCTTCGAGGTCCTGGTGCGGGGAACGGCTCCGGCGCAGACGGTGCTGTACCTGTTGGCGCTGCTGCTGCCCGCGGTGCTGACCTTTTCGCTGCCGGTGGGAACGCTGGTGGGAGTGCTGATCGGAGTGGGCCGCATGTCGGCCGACGGCGAGATCACCGCGATGCGCGCGGCGGGTGTCTCGGCGCGGCGGGTGGTGATTCCGGTGATTGTGCTGGCGCTTGGCGCGACGGCGATCTCGGCGGCCTGCTCGCTCTACCTGACACCGTTCAGCATCCGCGAACGGTACCGGCTGGTGAACACGGCGATCGCGCAACAGTTGACTGCCGAGGTTCAGCCTCGCGTGTTCGTCGAGGAGTTCACCAATAGCAACACCGTCCTGTATGTGGGCGACGTGTCGCCCGCGGCGGGTCCGGCGGGACAGTGGCGGAATGTGTTCATCGCGGACCTGACGCCTCCCGGCCAGCGGAGCAAAGGCGCCTACGAGCCGGGTGACGCGCCACGGATCACGCTGGCGGCGGATGCGGTGGCGGTTCCCGATCCGGTGAGCAACCGCTTGCAACTTTCCATGAACGGGGTGCTCACCCACGACGTGGACAAGAATCCCACGGTCTACCACAGCAGCGAAATGAAGGTGCAGCACCAGATCCTGGCGGCGAATCCACGGCAGGAGGAAGGTCCCTCAAAGGTGTACACGGCGATGGACACCAAACCGCTGTTGGGTGAGTTGGGGAAGTCGGTTGAAGCGGACGTCGAACTGCACCGGCGGTTCGCGCTGCCATTCGCATGCCTGCTGCTTTCGCTCGTTGGCATTCCGCTGGGGACCTCATCGCGTAAGTCCGGCAAGTCGGGCGCGGTGGTTCTGACCGTGTCGCTTGCGTTCCTTTACTACATGGCATTGATCAGCCTCACCGGACTGGCGGAGCAGCGCAAGCTCCCGGTGGTGATCGCGGTGTGGCTTCCGAACGTGGTGTTCGGACTGGCCGGCGTGGTTCTGTTGGTGACGCTCGAGCGGCCGGGGGACCGCGATCTGTTGTCGCGGATCCGTGCGCTGTGGGCGGCGGCCATGGCGCCGGTGCGGTCCAGTGGATCCGCGGGGAGGCTGGCCGGCGTTTCGATCCCGCGCATCCCGCTGATGCCCGGAATCGTGGACACCTATGTGCTGTCCGCCTTCCTGTTCTGGATGCTGTTGCTGCTGGCGAGCTTTGTCACCTTCGCGCACGTGTTCATCTTCTTTGACCTGCTCGGCGATGTCCTGTCGCGGAGCATCCCGATGAGCAAGGTGGCGCGCTACCACTTCTTTCTGACGCCGAAGCTGGTCTACGATTCAGCGCCGATGGCGGTGCTTGCGGCGGTCCTGGTGGCGTTCGGGATGCTCGCCAAGAGCAACGAGATCACGGCGATGAAGGCGTGCGGCGTGAGCCTGTACCGTCTGGCGGTCCCGGTGCTGATGGCGGCGCTGGTGCTGAGCGGCGGCCTGTTCGCCTTCGATCACTACTACATCCCGCAAGCCAACCGGATCCAGGACGGCATCCTGAATGAGATCAAGGGGCGGCCGGCGCAGACATACCTGAATCCCAACCGGAAGTGGGTGTTCGGACTTCCGGGTCCGCGGAACCGGATCTACTATTTCAAGTACCTGGATCCCGCCGAGATGGTGCTGGTTGGCGTCAACGTTTACGAGATTGACGCGGGGTCGTTCCGGCTGGTGCGGCACATCAATGCGTCCAGCGCGCGGTGGGAGCCGTCTGTCAAGGCGTGGGTTTTCCAGGATGCCTGGCGGCGCGAGTTCCAGGGCTACCGCGCGGTGAAGTTCGACCAGTACCAGGCGACCACGTTCCCGGACCTGCCCGAGACGCCCGAGTATTTCTTGACCGAGAGGAAGCAGGAGCAGCAGCTCAACTTCCAGCAGCTCGCCGCCTACATCGGGGAACTTCAGCAGGCGGGGTTCGACACGGTGCGGATGCGTGTCCAATATCACCGCAAGTTCTCAGTCCCGCTGTTCGTGCTGATCATGGCGCTGATCGCGGTTCCGTTTTCGTTTGTCACCGGGACGCGGGGGGCAATGGCTGGGGTGGGCGTGAGCCTGGGGATCGCGATCGCCTACCTGGCGATCGGACGGCTATTCGCCGAGGTGGGCAATGTGAATCAGCTTCCGGCGGCGGTTGCCGCCTGGGCGCCCGATGTCGTGTTCGCGGTGGCCGGAATGTATTTCTTCACGCGCATGCGGAGCTGAACCTCAAATTTTGCTTGCATTCGCGGCGGGACCGGAGTAGCATTGAGCCGGAGGTAATCAGATGAAAAGCTCCTTAATCCTAAATCCGGCAGTTGGAAGCGGCTGGAAGGGGCACTGGAGCAGGCGGATCGAGGGGGATCTTGGCGAATTGCTGGAAGATCGAGCGCAAGATGCGGCACCATCGTTGATAAGC
>VFZX01000164.1 GCA_016871015.1 Acidobacteriota bacterium | reverse complement strand
AAATACCAGCGGACGCACAACACCACGATCTCGGCATCGAAGTGGCGGCCGCCGAACAATTCCTCGACCGGAGCAAGACGGGCCATTCCTCTATCCTCGTCCATCCTGCCGATTTGCACCAGAGCCCTCAAGGGCCGCTCGACCATCATCCTCGACGCCACCGGACCCGGACTTCCAGTCCTCGACCTCATCCGCAAAGCCGACCTCCGCACCCCGCTCTATCCCGTGTCCATCACCGCGGGCGAAAATCCCGGCGAGAACAAAGGGATCCACACCGTGCCGCGCCGCGCGCTGATCTCAAAGCTGCAGCTTCTATTACAGAACAGGACGCTCACCATCGCTGGCGATCTCCGCCTCGCGCCCGCGCTCAAGACCGAACTCATCGACGCCCGCCCCGACGCCCATCTCGGCGACCTCGCCATGGCCCTCTGCCTCGCTGCATGGCGGGTCCGCTGACCTCGCCGCTCCACCCGTCTCCCGAAAGTTGATATAAACACACTAAAATTTATTGACATCTTTGAGTGTATTCCATACACTGGTCACAGGGACACTTCTATGGACATCAACCGTTTCACCGAAAAGGCCCAGGAGGCCCTCCGGCAAGCCCAGTCCAAGGCCACCCAGTTGTCGAACTCCACCGTCGACGCGGAACACCTGTTCGCTGCTCTCCTTGAACAAGAAAATGGATTAGCTCCAACTATCCTATTGAAATCAAATGTTAATCTGGAGTCCATCTACCGCAAGCTGACCGCCGAGCTTGACCGCCTTCCCAAGGTCAAATCCGAAGGCCGCCCCGTCGACCAGATGTATGTGTCCGGACGCCTCCAGACCATCCTCACCTCGGCAGAGGAAGAGGCAAAAAGACTCAAGGACGACTACGTGTCCATTGAGCATCTCTTGCTCAGCCTCACCGCCGACACCGGGACCACGGGCCGGCTGCTCAAGGAGTTTGGCGTCACCCGGGACCGCCTCATGAAGGCCCTCCAGGAGGTCCGCGGCAACCAGCGGGTCACCAACCCGAACCCGGAGAACACCTACCAGTCACTGGAAAAGTACGGGCGCGACCTGACCGCGCTCGCCAACCAGGGCAAGCTCGACCCGGTGATCGGGCGCGATGACGAGATCCGCCGTGTGATCCAGGTCCTGTCGCGCCGCACCAAGAACAACCCCGTGCTGATCGGCGAACCCGGCGTCGGCAAGACCGCCATCGCCGAGGGCCTCGCGCAGCGGATCGTCCGCGGCGACGTGCCCGAGGGGCTCAAGGACCGCCGCATCGTCTCACTGGACATGGGCGCGCTCATCGCCGGCGCCAAGTACCGCGGTGAGTTTGAGGAGCGCCTCAAGGCCGTGCTCAAGGAAGTCCAAACCTCGAACGGCGAGATCATCCTGTTCATCGACGAGTTGCACACGGTGGTCGGCGCGGGCAAGGCCGAGGGCGCCGTGGACGCGGGCAACTTGCTCAAGCCGATGCTCGCCCGCGGAGAGCTGCATTGCATCGGCGCCACCACGCTCGACGAATACCGCAAGCACATCGAAAAGGACGCTGCGCTCGAACGCCGCTTCCAGACCGTTCTGGTCGATCAGCCTTCGGTCGAGGACACCATCTCGATCCTGCGCGGACTCCGCGAGCGCTACGAGGTTCACCACGGCGTACGCATCAAGGACGCAGCGCTGGTCGCCGCCGCCGTCATGTCGAACCGCTACATCTCCGACCGGTTCCTGCCGGACAAGGCGATCGATCTGGTCGATGAGTCGGCCGCGCGGCTGCGAACCGAGATCGATTCGATGCCCGCCGAGCTCGACGAAGTGTCCCGCCGCTCCATGCAGCTCGAGATCGAGCGTGAGGCGTTGAAGAAGGAGACCGACCAGGCCTCGATCGACCGCTTGGCGAAGCTTGAGAAGGAACTTGCCGGGCTCAAGGAAGAGTCCTCAGCCCTCAAGGCCCGCTGGCAGGCCGAAAAGGAATCTGTGCAGAAGCTGCGAGGGCTGCGCGAGCAAGTGGAGCAGACCCGCCTGGAGATCGACAAGGCCGAGCGCGCTTACGATCTGAACAAGGCCGCCGAACTCAAGTACGGCCGTCTGTCGGAGCTTGACCGCGCCATCCGCGCCGAAGAGGGACGGATGAGGTCGAACACCGGCCCGCGCCTGCTGAAGGAAGAAGTCGGTGAAGACGACATCGCCGAGGTGGTCGCCCGCTGGACCGGAATCCCCGTCGCGCGCCTGCTCGAAGGCGAGCTCGAAAAGCTCCTGCACCTGGACGGCGAGCTGCACAAGCGCGTCGTGGGCCAGAATCCGGCGGTCGCCGCCGTGGCCGAGGCCGTATTAAGGGCCCGCAGCGGACTCAAGGATCCCAAACGGCCCGTGGGTAGCTTCATCTTCCTTGGACCCACGGGAGTCGGCAAGACCGAGCTGGCGCGGGCGCTGGCTGAAGTCCTGTTCGACGACGAACGCGCGATGATCCGCATCGACCTGTCCGAGTATCAGGAAAAGCACAACGTCGCGCGGCTGATCGGCGCGCCTCCGGGATACGTCGGATTCGAAGAGGGCGGCCAGTTGACCGAACAGGTCCGCCGCCGGCCGTATTCGGTCCTGCTGTTCGACGAAATCGAAAAGGCGCATCCAGACGTGTTCAACGTGATGCTGCAGATTCTCGATGACGGCCGCCTCACCGACGGACACGGCCGCGTGGTCGACTTCAAAAACACCATCGTCATCATGACTTCGAATATCGGATCGCACCGGATTCTTGAAGCCCGGGGAGAGGTTCCGCGCGAGGTGCTCGACGACCTTCGCCGCCACTTCCGGCCCGAGTTCCTGAACCGCGTGGACGAGATCATCCCGTTCCATCCGCTCGGTGAGGAGCATCTGAAGCGGATCGTTGAGATCCAGTTGGGCGGCCTGCGGAAGCGGCTGGAGGACCGTCACATCGGTCTCGACCTGAGCCCCGAGGCGCTCAATCACCTGGTCCGCGTAGGGTACGAACCTGCTTATGGCGCCCGTCCGTTGAAGCGGGCCATCCAGCGTGAAATAGAAACGCCGCTGGCACGTATTCTCCTTGAGGGACGTGTCAAAGACCACCAAACGGTCTATGCCGGCTTCGACCCGGTTGCGGGTGCGCTCATGTTTAACGCGTCACCCGCATCCGCACCCGCCGCGCCCGCATCCAATGAAGTGCTGAAAGGAGTATGATGAGCGAGAAGGTGTACAGCCTCCCCATCCTGCCGATGAAGAACACGGCTTTGCTGCCGTACCTGGTGATGCCGCTGTCGGTGGGCCGGTCGCGATCGCTCTCGGCCGTTGAGGCCGCCCTTGCCACCGAAGACAAGGAGGTCCTGGTGATCTCCCAAAAGGACGCCTCGGTCGAGAATCCGGCGCAGAACGATCTTTACACCTTCGGCACCAAGGCCTTCATCCGCCGCATGTCGCGCAACAACGATCACATGGATGTGCTCGTGATGGGCGTCGAGCGGGTGATGCTGCTCAAGATCGAGCAGGAGCAGCCCCACTTGGTCGGCCGCGTCCAGGCCGCGCCGGTCGCCCCGGAGTACGGACCCGAGGTGGTTGCCCTCAAGCGCAGCGTGACCGAGATCGCCATGCGCGCGATCGAGATCACGCAGGTGCAGGTCCCGTTTGACCTCTCCGAGATGTCGAGCGAGAAGGCCGAAACCATGCGCATGGTGAACCTGCTGGCTTCACTGTTCTCGCTCGATCTCGAAAAAGAGCAGACGCTGTTGGAGGCTCAAACCGAGTCTGATGCGTTGCGCCTGCTGCACACCTACCTCACCCACGAAGTCCAGGTGCTCGAGATCCGCAACAAGATCAACACCGACGCCCGGAACGAGATGTCGAAGGAGCAGCGCGAGTACACGCTCCGCCAGCAGTTGCGTGCCATCCAGCAGGAGTTGGGCGACAAGAACTCGGAGCAGGCCGAGACCGACATCCTCCGCGAGCGGCTGGAGAAGGCCGACCTCCCCGACGACGTCCGCAAGGAAGCCGGGCGTGAGCTGAAGCGGCTCGAGCGGCTCCCGGCGGCCGCGCCCGACTACCACGTGATCCGCACCTACCTCGAATACGTGCTGGAGCTTCCCTGGCGGGCCTCGACCGAGGACAAGCTGGAGATCCCGGATGCCCGCCGGATTCTCGATGAGGACCACTTCGACCTGAAGGAGGTCAAAGGGCGGATCCTTGAGCACCTGGGTGTCTTGAAGATGAATCCCAAGGCGAAGGCGCCCATCCTGTGCCTGGTGGGTCCTCCTGGTGTGGGCAAGACGTCCCTCGGACAGTCCATCGCGCGTGCGATGGGCCGCAAGTTCGAACGTTTCTCGTTGGGCGGACTCCATGACGAGGCGGAGCTCCGCGGCCACCGCCGGACCTACATCGGCGCCATGCCGGGCCGCTTGATCCAGGCCATGCGCCGCGCCGGTTCGAACAATCCGGTGATCCTGTTGGATGAGGTCGACAAGCTCGGACGCGACTACCGCGGCGATCCGGCGTCGGCTCTGCTCGAGGTGCTTGATCCGGAACAGAACAACACGTTCCGCGACAACTATCTCGACCTGCCGTTCGACCTGTCGAAGGTGATGTTCATCACCACGGCCAACACCATCGACACGATCCCGCGTCCGCTGCTCGACCGGATGGAGCTCCTGCGCCTGCCCGGCTACACCGAGGAGGAGAAGGCCGAGATCTCACTCCGTTACCTGATCCCACGCCAACTTGAACAGACCGGGCTGAAGCCCGAGCAGGTCGACATTCTTCCCGAGGCGCTGACCCAGTTGATCCGCCGCTACACCAGGGAGGCCGGTCTCCGGCGCCTGGAGCGGACCATCGCCAAGGTGATGCGCAAGGCTGCGCTCCACTTCGCCGAGGGCAAGGAATCGCCGTTCACTGTCCGCCCTGACGACCTGCTGGAACTCCTCGGCCCTGAACCATTTACCCCGGAGGAAGCCCGCAAGAACTCGCCGCCCGGCGTCGCCACCGGACTCGCCTGGACAGAAGCCGGTGGAGACGTGCTCTATATCGAGGCATTGCTCCTCCCCGAAAGCAAAGGGCTGACCCTCACCGGCCAGCTCGGCGAAGTGATGCAGGAATCCGCAAAGGCGGCGCAAAGCTACATTTGGTCGCATGCCGAACAACTCGGCATCGATCCGCGCCTTTTCAAGGATTACGGAGTCCATTTGCATGTCCCAGCGGGGGCAATTCCGAAGGATGGACCATCGGCCGGAGTCACGATGGCCGTGGCTTTAACAAGTGTGTACACGAAGATTCCAGCCGCTACAAATGTAGCAATGACCGGAGAGATTACCCTGACGGGGTTAGTACTTCCTATCGGTGGGGTGAAAGAGAAGGTACTCGCCGCCCGCCGCTGCGGGATTCGCACCGTTGTGCTTCCAAAGGCCAATCGCAAAGATTTGAAGGATTTGCCTCAGGAAATTCAAGAGGAAATGAGGTTTGTGTTTGCCGAGCACATCTCCGAAGTCTTGGATGCCACCATACCCACATCGGGGGCTACAAAACTGGCCCTTGTTTAAGAGCGCGTACTGTAGTACCCTTGAACTTTGGTAGGTCTCCCCGCGGCCTGCCAACCCGAGCGGGGGCCATCTCCTCCGAGCCCCCGCTCCCCCCTTATTCAAATTTCGCGCGATAGTTGGATTTTGCCACGGTCGTCAAAGGCGCGAATCTCGTATCTACCCGGGGCGGGAACCCCCGGCCTGAACCTGTCGCCTTCTACCCGGACCACGTACAGGACCGTGTTGTTGGTCTTATCGAGCACTTCGACCACCATGTCGGGCTTGGGAAGCTGCACCTCATCCAGCACGTGGCGCCGGGGCATTCCATTGTTAAGCTGCCGGATCTCGACGGGCCAGCCGGGCTGAGGCTTTGCGCCCACGGCCCGGACATCCGTCCACCGGGCCCAATTGGACACCGTGATCCGCCGGCCGGTGCGATGGAATTCGATGATCCCGTACCCGGGCGCGCGCTGGTTGAGCGGCTTGGGCTCGTGGCCAACCGCCTGGGGATTGAACACGGCGTGGACCGTCACCTTGTTCCCGAACCCATCGGTGAACTCGCCTGTGCAGCGGGCGTCGTGCGTTCGCGGGTGGATTCCCGGCTGCGGCGGATACCAGCGCCTCGGAAAGATATTGGCCACCGCCGGCACGCACACCGCGAACGAGGCGTCGTTCCAGTTGTCGATCCCATACTGGACCGTGGATCCCAGATGCTGGTCTCCAGCGATATGAAAAGCGAAGCAGCGCCGCAGCACACGCAGCGCGGCATTCCGGGGCGACTGCGGCCAGCCGTTCGAATCGTGGTCGGCCACCGCCACTTCGTCCCGCCCGTGTCCGCCCACCGGCTCCACAGGCAGCTTCGGGGTCACGGCATCGGTGTTAGCGGGGCGGGGAAGCGTGGCCAGGTTGCAGAAGACGGTCTGCGAAATCACGCACTTGATCCATGCCCCTCCGGACCAGTCGCGCGCCCATTGGTCCAGGAACTTCATCTGCCTTTCCCCGAGGAGCTGAGCCCCCGGAGCATCACCGTCCCGCGGGGCGAGGTATCCCGGATTCTGCGCCCACCCGTTGACGATCCGCGCCGCGGGCAGCACGTCCTTTGGAGCGGACTTCCACTTGCGGTCCTCGATCACCGCGAAGCTCACCCCGCCCACCAGGAACGACGTGTAGTACACGCCGATGCCTTGCTCGACCGGCGTCGGATCGAATGCATCGGGCATGTGGCTGGTCTGCGTCCGCTGGACCATGTTGACCCATTCGGCCGCCTGGACGAAGCCACCTGAGTCCTGCCCGGGCTGGCCCACGCCCGCGGCCTTCCTGCCACCGGCCCCCCAGATGTTCCCGTGGTAGACATCGTGGTCGTCAGGGAGGCAAACGCTCGGGATGTCCCTGAGCAGGTCGCGGTATTCCCAGCCGAAGATGTACCACTTGCGCAGGTAGTCGAGCGTGGCCCGCTCGACCGGTGTCCGCACGATCCCGTACCCGCCGACACGCTCGTAGATCTGGTCGCCGGTGAACGCCAGGAGATCCGGCTGGAAATGCGCAATATTGCGGACCACGTCGGCGTGCGGAAATCCGAGATCGTTGTTGCACGACAGGCCCGCCACAGTGACCTTCGGCTTGTCCACCGGATCACGGCGTACGGTGCCCGTCCACTCGTGGCCGCCGTAACGGATCCGGTATGCGTGGTCCCGTGCGTGGTCCCACCGCGCCACCCGGAAGTTGGCGGTGCGCGACAGGCTCTCGATCGTCGACTGTGCGACCTTGCGCCACCGGTTGCCCCGCTTGACCTCGAGCTCCGCCATCGCGTTGGATCCGGCTACTGGCGCCATCTGCGCGGTCATCTTCAGGATCCCGCGGCTGACCGTGTACATCGAGAACAGAATCGGGCCGAATTTGCGGCTTTCGTCGACCCGGAGCTTGCTGCCCGAAACGCTCCAGCCGCGGAACCAGAATCGCACAGACCCCGTGTTCTCCTGCCCGCGCTTGTTGACGCCCGACATGGTCATTTGGGCGATCGACGGATCCGGGGTATCAAACACCTGTCCGGAATGGCATACCAGGGCCACGCCGCCGGTAAGCCAATCGGCCGGGGCTCCAGTGCGGCGGATTTCGGCCAGCAGCCCGCCGCCGGAATCGAGCGCGCGGAGATGCAGGCCGTAAGTCTGGCCCTGCGGCGTGGCGGTCAACACGAGTTCGATGTTGTCCATCGGACCGGCGGCCTTGGGGGCAGCCTGGTGCAGCGTCCCGATGAACAGCCGCCCATCCGGTGTGATTCCCGCGTGGACTCCGGTCCCGAACACCGCGCTGTCCCGGTAGTCGTTGAAGAAGCCGCGAATGCCAACGCGAAAGCCTACGAATCCTGTTCCCATCCGGGCAGCGTCGCCGAGCGCTCCGGTCCGCACCCGCAGTTCCAGAGTGCCTTCATCGGCCGTTACGTCGTGGGTGAGCAGGTAGACATTGCGGTCGCCTCCTGCATTCACGCACTCAATACGCCCGTCGTGGAGCCGCCAGTCTTGCAGGGGATTGGACCAGTATTCGGGGCCGAGCCAAGGCTGTGTGACGCTGTCCGGCAACTGGCTCTGAAAGCCCTGGACGGATGCGGGCGCGCCGGCGAGGAGCAGGCAGGCTTGGCGGCGGTTGACCATCCCTTCAGAATAGCTTGCACACGAAATTCCCCGCGTCATTCGTGCTGCCCGACCCGGAATACACCGCCACCTGCGGATGCGGACACAGCGGGCGCGTCATATCCACGCGGCCGTTGCTCACCCGGGCCGCGATGATCCGGTCCGGGGCGGCGCCCTTTTCCCGCCACCTCTCCAGCGCCGCCAGCGCGGAAAACTGATTCGGACCCGTACCCCCGCCGCAATGCGCCATTCCCGGCACAAGGAACAACCGCAGCCAACCCGACTGGTCCGGACCCATTTTCGCGAGCACGCTCTCGTAGTAGGACAGCGTGTTGAACGCCGAAATTGCACCGCCGGAACCCCCGTCGCTCCACCCGTGGTAGATGAGGAGTTTCCCACCCCGCGCCTTGAACTTGGATAGATCGGGATTCGTGGCATGGATGAACCCGGCCTGCTTCATCGCGAGATCCGTATCGCTCTCCAGATCGAATGTCCGCCAGTCCCAGTTCCGGTCCTGGCGGGCAACATATCGGAACATCCCCAAGTCGATCCCGCCTGGCTCGGTAGCGTTGCCCGGCAGTAGCCAGCCGGGTTCGGTCCCCTTTGGAAGCCGCGGATAGATCAGCTCACCAGACTTCTTCACGGCGTCAGTGTAGGCGAGCTTGACCGTCTCCAACTCGCCCGCAGTTAGGCAGTCCTCACGCTCGCCTCCCCGGCAGGCGAGCGCCGCAGGATCGAATCCACACTTGCGCGGGTCGGTGAGCAGCCGGTCCGCGACTCCGTCCTGCGTGTCGCACGCATCGAGAACAGCGTTGTGCAGCATCATCTTCTTCGCCTGTGAGATTGCCCGGTCCGGACCGCGCAACGACGCCACCATCACCCGCATCCGCCAGGCGCAGAGCTGGATCTGGTTGTTCGCTGGCGCGCCAGCGATGATCCCGTCGAAATCCTCGGGATAACGCTGAGCTTCCATCAGTCCCTGCCGGCCGCCGGTCGAACATCCCTCCCAGTAGGCCAGCCGGGCCGGACGTCCATAGTGGGCCGCTATGACCGTCTTGGCCGCCACCACCGTCTCGTGGACCGCACGGTAGGCGAAGTCCACCACCTTTTCCGGATGGCCCAGCGCAAACGAGCCGTCCCCGCCGGTGTGGCCTGTATCCGTGGACGCCCCAGCATAACCCTCGCTCACCGCTCCAGCCAAGCCGCGTTGGTTGATCGATCCCACGAATCCGCCCCCGCCCACCATCAGCAGCTTTCCGTTCCACGCGCCGGCCGGCGGAAGCCACACCTCGGACTTGATGTCAGAGTCCGCGGACGGTGTCAGCGTCAGCGCCACCCGGCACCTTTTGTCAGCGAACTCCGCGGCAGATACCGTGACTCCTGGCAGCTTCACCTCGACCAACTTGCCACACGGCACCTGAGCGGTTCCCACGAGCGGTAAAACAACGCAGGCGAGCCAGCGCTTCATGGCAGCCTCCTTAAAGAAGAAGGGCGGACCCACGAAGGGTCCGCCCCGTTGAGTTCAACCGAAAAGGAGAAGCAAACAGACGAACAACAGACGAGAACTAATCGTTGAGCTGGAAGTCGGCGACAAACGCGCTGCGCTTGTCCGGGCTCGACCAGGAGGTTCCCAGCCCCTTCCCCTTGAACCCGTGCGACATCGCGAAAGCAGGCATCGCGTGTCCAACCTTGGTCAGAGGGGAATACCAAATCTCTTCGTGCGCGCAGACCTTGTCGTTGGACTGGATCGGGCGAGTCTGGATCTCGGCCAGGTTGCCCGCCTTGAACGTCGCGGTCGCGCTATGGAGGTTGTTGTTGGCGAAGGTCAGGCTGATCGGGGCGTACTCGATCTTGACGATGTCATTGAGCAGGTCCCCGGCCATCTTTTGCGCAAAAGCACGAAGCGCCAGCCGCTGTTCAACATTGGCGCGCTCGTCGATGATCAACACCGACTTCACCGGATAAGCCGACGCATGAACGTCGCCGAGTGTTGCGCTTGCCTTCACGGCTCCCGCCACGTACAAGCCATCCAGGTTCACACCATTGAATGTGCCCTTGGAGATCTTCCAGCCCATCACGGCCAGCTCTCCAACCAGGCCGGCTTCCGAATTCGCGAAGCAGGCTCCCACGTATACATCCGCCGTCCGGGCCTCGACGTACTCGCCACGAACGGAATTTCCCGCCAGCGCACTTCCCGCCGCCAGCAATGAACCGAGTGTCAGTGTAGCAATCGACTTCATCGTTGATTAGCCTCCTCCTATATCCTATCTGAGGGTGGATCGAAATGCAAAGACTTCTCGCATGGATCTATAGGACTTCCGCCCGCGCCTCGGAGAACTTTTCGACAGCCATTTCCAGATCCTCCCGCGTGTGCGCCGCCGACATCTGCGTCCGGATGCGCGCCTTGCCCACCGGCACCACCGGATAGGAAAATGCGATCACGTAGACGCCCTTTTCGAGCATCCGGCTGGCGAGTTTTACCGCAAGCGCCGCGTCTCCGATCATGAGCGGTACGATCGGATGCCCGCCCTCCAGGACATCGAAGCCCGCTCTGGCGATCCGTTCCCGGAAGAAGCGCGTATTCTCCCGCAGCCGCTCCCGAAGCTCCCCGGCGGACCGCAGCATCTCCAGCACTTTGAGCGACGCAGCCACGATCGGCGGGGGCACCGAGTTCGAAAACAGGTACGGCCGGGACCTCTGCCGCAGCATCTCCACAATCTCCCGCCGGCCGGCCACGTAACCGCCGCTCGCGCCGCCCAGTGCCTTGCCGAGAGTTCCGGTGAGGATGTCGATCCGGCCCATGACGCCGGCCTGCTCATGGGTCCCCCGCCCCTCGGCCCCGGTGAAACCGACGGCGTGGGAATCGTCGACCATCACGAGCGCATTATGCTCCTCCGCCAAGTCGCAGATCCGGCCGAGAGGCGCCAGATACCCGTCCATCGAGAACACACCGTCGGTGACAATCAGCCGGAACCGGGCCCCGGAAGCTTCCTTGAGCCGGGCCGACAGCTCGTCCAGGTCGCGGTTCTTGTACCGGTAGCGCTGCGCCTTGCACAACCGGATCCCGTCAATAATGCTCGCGTGGTTCAGCTCATCGGAGATGATCGCATCCTCGGGTCCGAGCAGCGCCTCGAACACTCCGCCGTTGGCGTCGAAACACGAGCTGTAGAGGATCGTATCATCCATCCCCAGGAAATCCGACAGCCGCTCCTCCAACTGCCGGTGGATCCGCTGGGTGCCGCAGATGAACCGGACCGAGGCCATGCCGAATCCCCACTCATTCATCGCCGTGCTGGCGGCGGCGATCACGCGTGGATGGTTCGCCAGGCCCAGGTAGTTGTTCGCGCAGAGATTGAGAACCGGACGCCCGTTGGCCGCAATATGCGCGGATTGCGAGGACTCCAGCAGCCGCTCCTGCTTGTACAAACCCGCGCTCCGGATCTGATCGATCTGAGTCTGCAGGTGTTCGCGAAAGGCTCCGTACATGAGGCCTAGTCTACCCAGTTCAGAACGACTTTGCCGCAATTGCCGGCTTTCATAACCGAGAATCCCTCCTCGAAATCGCGATAGGAATAACGGTGGGTGATCACGGGCTCCAGCGCCAGCCCGGATTCAAGCAGCACAGCCATCTTGTACCAGGTCTCGAAAATCTCGCGCCCATAGATTCCCTTAATCGTGAGCATGTTGAAGATCAGAAGATTCCAGTCGATCGCCATCTCCTTGGGTGGAATCCCCAGCATCGCGATCCTGCCGCCGTGCGCCATGTTGGCCAGCATGTCGCGCAGCGCCGCGGCCGATCCAGACATCTCCATCCCCACGTCGAACCCCTCCAGCATGCCGATCTCCTTCTGCACATCGGCGAGCTTCTTCTCCGTGGGATTCACCGCCAGCGTGATGCCGTTGGCCCGCGCCAGCTCCAGCCGGTAGGGATTCAGGTCCGTGATCACCACGTGCCGCGCCCCGGCGAACCGCGCGACCTTGGCCGCCATGATCCCGATCGGACCCGCGCCCGTCACCAGCACGTCCTCACCCAACACCGGAAACATCAGCGCCGTGTGGACCGCGTTACCGAACGGATCAAAGATCGCCGCCACATCCAGATTCATCCCCGCATGGTGCTTCCAGACGTTGGTGCGCGGCAGCACGACGAACTCAGCGAACGCGCCCGGGCGGTTCACGCCAAGGCCCAGGTTGTGCGCGCACATGTGCAGCCGCCCGGCCATGCAGTTCCGGCACTTGCCGCAGACGACGTGGCCCTCTCCGCTCACGATGTCGCCCGGCACGAAGTCGCGGACATCGCGGCCCGCCACCTCCACCTTGCCCACGAACTCATGGCCGATCGCCATGGGCACGGGAATCGTCTTCTGTGCCCATTCGTCCCACTTGTGAATGTGGACATCGGTGCCGCAGATTCCGGTCCGCAGCACGCGGATCAGCACGTCGTCCGGCCCACACTCGGGCTCCGGAATGTCGGTCAGCCACAGGCCTGGCTCGGCGTACTGCTTGACAAGCGCTCGCATCTCTTCAGGATAGAGGACGGAGCTACACTATCAGTGATGAGACCTTCCCGCCGCCACTTTATTCAGGCCTCGGGCGCCACTGCCGCGCTCGCGGCGCAGGCGCAACGCGTTTCGGCCAACGACAAGATCCGGTTTGCCACAATCGGACTCGGCGGCATGGGGACCGGCGATACCGAGTCCGCTCTCACCGTTCCCGGCGTCGAACTGGCCGCGGTGGCCGACGTCTATCAAGGCCGGCTGGTCCGGGCCAAGGAGCGCTGGGGCAACCAGATCTTCACCACCCGGGACTATCGCGAAGTGCTCACGCGCAAGGATATCGACGCGGTGATCATCGGCACGCCGGACCACTGGCACGCACAGATTGCTGTCGACGCGATGAAGGCGGGGAAGGACGTCTACTGCGAGAAGCCGATGGTCCAACGCGTCGAGGATGGCAAGGCGGTGATCGGCGCGGAGAAGTCCACGGGCCGGATCCTTCAGGTTGGCAGCCAGCGCGTCAGCTCGGTGGTCTACCAGAAGGCGCGCGACCTGTTGAAGCAAGGCGTCATCGGCGAGTACACGATGATCGAAGCCTGGTGGGACCGGAACTCGGCGATTGGCGCCTGGCAGTATTCGATCCCGCCCGACGCATCCCCTGAGAACATCGACTGGGACCAGTTCCTCGGACGCGCTCCGAAACGCCCCTTCGAGCCCGTGCGCCTGTTCCGCTGGCGCAACTACCAGGACTACGGCACCGGCGTGGCGGGTGACCTGTTCGTCCACCTGTTTAGCGGCATGCACTTCATTACCGGCGCACTTGGTCCCTCGCGCGTCTATGCCACCGGCGGACTCCGCTTCTGGCACGACGGACGCGACGTCCCCGACATCATGATGGGACTCTACGACTATCCCGCCACCCGGGAGCATCCCGAGTTCACTCTGATGCTGCGTGTGAACTTCGAGGACGGATCCGGCGGCAGCCACGTGTTCCGCTTTGTCGGCAGCGAAGGTGTCATGACGATCGGAAACGGCGTCACCATCTCCCGCACGCCGCGCGAGACAGAGCCCGGATTCACCACCGACACGTTCTCCAAGACACAGCGCGACAAGTTCGCCGCTGAGTACCGCAAGAAGTATCCGCGGACGGCGCCGACTTCCGACGCCATGCGCCCGAAGAGCGAGGAAAAGTACCTGCCGCCTCCCGGCTACAGCGACCACAAGGACCACCACGCAAACTTTTTCGCCGCCGTGCGTTCACGCAAACCGGTGGTTGAGGACGCGACGTTCGGTCTGCGCGCTGCTGGTCCGGCGCTGCTCTCTAACGTCAGCTACTTCGAGCGGAAGCTGATCCAATGGGATCCGGTGAAGATGGCGGTGAAAGGATAAGGCATGCAGCAGAAGATCTCAGCGAATGACAACATCCAGGTCGCCACGATCGGTGTGGGCGGCATGGGATCGGGCGACACCAACTACGCGCTCCAGATTCCCGGCGTGAAGCTCGTCGCCGTGGCAGACCTCTATGACGGGCGCCTCGAACGCGCCAAGGAGCGCTGGGGGAGCCACATCGCCACCACGCGCGACTACCGCGAGATCCTCGCGCGCCGGGATGTCGACGCGGTGATCATCGGTACATCGGACCACTACCACGCGCAGATCTCCATCGACGCGATGAACGCGGGCAAGGATGTTTACTGCGAGAAGCCGATGGTCCAGAAGATCGAGCAGGGACACGCGGTCGTGGCGGCGCAGAAGAAGACCGGACGCATCCTGCAGGTGGGCAGCCAATACGCGAGCTCGATGGTGTTCCACAAGGCGAAGGATCTGCTCAAGTCCGGCGCGATCGGCGTGTTGAACATGGTGGAAGCCTGGCTGGACCGCAACACGGCGATCGGCGCCTGGCAGTATTCGATTCCTCCCGACGCGTCTCCCCAGACCGTCGACTGGGACCGCTACACGGCCATCACCACCCGGCGTCCGTGGGATGAGAAGCGCTTCTTCCGGTGGCGCAACTACCAGGACTACGGCACCGGTGTCGCGGGCGACTTGTACGTCCACCTGTTGACCGGATTGCATGTGGTCACCGGATCGCCGGGGCCGCGCCGCGTTTATTCGACCGGCGGCACGCGGTTCTGGAAGGATGGACGCGACGTGGCCGACGTCACGCTCGCGCTGGTCGACTATCCGAAGACTGACGAGCATTCCGAGTTCACGCTGTGCCTGCGGGTGAACTTCGCAAGCGGCGGCGTGACGGATAGTTTTGGGGTCCGGTTCGTGGGCAGCGAAGGTGTGATGACGGTGGGCTACAGCACGCTCACGCTCAACCGCCGTCCGCGCGAGACCGAGCCCGGCCATTCGATCGGCACGTTCCCCAAAGCGGTGCAGGAGGCCTTCCTCAAGGACTACCAGGCCAAATATCCGCCGCGGAATCCGAATGCCGACAGCATGCGGCCGGACCGCGAGGACGTGTTCACGCCTCCGCGCGAGCATTCCCCGCATCTCGAACACCACCGGAATTTCTACACCGCGCTGCGCACCCGCAAGCCGTTCTTCGAGGACGCCGAATTCGGGCTGCGGACCGCGGGTCCGGCGCTGCTGTGCAATCACAGCTATGACGAGCAACGGATCTGCGAATGGGATTCGAAGGCGCTCGTCAGGGTCCGGGCGTAAAGACGTAGACCGTGGAGGGGTGATCCTCGGGCAGCAGGTAGAGCTTGCCGCCGCGGATGGTCATGCCTTCATGCGTGTACGGTACGCCGCGCGGCGTGGCCGATGCCTGGACGCGCCGGATCAGCTTCAGGTCCGGCAGGGCAAGCCATTCGATCGCGCCGGTGGACTTCGACAGGTCGCCCGATCCCACCAGCAGCCCATCCAGGATCTTGACGTCCTGATACTTGGCGGGGCGCGGGTTCCGGGTGCGGCCAAGTTCACGCCCGTCGCGCGACCAGCGGTAAATGATCCGGCTATCCCAATTGCCACCGGCGAGATGGGCGGGACCGGCGGCGATGCATCCGATGTGGTCCGCCACTTCGAAGCTCGCGGCCACCCGCAGGCTCTGCTTGTCCCGCCGCTGGATGGTGGTGGGACCGTCGCGATCGTATTCAGCCACAGGGATCCAGATGGCATCGCCGTCGAGCGTGATGCCGCCTGGGTGGATGCGCTGGCCTTCCTGCACTTCCACTTGCTGGATCATCCGGCCGTCCACGAGGTCGAACACCGTGAGGTAGCCCTTGGCTGCTGGCCTGTCGACCGAGGACACCCACAGGCGCGTGCCTTCGACATCGATGCCTTGTACGTGATGGACGTCCGCGGCGAGTGGAACCGTGTGCAGCGGCTTCCAGCCTTCAACGGCGGAGGCCAGCGTGGCGGCCAATTGCAGGAGCATGCTGCCTATTATTGTCCGGACATCGCCTTGGCTTGATTGTCCCGCCACCACTGCTTCCAGAATCCAAGGTACTTGGCCGGATCCCGGCCGATCACCTCCGGACTCATTGCCGAATGGGCCATCGTCGCGTCGGTGCGGAACGGCCACGGTTCCGGGGCCGGATGGTTCCGGCCCGGCTGGATGTTGTTGGCGAACATGGCGAGTCCGCCCACGCCGAGGGCACGGAGTTCAGCATCGGGATCATCCATCAGCCGCGCCAGATGTGGCAGGCACTCGCGCGAATGCAACCGGGCCATCGCGATCGCGGCGGCCCGCCGGAGTTGCGGATCACCGGGTGTGGACGCGAACTGGCCGAGGATCGCCGCTCCTCCAGGGGTGTTGGGGAAGTAGAAGGACACCGTCTCGGTGATCGCTCTCCACTGCGCCGCGTCGTTCCGGAACCGCTGATGGTCGGTCTGGAGCCGGCGAAGCGTGTCGAGGTTGCCTTCCTGGAGCGTGGCCCGGACTCCGTCCGCTTGCATGGCCGGGGAGGGATCGTTGAGCCTCTGGCGGAGGCGGTTACGGATGAATGGGGACCGGGTCTCGGCGGGAAAGTCACGATCAACGTGCATGAATTCGGATAGGGCTGGATACGGATACTGGGACTCATTCTGTTCAGCCCATGACAACAAAATAAATATGCGGTCCTGTAATGGCAAACTACTACCACTACGGTACTCTGTTGGCGGCGGGCCCTGCGGCAAGAAATAGAAGGAACGGTAGAAGGGAGTTGTTGATCCCGTCATCAACGGGATCAACTTCCAGACCACGTCTCTCTTAAGAAAAAACAGTCCACGCGCTGTGCTTCGACCGTCAGCGAAGTATTGCCTCTCCCACTGGAGCGGTACAACCGTTCCTATGGAAATCGGACCCCGAAGCGATTCCTCCACTTCAATGCGAATATCCATCGTCCGTCGATCCAGGGGTTTCATGGTTGCGGATCCAATGACGACCGCATCCGATTTATCAAGCATCCAGTGCAATGCGCGACCGGACACATCCTTGACACTTTAGCCTGGATTCTTGCTTGACACTTATCAAGGGCGGGTGCGGCTCGATCTT
>VFZX01000163.1 GCA_016871015.1 Acidobacteriota bacterium | reverse complement strand
TCGATTCCTGATCACCGGGGACCAGCTTCACGGCCTGCTGCAAGTCCTTTACGGCGTCGCCGTACCGGTCGAGAAGGAAGTACGCATTGCCACGCGCAGACCAGGCGGAGTGGAGTGTAGGATTCAACTCGATCGCCTTGGACCGGTCGGCGAGTCCTTGGTCGTGCTGGCCCAACAGGTGATAGGACCCGCCGCGCGCGATGTACACTTCAGGATTCGCCGGATCGAGTTCCGCGGCCCGCTGGCGGTCGGTGAGCGCCTTGTCATGTTGCCCGATCTGCGCATAACAGGCACCGCGTCCCAGCAGCAGCTTGACGTCGTTGGGGTTCCTTGCGATCGCCTCCGTGAAATCGGCCGCCGCCTTGTCACAGGCGCCTAACATCTGATGGGCCGCCGCCCGCAGTGAATAGGCACGGACGGAGGCCGCCCTGGATCCGCCGATGACTTTGTCCAGGTCGTCCACCGCACGCTGGTAGCGTCCCGCATTCCCGTGGGCGTTGGCGCGCTCCAGATAGGCCTCCCAGAAATCCGGCTTCAGGAAGATCGCTCGGTCGAAGTCCTCGATCGCATCCTCGAAGCGCTGGAGGCCCGCTTTGGCCACCCCCCGATCCTTCCAGGGACCGGGACTATCCAGCTTGAGCTTGATTCCAGCGTCGTAGTCTTCAATCGCTTTCGCCCACTCACCGGCGCCCGCATACGCCGCGGCGCGGCTATTGTAGATCGCGGACGCCTTCCGCCCAAGATCGAGGCAGCGGGTGTAGGCGTCGGCCGCCTTTTTGTACTGTCCAAGCGCCCGCAGCGACTCGCCCCGGCTGAAGTGAAGCTCGCTGTCGTCCGGCGCCAGGTTGATCGCGAAATCGAAGTCCTCCATCGCCTTGGTGTGGACCCCGAGCGCCGCATGCGACTGCGCCCGTGCCCGCCGGGGCTCGACCCAGTCCGGGCTTTGGGCGGAGGCCGCGTTGAACCAGGGGATCGCCTGTTCATGCATCCCCGTCTGCTGGTACTTCAGTCCTTGTTCGTGGGCCGCCTTCGCCTTCCGGTCTTGAGCGTGCAACGAAAATGCGAGTACTAGAGTGGCGAGGACCAGCATTTTGGATGTTCTCATTGTACAAGAAATGGCGCAGGTTCACGCAGAAGCTGTTAGAACCGGGACGGAGGAATCATCCATGAAAACACTCATTCCGGCGCTGGTGATGCTCGCCCTGGCCGGCTGTTCGAGCGCCCCCAAAGAGCAGGCGAAGGCTCCCGTGCAGGAAGGCGTGGACATCAAGAAGAACCCGCTGAGCGCCTTGAGTTCCCTGGCATCCGCCGGGCAGGAGTTTGAGAAGCTGCAGCAGGAGTTGGAGGCGATGCCGCCAACCGATCCCGTGCACTTTTCGAAACTGATCGAGGCACTGCCTCCGGTTCCGGGCGGATGGGAGTCCCAGGACCCCAAGGGCTCAACCAACACGATGGGTGACTTCAAGGTCAGCCAAGCCTCGCGGACCTACAGCCACGAAGGCCACCGGGTGACCGTCGAGATCAGCGATTGGGCATTCAACAAAGCGCTCTACGCGCCGTTCTTCATCCAGGCCAAGTTCAGCCAGGAGTCCACGGACGGCTACAGCAAAGGAATCACGGTGGGTGGGGATCCCGGACGCGAAGAATACAAGACCGCTTCGAAGAACGGCAGCCGCAGCATGCTTCTCCGCAAACGGTACCTGACGAAAGTGGACATTGACGGCTTGCCGGCTGAAGCCATGCAGGAATGGGCGGGCAAGTTAAATCTCAGCGCTTTACCGTAGCGTCATGCGTCTGTCGCGCCGGACCCTCCTGGCTGCCGCTGCGGGCGGCGCCGCGGCGTCACCGCTGGAACACGTGGTGATTCACCGCGATGACACGCACTACTACATCTGCCCCTGGCTGACCAAGCTCGACAATGGCGACCTGATCCTGACGGTGCGGGAAGCTCAGCGCAGGCCCCGCGAACGGATGGCGCACGCCGATCCCACCGCGCGCGGCATCCTGATCCGGTCGCGGGACGGCGGCCGGACCTGGACTGACAAGACTGTCATCGATAACCAGAACTGGCGCTTCTCGCAGACTGAGGACGTCCCGGTGGTTCAGCTTTCCGACAAGAGCCTGCTCGTCAACCTGTACTCCTGGTACATCGGCAACCTTCCCAAAGGGACACCTACGCCCGCCAAGGGGATGGCGTTCACGATGGACTTCGAGGGAGTCTCGCTGATCCGTTCCACCGACCGCGGCTGGACCTGGTCAGAGCGCACTCCGCTGCGGGTCCCCGGACTGCCAGAGCTGCTTGCCGCGCGGTGTCCGGCGGTCGAGCTTCCGGACGGGACGCTGTTGCTCGCCGTTTCCCATTACGATCGCGAGCCGCAACGCTGGAGCCGCACCTGGTGTATCCGGTCGCGGGACAAGGGACTCAACTGGACCCAGGCCGGTGTGATCTCCTCCGATCCCGATCGCAAGATCAATTGCCTGGAGGCGAGCCTCACGCGGCTTCGGAACGGCAAGCTGCTCACACTGCTGCGAACCGATGTATCGAACCATGACTCCCGCGGCTATTTGTATCAAAGCGAGTCGGCTGATAATGGAACCACCTGGACTCCGCCCCGCCAGACCGAAATCTGGGGATATCCGGCGCACGTGCTGGAGCTGCGGGACGGAAGGTTGCTGTTGACCTATGGTTACCGCCGCCCGCCGTTCGGTCTCCGCTACCGGATCAGCCGGGACGGCGGCACAACCTGGGACCGGGAACATATCCTGCGTGACGACGGCGGAGTGGGAGACCTGGGCTATCCGAGCACGGTGGAGTTCGAGGACGGGCGGGTGCTCACCGCGTACTGGTTCAACACGGAGCGGCCAGGTGACCCGGAATCCGAAGTCCGGTACGTTGCGGGCACGTTCTTCCGTCCATGATGGTGTTTCATCTCTCGTCCTTGCCTTGGCCGTCCCCGGGTTTGACGAGATCGACTACCGCAACGGAGGCGTCCGGATGAAGCACAAGGACAACAGATGAGACTCAGTGCGCCCTAGCCGCTACAATAGCGGTTAAGTGGACAAACGCCGCATGTGCCCGCATTGCCGGGCCTTCATCACGACGGACGACAAGGTCTGTCCCTACTGCGACGCACAAGTCGGCCCGCGCGCGGTGGATATGAGGTCGCCGGTGGCAGTGATGGGCGGACTGGTTCCGTCCGGGCGCTTCGTCACGTCGTTGATCCTTCTGCTCAACGCCGGACTGTACCTGACGACGGTGGTCTACAGCTCGAATTCCGGGAATCCGTCGCCGATCCAGGGCATCGACTGGCGGACGCTTTATGTGTTCGGCGGCAAGCTGCGCGAGGCCATCTTCGGCGGAGACTACTGGCGCCTGGTGACGGCCGGCTTCCTGCACGGAGGCATCCTGCACTTTCTCATGAACACGTGGGCGATGTTCGACCTGGGCGCGACCGTCGAGGAGTATTTCGGCGGGGCGCGAATGGTGATCATCTACTTCGCCGGAACCGTGATGGGCTTCGCCGCCAGCACGATGTGGTCTCCTGCGTTGTCCATCGGCGCCTCGGCGGGACTGTTCGGACTGATCGGCGCGATGATCGGTTACGGATCCATGCACGGCAGCGCGTTCGGCGGGATGGTCAAGGCGCACTACACCCGCTGGGCGATCTATGGTTTGATCCTCGGTCTGATTGGCAATATCGACAACGCCGCGCACCTCGGAGGCCTGGCGGGAGGCTTCGCGGTGGCGCGGATCGCGGGAACACCGCTGCTTGATGCCAAGCGCGAGCAGATCTGGCACTGGCTATGCTATCTGTGCCTGGCGCTCACCGCCTACTCCTTCGCGCAGATGGCCGCTACCTTCGCCCGCCACTCCGCACCGAGGCAATTTCTGTGAGTCTCCGCTGGCTCGTGGCCGGCATCGGCGACATCACGTCAAAGCGAGTAATTCCGGCGATCCTGGAAGAGCCGCGCAGCTCGCTCGCGGGCTTGGTCACGCGCGATCCGGCCAAAGCGCAGCCCTACGGGTGTCCGGCCTGGACCAGCGTCACGGACGCCTTGCGCGAGTGCGCCGCCGACGCGGTCTACATCGCGACTCCGGTGTACCTGCATGCGCCATGGACGATCGAATCGTTGCGCGCGGGATTCCATGTCCTGTGCGAGAAGCCGGTGGCGCTGAACCACACCGAAGCAGTGTCCATGGTGGACGCCGCACGCGAGTCCGGACGGACGCTCGGCATCGCCTACTACAGGCGCACCTATCCGAAGGTGAGACGCGCGCGGCAGCTGATTGAGGAAGGCGCGATCGGACAGCCGGTGCTTGCCGAGCTCAACTGCCACTCCTGGTTCCAGGACGAGGATGGGCGGCGCGGGTGGCTGCTGGATCCGGCCAAGTCGGGCGGCGGTCCTCTCTACGATATCGCCTCGCACCGGATCGACCTGCTCAACTACTGGTTCGGCGAGCCCAGGCGGGTGGCGGCCCAGCTATCGAACGTTGTGCATCCGCCGCGCGTGGAGGATTCGGCGACGGTGATGGTGGAGTATGCGGGCGGCGTGCGCGGCGTGGTTGATGTCCGGTGGCACTGCCGGCTGGACCGCGACGATTGCCGCATCATCGGCACGCAAGGGGAACTGGTGCTGTCGCCGCTGAGCGGTCCGTACCTGGACCACCCTGGCGGACGCGACGTGCTGCCGTGCCACCGCAATCTGCACTATCCGTGCGTGGAAAATTTCGTGGACGCGGTCGAGGGCAAGGCTCCGCTCGCGGCCAGCGGAGCCTCGTCGGTGTGGGTGGACTGGGTGACGGAGCGGGCGCTTGAGTCGAATCACCGCTGATTGACGGCGGATTCAAATGCGCCGGTGATGGCGTCCGCGATCATCAGTTCGGCGGCGCGTCCGGCTTCGGTTTGACCGTCAGGGTGGATGCGGACGATCATCGCCCATGTCGGCTTGGCGGTGTTCCGGGCGGCGGTGAAGGCGGCCTCGCGGTCCGTGGGCGGCATGGCGCGCAGGAGTCCGGTGAGAATGTCGAAATCCGGCGCCTTCTTCAGCCGTTGGACGACAAGATCCGGAACCCGGCGCGCCTTGAAATTGTCGAGGTCGATCCAGGTGAAGCACTCGTGCGCGCCGGTGCCGTAGCTCTCCCGGACTTCCTTCTTCTGCTGGTGTTTGATCAGATCCACCAGGGCTTGGGCCGCTGTCCGGCCCGTGCGGCTGGGGAAGTCGGACGCAAGCATGGTGCAGCCGGCAAGCGACATCAGTCCGGCGGTGAGAAACAGGGTGCGATTCATAAAGCCTCCTTGGGCGTTCGTGTTCTACTGGGAAATACGCGGCCCGGCACAATTCTTTCAGCCGCCGCCGAATATTGTGCCGTTCCATCTCGACTTCTCGCCGCTGCGCAACTCCCGCGACTTCCGGCTGCTGTACCTGGGCCAGACGGTATCCACGTTCGGATCCGCGATCACCTATGTCGTGCTGCCGTGGCAGATGTACCAGATCACCAAGTCGCCCGCGGCGGTGGGACTCTTGGGCGTCGCGGAGTTCCTGCCCATGTTCCTGCTGGCCTTCCTCGGCGGCGCGCTCGCCGACGCGATGGACCGGCGGAGGCTGATCCTGTTCTCTGAATCCGGGCTCGCCATCTGCTGTGGCATCCTGGGCTGGAATGCCGCGTCGGATGAGCCGCGCGCGTGGCTGTTGTACGCGTTGGCGGCTCTGATGGCGGCGTTGAGCGCGATCCACCGGCCGGCGATTGAAGCGCTGACACCGCACTACGTGCCGCTCGAACAGATGCCCGCGGTGGGCGCGCTGCACGGCCTGCGCTACAGCAGCGGCCATATCCTGGGACCATCGCTGGCTGGAGTCCTCGTAGCCGGGCTGGGACCGGTGACGGCCTACATGATCGACATGTTGACGTACGTGGCCGCGGTTGTGACGCTGGTGCGGATCCGGTCCGTGCCGGTGCCGCCCGATGCGGAACAGCCGAGTTTCGCCCGGATCGTGGAAGGGCTGCGGTATGCCCGCAGCCGCCAGGAACTGCTCGGCACCTACCTGATCGACATCAACGCAATGTTCTTCGGCATGCCGAACGCCCTGTTCCCCGCGATCGCCGAACGCTTTGGTCCAGGGACGGTGGGACTGTTGTACGCGGCGCCCGCGGCGGGCACGTTGATCCTGACGCTGTTGTCGGGCTGGACGGCGCGGGTCCACCGGCACGGGCTCGCGGTAACCGTGGCGGCGGTTGTGTGGGGAATTGGGATCGTTGGCTTCGGGCTGGCGGATCAGCTCTGGCTCGCGCTAGTGTGCCTGGCGGTGGCGGGCGCGGCGGACACCGTCAGTGGGATCTTCCGGAGCACGATCTGGAACCAGACCATCCCGGATCATATTCGAGGCCGGATGGCGGGCATCGAGATGGTGAGCTATCTGACGGGTCCGTATCTGGGCAATGCAGAAGCTGGATTGGCGGCGGCTTGGCTGGGCGTGCGGACATCGGTGGTGTCCGGCGGCGTGCTGTGCGTATTGGGGTGCGGGGTGATCGCCGCGCTGCTGCCGAAGTTCATCCAGTATGACGGGCGGGAGGGGTTGGCGAGGAGACGGGCGGCGGAGGATGCGGGTCCTGGCGGAACTGGCTGATCCAGGGCCGCGGCTGCGTCCTGTTTCATCCCTGTCCCGCGCGCTCGCGCAGCAGCTGCGCGACGTCGTGGCGGCGGCAATTGATGGCGCGCTGGAGCGGAGTGTCGCCCTTGGCGTCGCGTGCGCCGGCGGCCGCACCGCAATCCAGCAGCGCCTGGGCGATCCCGGCGTGGCCCCGCCGTGCCGCCATGTGCAGAGCGGTCGCCCGGGTGACGCCTCCGTTCGCATCCACGTTCGCGCCCGCCCCCACCAGCATCCGCACGACGGCGGGTCCGTCAGTTTCGGACGCGCATTCGTTCGCGGCACGGTAGAGTGGCGCGTGGCCCATTGCATCAGCCACGTTCGGGTCGGCCCCGAGGCGGAGCAACGATTCCACCATACTCACGCAGCCGGAGCCCGAAGCGAAATGCAGCAGCGTTCGTCCTGCGAATCGCCGCGAGCCCAGTTGCGGCTCGCGGTCCACGGTGCCGGTGGCGAAGAGCACAAGTTCGCGCCGGCCGGATTGGACCATACGCGCCAGCAGTCCCACGAATACGGATGGCCGGGAAATAAAAGTACGCGCGAGGGAGATGGCGTCGCGGTCCCTGCCGACCACGATTGCACCCACCGTATCGTCGAGAGTGAGCTGCTGGCGCCAGCGGCCGGCGAGTTCGGGATGGTCCGGTCCGGCCGCCCCGACAGGCTCCGGGTTTCCTGCGATGTAGGACGAACTGCTCTCGAAGAATCGCCGCAGCGACGCGCAGACTGCCTGGTCGAGGCCGGCCGCGCCGAGAGCCGCCGACATGTGCTTCAGCCATGCGCTCCGCTCGGCCTGACTAATGCGAAAGCGCGCGTGCGACTCGCGCAGGCTCAACCACCAGCGCTTCTGCGTCTGCTCTTCGTCCCCGCCCAGGAACTGAATCAGGAACGCAGCAAACTCCTCAGTCGCGCACCGGAGGCTCTTGCCTGGGAAAAGCGGACGGAGAACCGGGTCCTTGCCAACACGCGAGTAGAAGCCGGCCGACAGCCGATAGCAGCCTGCCTCGCCGCCGATTGCCTCCAACAGCCTGTCACCATCGGGTCCATGAGGCGGAGCGGATTCATCGTATTGGTCCATACTCGAAGATTACGCCAATTACTTCCGCTTCAGCATCGACGCGCCTTCCACCTCAACCACTGCAATCTCCACCGGACCTCCGATCATCCGCTCGCAGAATCCACCGTCCTGAGTCCGCTTGTACAGTTCGGTGATCGTACGCAGCGTCTCTTCCCGTGTCGCCACCGCCGGCGGCTCGCTCGGACGGATCCGCATGCACAGAGTCTGTCCCTGCGCCAACGGCCGTGAAACATCGGCCGGACGGACGGATGGCGCCTGGAGCAGATGCAGCCAGCCACCACTCTCGTGCGCCAGCTCATCGAACTGGAGATGGATCTGATAGAGCGCGTCAGCCCGGGCGAACAGGATGGTTGCCAAGTCCCGCGATCCCAGCTTCTTTGACAGCGGCAGGATGACCCGGCGGTCCCTCAGGTATGTGCGCCAGAACTCCGCGAGTGGACGCTGCATCCGATCCGCGAGCCACTCCACCTGATCGGCCGCCGGCGCTTCGGGCATCTCGCGCGACGCCATTTCAAGCTCAGTGGATAGATCGAGGGCGCCCTTCGCTGCCTTGCCGTCCGGATCGTAGGCACTCGCATTCAGGATCCGCGCACCGGAGATCGCACAAACGGCACTCTTGCCGCACAAGAACAGCTTTCGCGCGCCGTCGCGGTTCGACGGATCCTCACCGTTCCGCGAATCCGCCGATACGTACACGCCATGGCTCGTCGGCAGAACCAGGATGAGAGTCTGCGCGAGCTGCAGCAGGGTACTCATCCACGCAACTTGCGAATCTGCTCAGTGAGCTCCGGCACGAACTCGAAAAGGTCCGCGGCAACGCCATAGTCGGCGATTTCGAAGATCGGAGCGTTCGGATCCTTATTGATCGCCACGACGCATTTCGACCCCTTCATCCCGACCAGGTGCTGAATCGCCCCGGAGATCCCAACCGCGAAGTAAACCTTAGGCGACACCGTCTGCCCGGAGCTTCCCACCTGCCGCTCCATCGGCAGCCAGCCGGCATCGCAGATCGGCCTGGACGCGGCGAACTCGGCCCCCAGCGCCTCCGCCAGATCCTGTACCAGGGCGATGTTTTCCTGCTCCTTGATGCCCCGTCCCACCGACACGATCAACTCCGCCGCGGTCAGGTCGACCGCACGCTGGGCTTCACGGAACGGATCCTGAGGCGCGGCCCGGATCATCGACGCGTCGAGTTCCGGAGTGAACGCCTCGACAGCCGCGGTCCCCGCCTGTACCTGATCGGCGCGGCAGGCGCCCGCCTGGATCGACGCGAAGTGCGGCCCCGGGCCTACGGCGCGATAATCGGCGTTCAATTTTCCCTGGAAGAGCTGGCGTGTGAACACGAGCCCCTGGTCGTCGCGCCGGATCCGGACCACGTCGCTCACCAGCGTGCGCCCCAGCCGGGCCGCGAGCTTGGGAGCGAAATCGCGAACCTGGTAGGTATGCGGCAGCAGCACGAGGTCCGGCTGCTCACGGCGGATCAATTCGGCGAGCGCCGCTGTGTATCCGTCAGCCGTGTAGGCGGTGAGCAACTGGTGGGACACTGCCCAGGCGCGGTCCAGCCGTTTTCCAGCGAGGTCCGCGGCCAGAGTGTTCACGTTCGCGCCTCCGGCCACCGCCGCCCATACTGGTCCGTCCATCTGCTGCGCCGCGGCAAGCGCTTCCCAGGACATCCGGTGCCAGCCGCCGTATATCTGTTCGAGGATGACGAGAGTGCTCACAGCACGCGCACCTCGTGGCGAAGCGCTTCCACCAGCGCCGCTGCCTGGTCACGAACGGAGCCTTCAATCATGCGCGTCTGCTTGGTCCGCTGAGGCATGAACACCCGCTCCAGCCGGACCGACGGTTCCACCGCTACACCCAGCCCGGACGCCGTGAGCTTGCGGACCTCCTTGAGCTTCGCTTTCTTGATGCCCATGAGGGTCGCGTACCGGAGCTTGTTGATGCCCGACTGAATCGTGAGCACGGCGGGCAGAGGAAGATCCGTGTTCTGGAACCAGCCGTCTTCAAGCTCACGCTTCACCCGGATCCCCGTACCGCGGGGCTCCACCTTCATGATGATCGTTGCGTGCGCCATGCCGAGAAGCTCCGCCAGGATCACGCCGGTCTGTCCGAAGCCGAGGTCGTCCGACTGGAGTCCGGTGAGGATCAGGTCCGGCTGCTCGGTGGCGGCCGCGGCGGCCAGAATCCTTGCGATTCCCAGGCTGTCGAAGCGGCCAAGGTCATCGTCTTCGATGTGGATCGCACGGTCGGCGCCTTTGGCCAGCGCCTCGCGGATGGTCTGCGAGGCGGACTCGGGACCCGCGCACAGGGCCACCACTTCACCGCCCGCTTTCTCCCGCAACTGGAGCGCTTCCTCGAGCGCGTAGGCGTCCGGCTCGTTGATCTCCGAAGTGTCGGGCTCCTCGATCCAGGTGCCCGAGTCATTGACGCGAAGCTGGGAGTCGCGCGCAGGGACCTGCTTGATCGCGGCCAGGATCTTCATCGGCTCAACCTTCGAAGCGCCGGAAAATCAGGCTGCCGTTGGTGCCACCGAAACCGAACGAGTTCGACAACGCGTAGTCGATGCGCATCGGCCGGGCGGCGTTGGGAATGTAGTCGAGATTGCAGCCTTCGTCCGGCGCCGCGAGGTTGATCGTTGGGGGCGCGATCTGATCGAGCATCGCCATGATCGTGATCCCCGCTTCCAGCCCGCCCGCACCACCGAGCAGGTGTCCGGTCATCGATTTGGTGGAGCTGATGGCGACCTTGCGCGCGTGCTCGCCGAAGCACTTCTCGATGGCGATGGTTTCCAGCCGGTCGCCGACTTCAGTGGAAGTGGCGTGCGCGTTGATGTAGTCGATCTTGTCTGGCGCGAGGCCAGCGTCACGCATGGCGTTGGCCATGACGCGCACGATTCCGTCACCATCCTCCGCGCCCGAGGTGATGTGGTAGGCGTCACCGGACATCCCGTAACCAACAATTTCCGCGAGAACCTGGGCGCCACGGCGCTGTGCGAATTCCAGATCTTCAATCACCAACACGCCCGCGCCTTCGCCGACAACGAATCCATCGCGGTCCTTGTCCCAGGGACGGCAGGCGCGAGCCGGATCGTCATTCCGGTGCGACAGGGCGCGCATGGCGGCAAACCCGCCGATGCTCATCGGAGTGATGCAGGCCTCGGCTCCGCCACAGATCATGGCGTCGGCGTCGCCGCGCTGAATGATCTTGAACGAATCACCGATGGCGTGCGTGGACGAGGTGCACGCGGTCGCCGTCGCCGAGTTCGGACCCTTGGCGCCGAACCGGATCGACACCTGCCCGGAGCACAAATTCACCACGGTTCCCGGGATGAAGAACGGCGAAATGCGGCTGGGCCCCTTTTCGAGATAGGTGCGGTGTTCGCGTTCGATGACCTCGAATCCGCCGATGCCGGATCCGATGTAGACCCCGACGCGGTCGGCGACGTCCGGTGTCACCTTCAGCCCGGACCGGATCACGGCGAAGTCTGACGCCGCGATCCCCATCTGGATGAAGCGGCCCATCTTTTTGACTTCCTTCTTCTCGATCCAGCGGTAGGGATCAAATCCCTGTACTTCGCCGGCGATCTGGCAGGTGAAGCCCTTGGGGTCGAATTGGGTGATGCCGGTGATCCCGGGGCGGCCCTCCTTGCAGGCGGCCCAGGTCTCCTCCGTGCCAATGCCGAGCGCGGACACAAGTCCAACGCCCGTCACAACTACTCTACGTGGCAAGTCGGTTCTCCGTGGGGGAATGGCGCGGCATGCAGAATTGCGCAAGCCGCGCGGTGGAAGGGTATGAGGTGAGGACTACTGCTTACCGGTCTTGTTCTTGATGTAATCAATCGCGTCCTTCACGGTGACGATCTTCTCGGCATCCTCATCGGGGATGTCCAAGTCGAACGCTTCTTCGAACGCCATCACCATCTCGACAATGTCGAGTGAATCAGCGCCGAGGTCGTCTACAAACGACGCGGTGTCGTCCACCTGCGCTTCGTCGACACCCAACTGCTCGACGATGATCTGCTTTACCTTCTGCTCAACGGCCATGGAACCTCCAAAACTCTCCGCAAAGTATTTGAGTCTAGCGGGCGGAGGGGAGGCCGCGCAACTGGGGTGTGGAGTTCAATGCCGCGCTGGGGCAGCGGCATGCGGCAGCGGCGGCGCGTTGAAACCCGTGGACCATTGCACCGCACCGCTCTCCACACTGTAGTATCCACCGGTGATTTTGACTTTTTTTGCGGCGACGAGTGGCTGCAGAACCGGCTCGGATTGCGTGAGCTGCCGGATGGCGGCGTCAATATTCGCGCGGATTGCGTTGTCGGTTGCATCGCCCGGCTGGGTTTTGGCGCGCTGGATCGCTGGAGAGAGGGAGGCGAGCAGCGTTCCCCAGTGTCCGGCGCCCGGGCGTCCACTCACCGCCGACTGAATCACACCGCAGTGCTGGTGGCCCAGCACCACGACGAGCGGAACGCCGAGTTGGGACGCAGCCCATTCGATACTTCCAAGCTCTTTTTCTCCGGCAATGTTGGCTGCGACGCGGACCACGTACAGGTCGCCGAGCCCCTGATCGAACAGGATCTCGGGCGGCACCTGGGAATCCGAGCACGTGAGGATGATTGCATAGGGCTGCTGCCGCGCGGCCACTTCCTTGCGCCGCTCAATCGACTGATGCCAGTGGACGTACTTGCCGGTCTGGTGGCGTTCGTTGCCGAACTTGAGCCAGTCGAGCGCGATCTCAGGGGTGGGGGCCGGATGTTGAGGGTCGGCCGGCAACACGGCCTGGGCGGAGATCAGGAAAAGCAAGGGGACGGCGGTTCTCATGAGGTGACTCGTTCATCCTTATCGGCCAGGAATCCGGACCGGAGAGATGATCTCTTGGGGCCTCGCGCACAACCTCGCCCGGCGGCTTGTGCGCCTCTCAGGGTTCTAGCGGGCGGCCCGTGCCGTCCTGGCGCCAGCCTGGGGTGCCGCCGCGGGCTTCCGGATCCTTCCCGTACACAGTGCTCCAGCCCGACCAGCCATCGGAATAGTTCCGCGCGTTTTCGATTCCCAGCTCCAGGGCATACAGCAGCGCCAGGCTTGAGCGCCACCCGCCACCACAGTAAAAGATAATCTCTTTCCCGCCGAGGGGCACGCCGCGGTCCTGCCACAGCCGGCGGATCTCCTCCACGCCTCGCAGCGATCCATCGGACCGCATATAGGCTGCGCCCGTTTGCCCGGCATTGTCCGCATGGATGGCCCCCGGGATCCTACCCTTCCGGTCGAGGTAGGTGTAGCCGCTGACCCGGCCCTCGAACTCCTCGCGGCTTCGCACGTCAACCAGCGCCGCGGACTCACGCCGCGCCACCACATCCCCGGTCGTGGCCAGCAGGTGGCCACGTGTCTTGCCGCGGAACGCAACAGGGCGGGGCGGGCGCGTCTGCGTCTCCACCGGATGGCCAGCCCGCCGCCAGGCTTCGAATCCACCATCGAGCAGGCGGACATCACGCACTCCCGCATAGTGCATCACCCACCAGACACGCGCGGCGGCGATGGTCTGTTTGCCGTAGACCACCACGGTGGTGTCCGGGCCGATCCCGTGCCGCCCGATCACCGCGTGCAGGTCATGGTCCGGCCGCAGGCGCCACTGCGGATATCCGTTCTCGAACTCGTCGGTGTTCAGATGCACGGCGCCTGGAATGTGGCCCGCGTGATAGTCCTTCGCATCCGCGAGCTTGGCCCAACTGGCTTCGATGACCACCGGAGCGGGCTTGACGCCCATACGCTTCGAGAGCCACTCAGGAGTGACGATAAACGATTCCCGCGCCAGGGCGGTTGCCGCCGTGGCGCAGAGGACCAGGATCCGCCGCGTCACTTTCGCTTGATGTCGGGCCGCGCATCCGGCACGAAGCCATCGCGGTTCGGCATCCGGACCTTGCCGAGGCTCTTGGCATCCATCACCTGCTTTTCCTCGACAATTCCATTGATGAACAGCAGGTAGGCCACCGCCGCATACGCCTCGCGGTGCGTCAGCGATCCGGGCTCGTTGAACGGCATGGCCCGGTTGACGTAGTTCCACAAGGTTGTAGCATACGGCCAAAAGCTGCCGACCGTCTTGCGCGGCTTGGGCGTCGCAAGGGTCCCGATTCCGCCCACGAGCGGCGGTCCGACGTCGCCCTCGGCCGTGCCGCCGTGGCACTTCGCACAGCGGCGCATGAACAGTTCGCGGCCTTCAACAGCGGTGCCTGACCCTTCCGGGAGTCCGGCACCTCCGGGCGCGACGGTGGCGCCGAGGCCGCGGATTTCCTCGTCGGACGGTGCGCGCCCCACACCGTACTTGGCCGATTGCGCGATTGCGAGTCCGGCCAGCGCCGCGAACAGGCTAAGCGTCCGCACTGGTGACCACTCCTCCGGCGGCGATCCGCCAGAACTTGATCCCGTTGTAGTGATAGCCCGAGTTCACGCCGCGCGCGGCGACCAACTCTTGCCGCGTGGGTTGAACATAGCCGGACTCATCGGTAGCCCGCGACGCAATCACCACCGGGCCGCCGTCCCACTTCCAGGGCAGGCGGAAGCGCGTGAAGGCCTTTGGCAACCGAGGCTCTTGCAGCGATGCGTTTGTCCAGGTGCGGCCGCCATCGAAGGTGAGCTCGACCCGTGCAATCCGTCCCTTGCCCGACCAGGCCAGTCCCGACACCTCATACAGCCCCGGCGAGGACAGCGTGTGTCCACCGGACGGGAACGTCACGATGGACTTCGCCTCCATCTCGAGAGAGAAGACGCGCGCTTTGCCGTCCGGCATCAGGTCGCTGTACTTCGACGTTTCGTCGCGCGTCATGTAGGGCTCGGCGGTGACATGCAGCCGGCGAAGCCACTTCACCTGCACGTTGCCTTCCCAGCCCGGAGTCAGCAACCGCAGCGGGAATCCCTGTTCGGGGCGCAGCGGCTCGCCATTCTGGCCGTAGGCAAGCATCGCGTCGTCAAGCGCGGCCGTAATTGGGACGCTGCGCTGCATGCGGCAGGCGTCGGCGCCTTCCGCGATCAGCCATGCCGCGCCGGGCTGGAGTCCAACCTCATCGAGCAGGAGGCGCAACGGGACTCCGGTCCACTCGCTGCAACTGGCCAACCCATAGGAGCGCTGGACATCGGGTCCGCCGGTGCCGCTCCACTCGACGCCGCTGTTACCGCCGCATTCCAGGAAGTGCACGCGCGACACCGAGGGCAGCCGCCGGATCTCCTCCATCGTTAGCACCAGAGGGCGCTGGACGAGGCCGTAGATCGTCAGCCGGTGTGCGGCTGGGTCGATGTCCGGAACGCCGGCGTGATGCCGCTCATAATGCAGCGCGGACGGCGTGATCGTCCCCAGCATGTCGGCCAGCGGCGTCGAGCTCGATCCAGCCTCGGGCGTCTTGGTGACGCGCGTCGTGCGGACGGGGCGGACGAACTTCGACCGTTCTCCGTATCCACTTAAAGGACGGCCCAGCGAGCGCGGCTCCTGGGCTTGGGCAAGGAAGCCGGATGCGAGGGCCGATCCAAGCAGCTTTCTTCGGTTGGTTTTGGTCATGTTCCGAGGGTGCCTCCCATGCCGGACATTTTACATGACCACGCGGACGGCTTCGCGCGCAAGTACCGGCGGATATACTGGTCGGCATGTGGGAACGTCTCTTCCTCGCCGCGTTTCAGTCCATTACGGGTTCGATCGAAGGATCGGTTATGGATCCATCCAATTTGGCAGTCGCCGGAGCCTCGGCGCGCCTGGTTCAGGCGTCGACAGGCGCTGTCCGCGAAGGCTCGACCAACGACCGCGGAGCGTTCGTTTTCGGCAGCCTTGCGCCTGGAGAGTACGTGTTGAGGATCGACGTCCAGGGATTCAAGAGCGTTGAGCGTCAAGGGATCCACTTGACAGCTTCCGAGAAGCTCGATCTGGGAACCATTCGCCTCGAAATCGGACAGACCACCGAACAGATCGTCGTCCAGGGACAAGGCGCGGTGGTGCAGACAGCCAGCGCGGAGCGGTCCGGAGTGCTCACCGGGGCACAGGTCGAGAACATCGCCATCCGCGGGCGGAATGTCATGAACCTGCTGCGGCTGCTGCCCGGGGTGGTCGACCTGAGCGAACCCGAGGCGATCTCACGCAACTGGAACGTCAGCGTCAACGGTTTGCGCGCGTCGACCAACTCCGTGATGGTGGACGGCATGACCATCAACGCGATCGGCAACAATAACATCAATACTGTGAGCATCAGCCTCGACGCCGTGGCCGAGGTGAAGGTGCTCACCACGAACTTCCAGGCCGAGTACGGGCGCCTGTCGGGCGCCAACGTCCAGATCGTCACCAAGTCGGGCACGCGGAACTTCCATGGTCTGGTGTCCTATTTCAAACGCCACGAGCAGTTCAACGCGAACAACTTCTTCAACAATTTCCTGGGGCAGCCCAAGCCGCGATACCGCTTCAACACCTGGAACTACAACGTGGGCGGTCCGGTGGTGCTTCCCGGCGGATTGAACCGCAGCCGCGAGAAACTGTTCTTCTTCTGGTCGCAGGAGTTCTGGCCGCTCATCACCAACCAGCCGATCGCACAACGTACGGTGCCAAATGGAGCGGAGCGCCGGGGCGACTTCTCACAAACCCTCGACGTGAACAACCGTGTCACCACCGTGCGGGATCCGGTAACCCGCCAGCCGTATCCGGGCAACATCATTCCTCCCTCGCAGACCAACGCCAGCGGACTCGCACTACTGGGTGTCTTCCCACAACCCAACTTCACCAACCGCGCGGTTTCCGGCGGACGCTACAACTACGTCTTCCAGGCCCAGAACCGGACGCCTCTCCGGACGCACACCGGCAAAGTTGACTACAACCTGAACTCACGGAACTCCATCGCCAGCAGCTTCACGCTGAGCTCCGACATCAATGAGGGTGGATTCGGATTGCCCGGCACCAACCGGCCCAACTGGGAACAGATGATCGTCTCCGCGTCGCGTCCCGGCCGGATCTTCACGGGCCGCTACACCCGGGTGATCGATCCCACGATGGTGAATGAGCTGAACGTGGGATTCAGCCAGCGTCCCGAGCTCGACACCAGCACCGAGTCCGAAATCGACCGCAACCGGCGGGAGAAAGTGGGATTCCGGGTCCCACAACTCACACCGGCCAGCAATCCGGTCGGCGTGATTCCGAATGCATCCTTCGGCGGCATCTCATCTCTGCGCGACCGGACACATCCTTGACACTTTAGCCTGGATTCTTGCTTGACACTTATCAAGGGCGGGTGCGGCTCGATCTTCACCTTACACCTTCTCCGCGCGATTGTCAATACCTCGATATTCCGGATTTCTTGGTTTCCTGAACGCCCCATTTTCGGAGAAAATGGGGCCTTTTCCCCGGCGCGCGTGACGTAAGGAGCCCGAAGGGCGA
>VFZX01000162.1 GCA_016871015.1 Acidobacteriota bacterium | reverse complement strand
CAATGTAGAGTTCGCCGCATTCGCCGATATCTACACGCGGCGCCTCGAGGAAGCGCGCGCTGTTGTGCCCACCGCGGCCACGCACCTCGACTACCGGTATCTGCTCGAAGACAAAACGATCGATGCGGTGATCATCGCGACCCCGCAGCACCTGCACTGCGAGCACTTCACCGCCGCCCTGGAGGCGGGCAAGCACGTCTACCAGGAAAAGACGATGGCGTTCACCGTGGACCATGCCAAGCGGATGCGCGCGGCGTACGAGAAGGCGCGCGGACGCGTGGTCCAGATCGGACACCAGTCCTGTTCGTCGGGCCTGATGCGCGACGCGCTCGCGTTCGCCGGCAGTGGAAAGATCGGCAAGATCACGGCGATCGCCGGGCACATGTACCGCAACACGCCGCACGGGAAACCGCAGTGGTCGCGGCCGGTGTATCCGGATGTGACGCCTGAGAACGTATTGTGGAAGCAGTTTCTCGGCGAAGCTCCGGCGCGGGAGTTCGACGCCAACCGCTACGTCAACTGGCGTTTCTTCTGGGACTACTCGGGCGGCAACGTCTACGAGAACATGTGCCACCAGCTTTCGTTCTGGTACAAGGCGCTGGACCTGAAGATCCCGAAGGCGGCCACGATGACGGGCGGGATCTACCTGTGGAAGGATGGCCGCGAAGTGCCGGACACAATGGCTGTGTCGATGGAGCATCCCGAGGAGCTTCTGTTCTCCTGGACATCCGGATTCGGCAATGACCACTTGGGAGCGACCGAGGATGTGCTGGGCACCGATGGCACGATCTCGCGGGGCCAGCATATCCGGTATTCGCCGCAGAAGGTGAACCTGCCCAAGGAAGCTGAGGTGACGGGCAAGTCCACCGCGCCCAAGGATGCGCACATGAAGAACTTCCTGGCGTCGATTCGTGGTTCGGAGACGCCTTCGTGTCCGTTCGATGTCGGCTACCGCGTTTCGATCGCTTGCCGGATGGCGGTGGAGAGCTACCGCTTGGGACGCACGGTCCGGTGGGACGCGCAGAAGGAAGAACTGGTCTGAACCTGGAAGACTGGACGCGGCGGATCCTGGCGGGTGAAATCCGCGCCGTGGCACGGGCTGCGACCGCGATCGAGAACAACGCTCCGGAAGCGGCCGCGCTGCTCGCGGCGATTGAGCGGCACCGGGGGCGCGCGCTGGTGCTCGGTGTCACCGGAGCGCCGGGAGCGGGCAAGAGCACGCTGGTGGACCACCTGGTGCGCCATTACCGGGCTCAAGGCAAGACCGTGGGAGTGCTGGCGGTGGATCCTTCGAGTCCGTTCACGGGCGGGGCGATACTCGGCGACCGGATCCGGATGCAGGATCATCACGCCGATCCAGGAGTGTTCATCCGTTCGATGGCATCGCGCGGCTGGACGGGTGGAGTCGCGCGCGCGACCGAAGGCATCGCCGCGCTGCTCGATGCTTCGGGGCGCGGAGTGGTGATCATCGAGACCGTCGGCGTGGGACAAGGCGAAGTTGAGGTGGCGCGTCTGGCGGGTGTTGTCGCGGTGGTGCTGGTGCCGGGTATGGGTGACGGGGTCCAGGCGATTAAGGCGGGACTCATGGAGATCGCGGACGTGTTCGTGATCAACAAGGCCGATCATGCGGGTGTGGGTGAGCTGGAGCGCGAGATCCACCAGGAGGCGCCGGGCGTCCCGCTGGTGAAGACGGTGGCCAGCCAGGGGCAGGGAATCGCGGAACTGGCGGCGGCCATTGAGTCGCGGTCCGGCCAGCCGAGGCGCCGAATGGAGCGGGCCGGAGGGTTTGAGATCGATCATCTGGGAATCGCGGTGCGGTCGATCGATTCGGCACTGCGGTTCTATGCCGGACAGCTTGGCCTGGCGCTGGCACACCGGGAGACCGTGGAACAGGAGCGGGTCCACGTGGCGATGCTTCCGGTGGGCGGCTCGCGTGTCGAGCTGATTGAGCCGGCGGACTCGGAGTCGAGTGTGGCGCGCTCGATCGCCAAGCGCGGTGAGGGTCTGCATCATGTCGCGCTGCGTACAGCCCGTTTCGCTGAGGCGGTGGAGCGGCTGCGTGCGGGCGGAGCGAGAATCCTGAATGAGCCGCGGACTGGCGCGGGCGGGCACACCTACGTGTTCGTGCATCCCGAGTCGACCGGCGGGGTGCTGTTGGAGTTGATTGAGGAAAAGGAGTGAGCGTGAAAGCGGAGATCGGAATTATCGGCGGAAGCGGGCTTTATTCGATGCCCGGATTTGAGGCGCGGGAAGAGTTGCGGCTCGAAACCCCGTGGGGCGAGCCATCGGATGCCTACCTGTTGGGAGAGCTGAATGGCCGCAACGTCGCCTTCCTGGCGCGGCATGGACGCGGACACCGCATCTCACCCACGGAGCTGAATTTCCGCGCCAATATCTGGGGATTCAAGACGCTTGGTGTCGACTGGCTGATGTCGCTCAGCGCTGTGGGATCGCTTAAGGAAGAACACCGTCCGCTCGATTTCGTGATTCCGGACCAGTTCTTCGACCGTACGCGCCACCGCGCGGACACTTTCTTTGGCGGCGGGCTCGTGGCGCACATCAGCTTTTCCGATCCGGTGTGTGATGAGTTGGCGGACGTGCTGTACCGGGCTTCGACCGCGGTGGGCGTCAGGACGAAGAAAGGCGGAACCTACCTTTGCATGGAGGGTCCGGCGTTTTCGACGCGGGCGGAGTCGAATGTCTACCGGAGCTGGGGTATGGACGTGATCGGCATGACGAACCTGCAGGAGGCCAAGCTCGCGCGCGAGGCTGAGATCTGCTATGCCACGGTCGCGATGGTCACCGATTATGACTGCTGGCACCCGGATCATGACGCGGTGACGGTGAACGATATCATCGCCAACCTGATGAAGAACGCCGATAACGCGGCCAAGGTGGTGTCGGCGGCCGTGAAGCTGATTCCGGCGGAGTGCCACGCGAAAGCGAAGTCGGCGCTGGCGCACGCCTTGATCACGCAGCCGGGCGCGGTTCCGGCGGAGGCGAAAGAGAAGCTGGCGCTGCTGGTGTCGAAGTACTTGGGGTAGCCGCTACAACATCCGCCAGAGGGAACCGGCGGGAGTCCGGGCCTTGAAGGCGGCGAACCAGCGGCAGGCCGGATAGAGGAGCACGACGGTGACGATCCACATTCCGTAGAGCGCCGCCAGGGAACCGGCCTCGCGGAAGAACACGAACGCGAAGGCGATGAGAACGTAGAAGTGAGCCAGGTAGAAGAAGAGCGGCGCGCGCCCGAATACGGCCAGCACGGAGTTCCACGCCTTGGGAAGATGAGGCAGCGCGGCCAGGAGCAGGAGATTGACTCCGAGGAACAACGTCCAGAACACCAATGACGGCGGGTACTTGACGTTGTTCAGGAACTCGATCCAGCCGGAGTCCCGTGGCAGGCGGATGTTGCCCCAGCCGCCTGCCGCACGCAGGATCAGGCTGGTGGCCACGAGTGCCGTGCCCAGTATCCACACGCTGCGGGCGGCGGTTGCTGGATCCTTGCGCCACCACCAGGCGAAGTACATTCCGGCGGCTGCTCCGGCGAGCCAGGGGATGACCGGATAAACGACGATCACGTGCTGTGACAGGCCGGGCGCGAGCAGGATGGTCTGCCATAGGGGTCCGGGCTTGCCGCTGGCGGGAAGCAGTGAGTTGGTGGCGATGACGCATGCGGCCGCGGTGGCGAGCCATATCCAGGGCCGGGCGCGCAGAAGGAGCGCGCAGGCAATCATCACCAGGCCGAGGCCGGAGAACGTGATGAGTCCCCAATACAGGTCCGATCCGTCGTTTGGCGGAGGGGCGGTGACGCGGCTGAGCCGGACCGCCGCCGGCTTGAGCAGGTTCGAGAGGAACAGAACGGGGGCTTCCGAGATCTGCGCGAGTCCGAAAATCAACAACCCGCGCAGCGCGACCCGCCGCGCGGCCAGGGACTCCGTCCAGCCGGCTTGGATGCGTGAGGCGGAGAACCAGTAGATGCCGGCGCCCATGAGAAAGAAGAATCCTGGCGCGCACAGGTGGGTGATCAAGCGGGTGAGGAAGGGCAGGGCGCTCACGTAGGCGCTCATTGCGCCGGCCCAGAATTCGCTGGAATGCTGGCGGGCGATCGTGGCGCTCGAGTGGTCGATCGCCATGAGGATCATGATCAGCCCGCGCAGGGCGTCGACGGACTCGTATCGTGACTCGGCAGTGGGTTGGAGTCTGGACTCAGTGGCCGGTGACACTCTTGACCCATCCTCGCACCTTGTCCCACGCGGAAGTGTTGGCCGTCTCCTCCTCAACCTCCAACAACGGATCCGCGTCATCCGCGTCCTTCGGGGGTGGATTCCACGGCGCGCTGCCGGTCTTCTTCACCTTCCGGTCCACCATCTCGAACTGGTGTTCGAGCACCGGACTCTTGCCAGAAGCATAAATCAACGTGAACCGCTGCACCGGCTCTTCCGGCCGTGTGTGGACGGTGATCGGGTAAAACCCCCGGATATTGCTCTCGATGTGGCCGGTCTCGAACCGGCGCGTGCGGCCGTTCCAAACCGTCACGCGAAACCGGTCGAAGTTGAATGCGAGCGGAGGCACGGAGCTTGAGGTCCAAAGGTAGTTGTTCACCTGGCGGCGGGCACGGTCCTTGACGAGTCCCAATTGATGGAACGAAGTGATACGGTGGCCCTGCGAGAACATCGCCACCGACTCCGGCAGGTTCATGATCAGCATGCGCGACAGGACCCACCCCGCGCGGCCATCCTCCAGGCGGGCGTGAGTCCAGTCATCACGGATCGAGTTCGGAGAATCCGGAGGTGGAATGGGCGGCTGCGCGGAGTCCGGCGTGTAGGGGCCGCGCGTGGTCACCACGCGTCCGATCACTTCAGCGTCGCTGTCGGGGGAAATCCGCGCGAACGACGGAGCGTAGCGGTTCGGATCAATATGGACGTTGAGCACGTCCATCGGAGTCGCCTTACCCTGCGACGGCTGGCGCGCGGCCCAGGCGTGATTGCGTTTCAGCCGGCGCATCCCCTGCGGCGACAGAAGCTGGCGGCTGTCCACCCACCCCTCGATGTCCGCCGCGGTGCGCACCTTCACGAACCGGCGGCGGCGCGTGAGGATCTGCAGCCGTTCGCCATGCTTTACGGTCGCAACGATGGCTGCGCGGGGCGCGAGATCCTGGCGCAGGTTCAGCGAGATCGGCGCGCAATAGGCCTCGCCGATCACGGGCAGCCGCTTGCGGCGGCTGCATGCCGCCAAGACCAGCACGGCCGCCAGGGCGGCAATCCAGACCGTGCGTGCAGGACTACGGAACATGCGTGCGAAGCAGCGTGGCCCCGCCCGCGGACTCGATCACCGCGCCATCCGGACACTCGAACACTTCACCGGGGCGGAACGGCTGTCCTTCCATGATCCCACTGCCACCGGTCGCGATCCATACCGCCGGGCCCTGGAAACGCCGGCTTCCGGAAACGGTCCACCGGTCCGTTACGAAGTACGGGCAAGCCGCCAGCCGTTCTCCACCCGGACCCAGAGGAACAGGCGCAGCCGCGCCGGGGAAGGGTTCGAACTTCGACACCGCGAGTCCACGGTCAACGTGCAGCGGACGGTCGCGGCCGTAGTCATAGAGCCGGTATGTGACGTCGGAGTTCTGCTGGATCTCGCACAGCACCAGGCCTGGACCGAGAGCATGCACGACGCCGGCGGGCGTGAAATAGGTGTCTCCCGCCTGGGGATGAAACTCGCCGAGCAGCCCGGTGATCGAGCCATCGCGGACCGCGGCTTCTGCCTCGCCGCGCGTGACCGGATCCTTGAATCCGAGCCAGACCCACGAGCCCGGATCGGCGCGAAGGATATGCCACATCTCCGTCTTCCCGCGCGAGTGCTCGTGTTCGTGTGCGTAGGTGTCATCCGGGTGAACCTGCACCGACAGCGGCGCTGTCGTGAACAGGAACTTGATCAGCAGCGGCCCCGCGTCGAACCACACTTCGCCAATTCGCACGCCAACCGCGCCATACAGCGGTGACAAATCGGTTGAGCCCCAGACCCGTTCGACGAACCGGGGCTCAATCCTGAAGGCTGCCATCCGGAAGGGCGCCTACTTGCCTTGAATGAAGTTGTCGATCCGGTCGAGGCCCCGCGAAATCTCGTGCATCGAGGCGGCGTAGGAGATCCGGATATGGGAATCGGTTCCAAACGCCTCGCCCGGCACCGCGGCAACGTGCGCCTTCTTGAGGAGCTGTTCGGTGAACTCGAGCGCCGTCTTGATCCCCATGCTGCGCATCGCCCCGCCGATGTTGGGATAGGCGTAGAACGCGCCCATTGGTTCCTGCACGGTGACGCCTGGAATCCGCCGCAGCCGGGGGATCACAAATGCCCGCCGGCTCGCATACTCAGCGAGCATCTGCTGGACCGATTCCTGCGGCCCGCGCAACGCTTCGATCGCGGCCCGCTGCGCAATCGACGTGGGATTCGAGGTCATGTGGCTCTGGAGCTTGATGATGCCGTCGATCACGTACTTCGGCGCCAGGCCGAAACCGATGCGCCAGCCCGTCATCGAATAGGTCTTCGAGAGCGACCCGGCCACGATCACAGTGTCCTTGGCGCCGGGCATCGATGCGATCGAAAACGGCTTGGCGGCGTACAGGAAGCGGCAGTAGCACTCGTCGGTGATCAGCCAGATCCCGCGGCTCGAGGTGAGCTCGAAGATCTTGATGAACTCGGAATCGGGCAGCACTCCGCCGCTCGGATTCGACGGCGAGTTGATCAGCACGGCCTTGGTGCGGGGCGTAATGAGCCGCGCGACGTCGGCGGCAGTGAAGTTGAATCCGCTCGCTTCGTCCGCCTGCAGGAACACGCACTTGCCGCCGGCGTAGTTGACGACATCCTTGTAGGTGACCCAGTACGGCACCGGGATAATGACTTCGTCGCCCGGGTTCACCAGCACCTGCATGAGGTTGAAGATGATGTGCTTGCCGCCCACCGTGGCCGCGCACTCGTTGGGCGCGTAGCTGGTGCCGAAGTCGGTCGCGTGGCGCTCAACGATCGCCTTTTTCAGATCCACCGTGCCCTCGACGGGCGTGTACTTGGTGAAGTTGTCGTCCAGCGCCTTGATGGCAGCCTTCTTGATGTTGTCCGGGGTGGGGAAGTCGGGTTCGCCCGCTCCGAAGTCCACCACGTCGACTCCTTCCCGCTTCAGGCGGCCTGCCTCGGCGGATACTTTTACAGTGGATGAAACGCTGATCGTGTCCAGACGGTCAGCGAGTGCGAGTGCTGTTGCTGTCATAGTCCTTCTCCTCGAATGCGCTGGCGCAGCCGCTGCTCCACTTGCGGCGGAACCAGGCCTGTGACATCGCCGCCCAGGCGGAACACTTCCTTCACCAGGCGCGAGCTCACGAACGAATAGGCCTCGTTGGCCATCAGAAAAACGGTCTCGATTCCGGGCTCCAGCCGGCGGTTCATGTGCGTCATCTGGAGCTCGAACTCATAGTCGGAAATCGCGCGGATCCCGCGCAGGATCACCCGTGCCCCACGCTCCTTGGCGTAGTGGACCAGGAGTCCGCTGAACGTGCCGACCTCAACGTTGGGCATCCCGCTCATGGCATCGCGCAGCATGTCCTGCCGCTCGGCGACGGAAAACAGAGGCTGCTTGGACTCGTTGTTCAAAACCGCCACCACCAGCTTGTCGAACATCCCCGACGAGCGCCGGATGAGATCAAGATGGCCGTTGGTGAGTGGATCGAACGAGCCCGGATAGATTGCGGTCACGGGTGGGTGGGAGCCGCGGGAAATTCGCAGCCTTCTGTTCATTGTAGCCCGGAACGCCTAAACTAAGATGGAGACTCATGACCCAGTCCCGAATCCAGGAGATCCTGGACTCCAACGACGCCTCCCTCTACGACATTCAGACCAAGGCGCCCGGCCCTTCAGGCTCCCTGCCAATCACACCCGACATGCTGATCCGCGGCGCGTCGGGCGAGTTGTTCGGATGGAGCCAGAACGCGGGCATGGGCTGGGATCCGGCCAAGCTCGGCGGTCCCGACATCCTGATCCTGAGCACGCATGGCGGACTCCGGGAGAGCGGCGGAAAGCCGATTGCGCTCGGCTATCACACCGGACACTTTGAGGTCCACATGCTGGTGGAGGCCGCGGCGCGCGAGCTGGCGGCACACCGCGCGGTTCCTTTTGCCGGCTACGTCACCGATCCATGCGACGGACGCTCGCAAGGCACCACCGGGATGTTCGATTCGCTCCCCTACCGCAATGACGCGGCGCTGGTGATGCGGCGGCTGATCCGTTCGCTGCCCACACGGCGGGGCGTGGTGGGGGTCGCCACGTGTGACAAGGGACTCCCGGCCATGATGATCGCGCTTGCGGCCATGCACGGCGAACCCACGATCCTGGCGCCGGGCGGAGTGACGCTGGCGGCCGAAGGCGGCGAGGATTCGGGCAAGGCCCAGACGCTTGGCGCGCGTTACGCGCATGGCGAGATCACGCTCGAGTACGCAGCGGAAGCGGGATGCCGCACGTGCGCGACTCCGGGTGGCGGCTGCCAGTTTCTGGGTACCGCGGCCACGTCCCAGGTGGTCGGCGAAGCGCTCGGCTTGAGCCTGCCGCATTCCGCGCTGGCGCCATCGGGACACCCGGTGTGGACCGACATGGCGCGTCGCTCGGCCCGCGCCCTGCTCGGAATGATTGCCCGCGGGCAGTCCAACCGCGATGTGGTGACCGGCCAGGCACTGCGCAACGCCATGGTGGTGCATGCGGCCTTCGGCGGATCGACAAACCTGATCCTACATATTCCGGCCATCGCGCATTCCGCGGGACTGCGGCGTCCGTCGGCGGCGGACTGGGCCGCGGTGAATCGCGCCGTGCCGCGTCTGGTCGACGTGCTGCCCAACGGTCCACGGAATCACATCACGGCGCAGGTGTACCTGGCGGGTGCGGTTCCAGAGGTGATGTTGCATCTCCGCCGGGCCGGATTGCTTGAATCCGGCGCCTTGACAGTGGCTGGCGAGACCTGGGACTCGCTGCTGGACTGGTGGGAGCAGAGCGAACGCCGTGCCGCGCTCCGGCGCCTGCTTGCAACGCGTGACGGCATCGATCCGGACAACGTCATCATGAGTCCGGACCGCGCCCGTGCGGCCGGACTCACCTCGACCGTCTGCTTTCCAACCGGTAACCTCACACCGGATGGTTCCGTCGTCAAGAGTACGGCGATCGATCCGTCGGTGGTGGACCCGGATGGCGTCTTCCGCATGACAGGGCCGGCGCGAGTCTTCCGCAGCGAGCGTGACGCGATCGCGGCCATCAAGAATCACACCGTTCAGTCGGGCGACATCATGGTGCTGATGTGCCGGGGTCCGTTCGGCTCGGGGATGGAGGAGACGTATCAGATCACGTCCGCGCTCAAGCATCTGCCGTTCGGGAAGCACGTCGCGCTGCTGACGGACGCGCGTTTTAGCGGCGTTTCGACGGGCGCCTGCATCGGGCACATGTCGCCGGAGGCGCTGGCGGGTGGTCCGCTCGGCAAGATTGAGGACGGCGACACGGTGCGGATCGAGATTGACCGGGTGAAGCTCGAAGCGACGGTGAACCTGGTGGGTCCGGACGGAACGGTGGAATCGGGCGACGCGATCCTGGCGGGCCGCCCAGTTCGCGATGACCTTGCCGCCGATCCTGATCTCCCCGCGGACACGCGCCTCTGGGCCGCGCTGCAGGATGCAAGCGGCGGAGCCTGGGGCGGCTGTGTCTACGATGCGGATGCAATCCTCAAAGTCCTTGAAGCTGGACGGAAGGCTTTGCGGGACCACCCATGACGTCGAGGCTGTGGCTGATTGCACCCGCGGTCCCATGCCTGGCGCAGATAGCGTTATCGCAGCGGGACGCAGTGGCTCGCGCCATGGAGCAACACCCGCTGCTGGCGGTATCCGCGCAGCGCAGCGAGGTGGCGGCGGCGCAGCGGGTGCAAGCGGGCATAGTTCCTAATCCAAAGCTGATCCTGCAGAGCGAGAACACGAGGCCCTATGGGAATCCGTCGTTCGTTTTCCTGCGCGACACAGACAACTTTGCGTATCTGCAGAACACCTTCGAGACCGCGGGCAAGCGCGGGCGGCGGGTCGAGACCGCGGAAGCCGCGCAGCGGCGCACCGAGGCGGAGACAGCGCTGGTGCGGCAGCAGATTCGCGGGCGTGTTGCGGCGGCCTACTGGACCGCGGCGGGTGCGGCTCGCGTCTTGCAGCTCTTGCGCGAGGATGGCGCGACAATGCGCGCCATCGTCGGCTACCACGAAGTGCGCGTAAGGGAGGGCGCGATGGCGGAAGCTGATTTGATCCGCGTCCGGCTTGAGGCGCAGCGGCTGGCGGTCGCGACGAATCAATCCCGGCTGGACTTGGACCGCGCCCGGATTCAGCTCTTGCGCGAGATGGGATCGCTTGAATACCCGGAAGCCACCTTCACCGATCCCGTGGACCGGGAGACACCGGTTCCCGCGGCTGTTGCTGAAGACGCCTTCAAGCAACGCGAGGAGCTCAGGGTTGCGCGGCTGGCGATCGATCAGGCCGAAGCGAATCAGCGTTTGCAGGCGGCCAATGCCAGACCGAACGTCGATGTGGTGTTCGGATACAAACGGACTGGTGGATTGGATACGATGCTCGGCGGCGTGCAGGTCGACCTGCCGTTTTCGAATCGAAACCAGGGAGGCATCATGAACGCAAGCGCGGAACTTCGGTTGGCGAAGCTGAACCTGGCGGCAGCCGAAGCCTTGATCCGCGCGGAGCTGGCCGCGGCGGAGTCCGACTACCGGATCAGGCGGAACGAGATCACCACCGCACTCGCACCTGCCGTGGAACAAGCGGCGGAAACCTATCGCATCGCCGACGCCGCCTACCGCGCGGGCGGGTCGGACCTGTTGCGTCTGCTGGATGCACAGCGGTTGCGTACGGAGACCCAGATTGCATTCGCGAGAGGGCAGGCGGAGCTGCGGCAGAGTGAAGCCGCGTTGCGGGCGGCAATGGGGATGGAGCCATGACGCGTACGGCTCTGTTGGCCGTTCTATTGGTTGCCGGTTGCACGCGGGAAAAACAGCCAGATGCGGTCCACGCGGTCGCCAAGCCTGACCCGAAGCCCGAGAGGGGGTTGCGCACCGACGCAAAAGTCGAGGTCGAGGCGGCTCAGGTAGTGTCGCTGCCGGAAGCGATTCGCGCCCCGGGCCGGATTGTGCTGAATGACGCCCGCACGTGGCGTGTTGGCGCTGTCGTTGACGGGCGAGTGATGGAGGCGCCAGTTCAATTGGGAGATTCCGTCAAACGGGGCCAAATCCTCGCACGGATGCACAGCCACGAGGTCCATGAGGGCCGTGCGTCCTACCAAAAAGCCCTCAGTGAGCTGGCCCGCTGGAAGGCTCAAGAGGCTCAGGCGCGCCGGGCGCGTGATCGTGCAAAGACTTTATTTGGACTGAAGGCCGCTTCCGCCGAGCAGGTGGAGCACGCCGAGACCGAGCTGCGCAGCGTTGAGGAAGCGATCCGGCAGGCCGGCTACGAGATTGAACGGACCCGCATTCATCTCGTCGAGTTTCTGGATGTGCCAGCCGACGATCCCGATCACGGCAAGGCGGGGGACGCCGGTGACTGGGTTCCAGTGAAGTCACCAGCGGACGGCATGGTGATGGAGCGCTTGGTGACGCCCGGATCCGTGGTCCAGCCGGGTGGCGCGATGTTCGTGATCGCGGACATGTCGATGGTCTGGATGGTGGCCGCGGTGGCGGAAGAGCACTACTCGAAGCTGCATTCCGGCATGCCCGCTCGGGTACGGGTGAAAGCGCACGGCGACCGCGTGTTCGCTGGCCGCGTCGGCCGGCTGGGGGAACAACTCGACCCGGCGACACGCACTGTCCAGGCGCGGATTGAGATCGCCAACCCAGGAGGCGCCCTCAAGCCGGAAATGTACGCCGATGCCGAACTCGAACTGCGCCGTCCGATGCCCGTGTTGATGATTCCGGAGCCGGCGATTCAGGAAGTGAAGGACCAGCAGGTCGTCTTCGTGCGCAAGGGAGACGGGCATTACGAGACGGTGGCCGTTGAGACGGGCCGGGTGCGCGATGGAAGGGTCGAAATCGTGCACGGGCTTACCCCGGGCGACCAGGTGGTGACGCGCGGCGCGTTCACGCTCAAGTCGCAGATGCTCAAGAAATCGCTTGAAGAGGAATAGCTTGCTCAACCGGCTGATCGACAGCGCGCTCGATAACCGATGGCTGGTGTGGCTGGGACTCGTTTGCCTGATCGTAGCCGGTGTGCGCGCCCTGGCCGGACTTCCGATCGACGCGTTTCCCGACCTGACCAACAACCAGGTGGTGATCACCACCGAGTGTCCGGCGATGGGTCCCGCCGAGGTAGAGGCGCAGGTGACGTTTCCGATTGAAACGGTGGTGATGGGACTTCCGAAGACACTCGAGATCCGGTCCGTGTCAAAGCTCGGACTCTCGATGGTGAGCGTCGTGTTCGACGATGGCGTGGAGACCTATTTCGCGCGACAGGTGCTCAATGAGCGCCTGCAGAGTGTGCGGGACCGCTTGCCCGCGGGCATCGAGCCGCAATTGGGTCCGGTGGCAACCGCGTTCGGCGAGATCTACCAGTACACGGTCGAAGGGCCGCTGCCTGCGATGGACCTCAAAACGCTCCACGAGTGGCACATCAAGAATCAGTTGCGCACGGTGCCTGGCGTCAACGATGTCAACACGTGGGGCGGAGAGACGCGCCAGTATCACATCGAAGTGGACCCCGCCGCATTGCTGCGCTATGGCGTTCCGCTCAAGGACTTGTTCGACCGCATTCAAGGCAACAACGAAAACTGCGGCGGCTACATTGAGCGCGGACCGGAGCAGTTCATCGTGCGCGGCCTGGGCCGTGTCCGCAACGCCGCGGACTTGGAGCGCATTGTTGTCATGGCGCGCCAGGGGACGCCGGTCCTGCTGCGGGATGTCGCGCGGGTCCACGCCGGTCCAATGCCGCGCTACGGCGCGGTCACGCGCGACGGCAAAGGCGAGGTAGTGTCGGGCATGGCCATCATGCTGAAGGGCGAGAACGGCAAGGAAGTGATCGAGCGGGTGAAGAAGCGGATTGCGGCGTTCCAGCTTCCCGAGGGTGTCCAGGTGCGTCCCTTCTACGATCAGTCGGCCGTGATCGACGCGACGATCCGCACCGTGACGGTGAACCTGGTCGAGGGTGGACTGCTGGTGGTCGTGGTGCTGGTGCTGTTCCTCGGCAACCTGAAGGCCGCCCTGATCGTGGTGGCGGTGATTCCGGTGTCCATGCTCGCGGGATTCACAGGGATGCAGTGGTTCGGCGTATCAGCGAACCTGATGAGCCTGGGCGCGATCGATTTCGGAATGATCGTCGATGGCGCTGTCGTGATGATGGAGAACACGATGCGGCGCCTTCATGAAGGAGGCGAGGACCCCAACGCGCGGATCCGGTCCGCTGCGCATGAAGTGGCCCGGCCGATCCTGTTCGGCGTGGCGATCATCATCGCCGTCTACTTTCCGATTTTCCTGCTCGAGGGGCTCGAAGGCCGCATGTTCCGGCCGATGGCCGTAACCGTGTGTTCAGCGCTGCTGGGGTCCCTCTTCCTGGCTCTGTTCGTGGTGCCAGCAGCGGCGCAGGCCGCGCTCGCCCGGGGATTCAAAGAGCGTGGCGAGCATTGGTTTGAGTCGTTGCGGATGCACTACCAGAGTGTCCTGGGCGTGCTGTTCCGGGTCCGGATGCTGGTGGTGGCCACGGCGCTCGCGGTTCTGGTGGTGGCGGTGGTTTCTCTGAGCCGCATCGGAACTGAATTCATGCCGCGGCTCGACGAAGGTTCGATTCTCGTGGAAACCCGTAAGCTCCCCGGAATCTCGCTCACGGAATCGGTGGCCATCAGCAATGGGATCGAGAAGGTGCTCACGGGTTTTCCCGAGATTGCGGGCATCGTCACCAAGATCGGCCGTCCGGATTTCGCCACTGAGGCGATGGGGATCCACCAGGGCGACGTCTATGTGTTATTGAAACCGTACGATCAATGGAAGCGCTTCCACACCAAGGCGGAGCTGATCGAGGCAATGGACAAGGCGCTAGCGGGGATTCCCGGTGTCGCCTACAACTTCACGCAGCCGATGGCGATGCGGCTCGACGAGGTGGTTTCGGGTGTGAAGGCGGATCTCGCGATCAAGATCTTCGGTGAAGATCCAGTGAGGTTGGAGGCGTTGGGAGAGGACACGTTGCGGGTTCTCAACGCAGTGCCCGGAGCCGCCGACGTGCAGATGGAGCTGGTGACCGGAGTTCCCGAATTGACCATCGACGCCGACCGCTCGGTCTTGGCGCGTTATGGGCTGAACATTGCCGATGTCCGCACGGTGCTCGACATGACGGTGGGCGGCGCGAAGGTGTCCGAAGTCGTGGAGGGCCAGCGGCGCGTGGACGTCGTCATGCGGACTCCGGACCGGATGCGGGAGGACGCCGAAGCGCTGCGGTCGCTCGTGTTGTCGGCGCCCGGCGGTGAGACCGTCCGGTTGGGCGACGTCGCGCGGATCCGGCGTACCAGCGGTCCGAATGAAATTGTGCGCGAGAACGGCCAGCGCCGCATCGTGGTCCAGGCCAATGTCCGCGGCCGCGACCTGGGGGGCTTCGCGGAGGAAGTGCGGCGCCGCGTTGCCAGCCAGGTGAAGCTCCCACCCGGATATTCGATCGACTACGGCGGGCAGTTCGAAAACCAGGAGCGCGCCACACGACGCCTGATGCTGGTGATTCCCGTGACTGGGGCGATCATCGCCGCGATCCTGTATGCAACGTTCCATTCGGTACGGCAGGCGCTGCTGATCCTGTTGAACGTGCCGTTCGCGCTGGTGGGTGGAGTCGCCGCGCTGTGGCTGCGCGGGTTGAACCTGAACCTCTCGGCGTCGATCGGATTCATCGCGCTGTTCGGGGTGGCGGTGCTCAACGGGATTGTCGCGGTGAGCGCGATCAACCGGTTGCGGGAGGAAGGAATGGACCTCCGCGAGGCCATCCTCAACGGCGCCGGGCACAGGCTGCGGCCCGTGCTGATGACGGCCTTGGTGGCAAGCTTCGGTTTTGCGCCGATGGCGCTATCGGTGTCGACGGGCGCCGAGGTCCAGCGGCCGCTGGCGACTGTGGTCATCGGCGGGCTGCTGAGCAGCACCCTGCTGACACTGTTTCTTCTGCCCCTGGTGTATCCGTGGTTCACGCCAAACAGAATCGCGAAAGGATGATAAACCCTGTGCCGGATCGTGCATTCCTGATCATTGAGGTTCCCTATCACATGGGACTAGCGGAGGTGGGCGCGGGAGCCGGCCCGAAGCGGATCGTGGCGGCGGGTGCGGACCGGATCCTCGGCCAGCGCGGGATTCCGGTCCAGGTGCAGCATGTCAGCCTGCTGGACAAGTCCTGCGAGGGGTTGGATGCGGTGGTCGACCTGAACCGGCAGGTGCGGCTCGCCGTGCGCCAGGCGGTGTCGCAGGAACTCGTCCCCGTGGTGATTGCGGGCAATTGCAACTCGTGCCTGGGCACGCTCGCCGGACTCGATCCGTGGCGGTTGGGCATTGTGTGGCTCGACGCGCACCCGGACTTCCATACACCGGAGACCTCGATCAGCGGCTCTCTGGAAGGCATGTCCCTTGCCGCCGCGGTGGGCGACTGCCACGAGGAACTGCGGGCACGGACCGGCTTTGGGGATCCGGTGGACCGCGGCGCGGTCTACCTTCCGGCGTGCAGCGACATCGAGCCCGGCGAGCGGGAGCGCGCCGCCTCCGCGGGCTTTGCCACGAGCATCCCCGAGCTCGCATCCCGCGCGGACTCCATCTACCTGCACATCGACACGGACTTTGCGCGGCCAGGCGGGATGTCCGTGCGGGAAGGCGCGGCGCTGGTGAAGTCGCTGATGGCGGAACTCCCGGTGATCGCGGTGGGCGTGACCAACTACAATCCATCCACCGACGAGGATTGGGCCGGGCTGCAACGCACTCTCGCGCTGATTCAAGCGTTGGCCTGATCCTATTGGGTGCGGTTCCACACGCACCGGAATCCGAGATTTGAGTACTCCTTCCGGGGCGCGTTCTTGTCCCGGGCTGAATAGCGCAGGAACCGGACAGGCTTGTCGAAGGCGCCGCCCCGGTTCACCTTTTCCGCCGCATTGTAGGAATCCGAGGTCCACTCCATTACGCTTCCGAGCATATCGTACAGCCCGAACGCGTTGGGCTTTGAGGTGCCGGCGTCTGGCAACTGCCGGCCGCTGTTGCCCAGGTGCCAGGCGTGCGCGTCGATGTCTTTGGGCCGGACGCCAGTGTCGCCCGCCCGGGCCGCATACTCCCATTCGGCTTCGGTCGGCAGCCTTCCGCCGGCCCAGGCGCAGTAATCCGTGGCGGACTGCCAGGTGACGTTCACGATTGGACGTTTCAACGAAAGCGATTCAGCCGGAGCAAGCTGCCGCGTCGCGCCCGCAAACCGCCGGTACGCCGCGCCCGTCACCTCGGTCTGGCTGAGCCAGAAATCGGCCGGAATCGTCCGCTGCCGGGGCGGCTTCTCGTCACCCCCACAATCGGTGTCGTTTTCCGAGCAGCCCATGATGAACGTGCCTTTGGGGATTTGAACGTAGGTCAGCTCGTCCAGTGGATTCACCGCCGATGCCGGTTGCGCGGGCTTGGGTGGAGGCGCGACAGGTTGGCTGCAGATCCCGGCCAACTCGCCAACCAGCGCCGCGTCTCCGGGTGAATTGAGCCGGGCGAGGTCAGGCTCGGAAATCGCGCACGTCCGGGCCTTGGCCAGGGCGGCGATGGCGGGGACACCGGCCCCGAGTCCGCGAATCAACTCGACGTGCCGCAGCGTCAGGGGAGGCCGCGCGGTCTCGCGCACCTCGTTGCCAGCGAAACTCTGCACGATCGCGCCGCGGATCTCGGCGGGAACTTCCAGCTTGGCCGCTGCCACGGAGCTGTGACGGAAGCTCACCCGCCGCGAGCGGATCAGCTTCATCACCGTCTCGTGCGGCACGCCCGCCTCCGTCATCAGCACGAACTCGCTCACAGTCAGGGGCTCGCCTACCGGTTCGGGCGGTGGTGGAGGCGGCGGTGGCGCGGCCTCCACCTCGACCGATCTGCGCTCCTCGGCGAACCGGCCGTGGGCATCCGAGGCCCGGAGCACGAACGTCCGCCGGGCGGTGATGTTCGGGACATCCACTGCGCCTTGATTGCTCACGCCTTGGCCGTCAAGGGCCGTGTGCGCCGCGTCAATGGTCCGCCAGCGGACGCGCACGGTGCTCCCGTGCGGTGCCCGGGGCGGGGCGACTTCGAACTC
>VFZX01000161.1 GCA_016871015.1 Acidobacteriota bacterium | reverse complement strand
CTCCCCGCCCCCGTCTGCCCTGCCGCGCAAGCGGCAGGTGAATGCTGCTACCACCCACCGCACCCCTATCGTCACCTTTCTCTCTGCACTCACTCAGGCCCACAGATTCCGCTACAGAGCCGATATTGAACAACTCAGCCCGGAATTGTACCGTGAACCGCTCGCGGATTGGAAAGTTCTTGTAGGCGCCGAAGTCCCAGTTCACAGAGCCAGGACCGCCGATTGCATGCCTTCCGAGATTGCCGAACGTGAAAGGCGCAGGCACCACGGCCGCCGCGGTGTTGAGCCACCGGTCCCAGGTCCGCTCGCTCGCGGCGAGATTCAACGTGCCCACCAGGTTCGGCCGTTGCGCGCCGGTTACCCCGGTGTTTGCGTTGTCGGTCGGAATCACCACGCGGATTGGCAAGCCGGACCGGATGGTCGTGATACCGTTCACTTGCCACCCGCCGGCCAAGGCGCGCAGGCCGGGACGCGAGGGTTTGAACGGCAACTCGTACACGTAGGTGGTCACGAAATTGTGGCGCACATCGTATTCCGCCCGGCCGCGCTCGCTGCGCAGGTCGAAGGGATTGGCCTGGCTCAACGTGATGAGAGTTGACGAGTCGTCAATCGTCTTGCCCCACGTGTACGAGCTCAACAGCGAAAATCCCTTCGCGAATCTCCGCTCCACTTTCCACTGCATGGAATGGTAGACCGAGTTCCCGCGCGGATTCTGTTCCGAAATCGTGCCGAACAGTGGGAACGGGCGGCGCGGGTTCACGGGTCCGGCGCCAGGCGTGGCGCCATTGCCGCGCCAGTTCGTGTACAGCTTGTTGCCCTTGCCGCCAACGTAGGCGCCTTCGATGGCAAGGCTTGCGCCGATCTGGCGCTGGGTGCTGAAGTTCCACTGTTGCGAATAGGCGGTCCGCCCGGCGATGGCGCGCGTGCCACCGAAGCTGATGACGGATTGCGGTCCGGCCGGAAACAGACTCTGCAGCGGACGGTCGGGCGCGTCGACGTTGAGATTGGTGTCGTTCTGGTTGAGAGCGAACGGCCACTGCCCTCGGCCACCCTGTTGCTCCTGCATGAAGTTCGAATTGTAGAAGACGCTGTAACCGGTTCTGAGCGCTGTCTTGTCGTTCAACGCATAGGCGAATCCAATCCTCGGCGCGAAGTTGTTCCAGTCAGGGTCGGTGATGTTGCGGCGGACGTTTGCCGGTTCGCCCGTTATTGGATTCCTGGATGCGAACAGGATGTTCCCGTTGCGCAGGTCGAACGCCGACATACGCCCTTGCTTGTCGTACGGCAACTGATTGTATTCGTACCGGAGGCCGATGTTCATTGCCAGCCTGCGAGTGAGCCGCATGTCGTCCTGGAGGAAGAAGTGGAAGTTTGAGCCACGCATCCTGACGTTGGTGTCGCCGACCGCGCGCGATGCCGTGGAAGGCAGCCCCAACAGGAAACTCGCCAGCGGCTGGCCAGTGCGGGCACGATTCTGCGGATCGGAAGATGGGATCGCGTCGAACCCGATGTTCCCCGCCCGGTAGCTCCCCGTGAACAACTGGGACCGGCGGATGTCGTAGCCGGACTTGAACGTATGGCGGCCGCGGAGCTTGGTCACCGTGCCCAGATATTGGAAGTTGTTGAAAGGCCCGAACAGCGTCGCGTCCTGTGAGACGCCCGCGAACCCCGCGATGCTGAAGATCGGGAACATCGGGAACGTGGAGCTCTGCACCACGAACCCCTGCAACCCGGTTTGCTGGAACAGGGCGTTGGGATCGAGCGGCGTGCTGTAGTTGCCGAGATAGGTACGGTTGAGGGCCAACTTGACGTCGAGCACCACGGAAGGGCCGAACACGTGCGTGTCGCTCAGCACCGCGTTCTTGTTGTAGTTGAACAGCGTGGTGTCGATTTGGGGCAGCGATGTGGGTGAGATCCGGTCGCGATTGTTGGCCGAGTACCGGAAAAAAAGGTTGTTGCGCGAACTGGCCTTGTGGTCCGCCTTGATATTCCATTGGCCATCGTTCTGGACGCGGTTCTTCGCGTTGATGAGATTGCGTCCCGGAACGCCCGTCAGATTCGGCTCAGGGAAGAACTGCTGGGCGATGATCGTAGCCGCGCGGTTGATGCGTGCGGTAGGGATCCGGTTGTTCGGAAAAAGATCCCGGATTGCGCGCCCCGCCTCGAGACGCTGGCTTGCCGGATCGTAGATCGCGTTTCCGCCGGAAAGGTCGCCGGCGACCTGCTCCCGAGTGGGTACAAAGGAGGTGGGCGGCGTGAGCCCGCGGACCTGCCGGAATGCTTCCGCGGCGAAGAAGAAGAACGTCCGGTTCCGTCCATCGTAAAGGCGGGGGATCCTCACAGGGCCGCCGAGTGTCCCGCCGAACTGGTTCTGCTGGAACTGGCCGCGGCGGGGCACGAAGGCGTTCCGCGCATCAAGCTTGGCGTTCCGCAGATATTCATAAAGGACGCCATGGAACTGGTTCGTACCCGAGCGGAACTGAACGTTCACGTTCGCTCCAGCGGCCTTGCCAAACTCGGCTGAGCTGATGTGGGACTGTACCTTGAACTCCTGGATCGCGTCCACCGACGGCGAAATGGCGAAGCTGTTAAAGAACGACTCGTTGTTCTCCACGCCGTCCAACGTGAAGTTGTTGTTCTGCGGCCTTGCGCCATTGACCGACGGAGTCTGGCCGGAGAGATTGTTGTCGAGGCCGCTGTTTGGCGGCTGCCGTCCGCTCACGCCCGGCACAAGGAGAATGAGCTGCGTGAACTGGCGTCCGTTTAAGGGCATGTTCACGATCTTCTCGTTGGTGACCACGCTGCCCGCGGTCGAATTGGACGTGTTCAACAGCGGCGCCTCCGCGATCACCTCCACGGTCTCCCGGACGTCGCCCACCTGCAACTGCAGGTTGACCTGAATCGTCTCGTTCACCCGCAGCCGGACTCCCGAGCGGACCTGGCGCTTGAAACCTGGCGCCTCAGCGGAGATCGAGTAGACCCCGGCCGCGAGCGAAGGCGCGGAGTAAAGCCCCGACGCGGCGGAACTGACCGGTCTGGCCACACCGGTGTCCGTATTCTCGATTCTCACCGATGCATTCGGGATCGCGGCACCCGTCGAGTCCCAAACGACTCCTTGGATCGTGCCGAAACTGGTCTGCGCCGACGCAATATCGCACGCAAGTGCCAGGGCGATTCGGATGTGACGGTTCATGATCACACGGATCACACTCACTGGCTCATTCCACGGGCAGCGATCCGCCACACTGCCTCCACTCCCGCCCCGCGCGTGCAGTAGATCCGGTCGTAGAGATTCACCGTCGGATCGCAATGTGGAGCGATAAACTCCGCCTTGTCCCCGACACTCAGAGCCTTGCCCGCCAGCGTCAGCTTGCCATGCTCGTCGCCGCCGAAGTTGTATCTGATCGCCGGATCCTCCTTCAACCGCGGCGGGAACGGTTTATCCGTCGAGAACGCCTTCAGCCCTCCATCCACCACAACATAGGAATCGTCGGGCTTGCTCACAACGGTCGTGTACACCGTGAGCGAATTCTGGAAGTCGCCGTAGTGCTCCCCTCCATCCTTGCCGCCAATGATGTTGTAGTCGACGTCCATGAACATGAAGCTGCCCGGCTGGAGCTCATCAACGCCATCGATCTCGGAGTCGATGTTGTAGGTGCCCGTGGATCCGCCCGTCAGCAGCCGGACCTCGATCCCGCGCCGCTCAATCATCCTCCGCGTCTCGACCGCTTTCCCCATCCACTCCTCGGACGACTTCCGCCGCGCTTCCCATCCCTTCACGTGCGAAGCCTGTCCGCAATAGGCCTGGAGTCCCGCGAACCGGATGTGCGAAAGCTTCGCAATGGACTCAGCCAGCGCCGCCGCCGGCTCGCCCGTCTTGATCCCGGTCCGGTTGCCGACCAGGAGATCGATCGCGACGTTGAGCTTCAAACCAGCCGCCCTCGCGGCGTCATTGAGGTCCGCTGCGTTCTGCGTGTTGTCGGTGACAAACATCGTGTCCGGCGCGAGCTTGGCCAGCCGGATCGCGCGTTCGAGCTTGTACTTGCCAACTACAGAGGTGGTGACCAGCAGCCCGCGGATCCCGTGTTGCCCAAACACTTCGGCTTCGCTCAGCTTGGCCCCGCACGCTCCCACCGCGCCCGCCTGCACCAGGCGCCTGGCGATCTCGGGACACTTGTGCGTCTTCCCATGTGGACGCAGGCTCCGTTTGCGGTCGCGCGCATGCGTGGCCATCCGCGTGACGTTGTGTTCGAAGGCGTCCATGTCGAGCAGCAGCGCGGGCGTCGGCAGGTCGGACTTCGCGAGCTTGCCCTTGACGTCGCCGCGCGCGATCATCTTTTCGATCTCCGCCCACGAATAGCTCTTGGCTCCGCGCAGGACAGCGGGTGCCGCGATTCCCGCGGCGAGAAATGTGCGTCGGGTCTGCATGTCGGCTAAGATATCACAATGTCTGCGAAGTACCGGTATGAGGAATTCACCTGGCCCGAGATCAAGGAAGCGGTGGAACAGAATCGGGTCTGCGTGCTGCCCGTCGGAACGGTGGAACAGCACGGTCCACACCTGCCGCTGGTGACCGACATCCTGACCGCCACCGAGATGTCGCGCGCCGCTGTCCGGCAGATTCCCACCGAGGCCGTGCTCATGCCGAGCGTCTACTACGCATTCAACGAGCATCACCTGGACTTCCCCGGAACGATCGCCGTCGAGGGGCCGACCTTCATCAACTACATCACTGACATCGGCAAGAGCCTCGCCCATCACGGATTCCGCAAGATCCTGCTCGTCAACGGACACGGCAGCAACGTCCCGTTCCTCGATATTGCCGCCCGCAACATCACCAATCACACTCCTGCGATCTGCGCGATGGTGCCATGGTGGAACCTCGTCCCCAAGGCGCTGCTGAACGAGCTTCGCGAGAGCGAGTTCCCTGGCGGCATGGCCCACGGCTGCGAACTCGAAACATCAGTGCTCCTGCACCTGGTGCCCGATCTCGTCCAGATGGACAAGGCGGAGAAGGACCTGCCGGTCCAGAAGTCCGAGTTCTTCTATTGGGATCTGCAGGCGCCGTCTCCCGTCTTCTTCCAGGAGTTCTTCAGCCGCTACTCCCGCACGGGCACCACCGGCGATCCGACCAAGGCGACCGCGGAGAAGGGAAGACGCTTCGTCGAAGCGGTCGTCGAACGCCTGATCAAGGTGATCCGCGAGCTGCGGGTGCGTGTCATCGAGCCGAGGGTTGACCATCACTAATAGGCGATACCCTGAAACATCGCCTCGACCAACTCGTCACCCTCCGCGGACTCGCTGATTCCCGCGAGAAAGCCCGCGCCCTCATCCTCGCCGGCTCCGTCCTTGCCGACGGCCAGAAAGCCACCAAGCCCGGCCACTCCTACCCGGACACCACCCGGATCGAACTCCTCGCCCGCCCCCCATACGTCAGCCGTGGAGGCATCAAGCTCGCCGCCGCCATCGCCCACTTCCACATCCCCGTCCAGGACCGCGTCTGCGCCGACATCGGCGCCTCCACGGGCGGATTCACCGACTGTCTCCTCCAGCACGGAGCCGCCCGCGTCTACGCCATCGACACCGGCGCCGGCCAGATCGATTGGAAGCTCCGCACCGACCTCCGCGTCGTCCTCCTCGAAAACACCAACGCCCGCTACCTCGCCCCCGCCAGCATCCCCGAGCCCCTCGACCTCATCGTCTGCGACGTGAGCTTTATCTCCGTCACCCTGATCCTCCCAGCCCTGTTCCCGCTCCTCAAACCGGACGGCGAAATGGTAATCCTCGTCAAACCCCAGTTCGAAGCTGGACGCCACGCCGTCGGCAAAGGCGGAATCGTTCGCGACCCTGCCCACCAATCCGCTGCGTGCGAAAAAGTTCGCGCGGCGGTTGAAAGCCGGGGCTGCCGGACTGCTATGATCGAAAGTCCCATTCCCGGGGCCGAGGGCAACCGGGAATTCCTCCTGTATGCAAGCCATTCAGACGGTGGGCATCATCTCCCGCCCGGACACTGAACGCGGAAACCAGATCGTCCCGCAACTGCTCGATTGGCTTGAACAGCGCGCCATTCGCGTCCGGTACGACCATGTCACCGCGGCCTACGCCAACCGCAACGACGGACTCGCGCGCCAGGATGTCCCCGATGACTGCCAGTTCGTGATCGTGCTCGGCGGCGATGGCACCCTGCTCTCCGCGGCCACTGCGATCGGCGAGCGCGAGATCCCGCTGCTCGGCGTCAACCTCGGCAGCCTCGGCTTCCTCACCGCGCTCACCGCTGACGAGCTCTTTCCAGAGCTTGAGCGTGCCCTCCGTTTCGAACACCGGATCGCCAAGCGCAGTCTGCTCAGGTGCACCCTCGATCGCGGCGGACGGAGCATCGCGAGCTACCTCGCGCTGAACGACGTCGTCATCAGCAAGCAGCCTGACGCGCCCATGATCGAACTTGAAACGCACGTCGGGGCGCACCTCGTCTGCACCTACAAGGCGGACGGCCTGATCGTATCCACGCCCACTGGATCCACCGCGTATTCTCTGAGCGCCGGCGGACCGATCGTGTTCCCGACTGTCGCCGCATTCTGTTTGACGCCGATCTGCCCGCACACGCTCACCAACCGTCCGGTGATCATCCCCGATGACGAAACCATCCGCGTCGAGTGCCGGATTCCAGACGACGGCGCCTATCTGAACTCCGATGGAAAGATGGGAGCCCACCTGCGCCACGGCGACCGCGTCTTGTTCAAGCGCGCCGCCCACAGGCTGAAACTGATCCGTCCGCCGCGCCTGCTCTATTTCGACGTGCTGCGGCAAAAATTGCACTGGGGAGAACGATGAAACGGCTGACAATCACGCACTGGGTATTCGTGGGGATGGTAGTGGGAGTGATCCTCGGGGTGAGCGCCCCCGAGTTCGCCCGGAGCCTGGAGATCATCAGTAAGATCTTTCTGCGCCTGATCAAATCGATCATCGCGCCGCTGCTGTTCGGCACGCTCGTGGCCGGAATCGCCGGATCCGGCAGCGCGAAGACCATGGGCCGCGTCGGAGGCAAGGCGATGACCTACTTCCTCGCCGCGACCTCCGTCGCTCTTGTCATCGGACTCGTGGCCGTCAACATCGTCCAGCCGGGCGCGGGCATGACCATCCATCACTCCGGCGGACCCGCCGGGATCAAAGCCGCCGCCCAGCCGACCTTCGCAAGCTTCCTCGAACACGCCGTCCCCCAATCGGTAATCGGCGCGATGGCCGAAGGCGAAGTCCTCCAGGTGGTGATCTTCTGCCTGATCTTCGGCGCCGCATGCACCATCGTTGGCCCCAAGGCGAAGCCAGTCGTCGAGTTTTGCGAATCGCTCGCCGAGGTCATGTTCCAGTACACGAAATACGTGATGTACCTCGCTCCTTTCGCCGTCGGAGCCGCCATCGCCGTGGTGATCGGAAGAGAAGGACTGGGCGTGCTCACCAATCTCGGCAAGCTGATCCTCACCGTGTTCGGCGCCCTCATCTTCTTCGTGATCGCCATCCTCGGCGCCGTATCGGTCATTGCCAGGATCCCGCTGCGGCGCTTCATCCAGGCCGTCAAGGATCCAGTGCTGCTCGCTTTCTCCACCGCATCGAGCGAGTCCGCACTGCCCATGGCCCTGCAGAACATGGAAAGGTTCGGCGTGCCCAAGCACATCGTCGGACTTGTGCTGCCCCTGGGTTACAGCTTCAACCTCGACGGCACCACCCTCTACCTCTCCGCCGCGGCGATGTTCGTCGCGCAAATGGCAGGCGCACACATGACCGCCAGCCAGCAGCTCCTCATGATGGCGACTCTGCTGCTGACGAGCAAAGGTGTCGCCGGAGTCCCGCGTGCCTCCCTGGTGATCCTCCTCGCGACCCTCTCCGCCTTCAACCTCCCGCAGGAAGGCGTCACCGTGATCCTCGGTGTGGACGCGATCCTCGACATGGCCCGGACCTCTGTCAACGTCCTCGGCAATTGCGTTGCTTCAGCCGTTGTTGCGCGCTGGGAAGGCGTGGACCTCGACCGCGTCCCCGACCTCACCGGGCAAGAGACACACGGATAATCTCCTCGTCATTCCGCGCGATCACGTGCCGGTTGGCGAACGCCGGATGTGCCCACACCACCGCGCCGAGTTCCCGCCGTGACCCCGCCTTTGACGTCGGCCTGATCAGCTTCGCCCGGCTCAACTCCTGGTACCCCTTGGGCGAAAGGTTGGCAAAGATCAACTCTCCCCGGTCGTTGAACAGGATGGTCCGCCGCCCATGCCCCACCAGAAACGCCGACACGTTGCGCCCCATTTCGACCGTGGCCTGCTGCGACTCCCAAACGCGCTTCCCCGTGCGCGCATCCAGGCACCGGAGCTGGCCATAGTTGCACACTCCGTACACGTAATCTCCATCAATCACCGGCGACGCCATCAACGCATGGATCGTGTCCGTGTTCCGCTCGCTCTCGCTCATGCCCCGCCAGACCAACTCGGCCGCCGGTGCGGTCTCGCTCAGCCGGAACAGCCGTGAGCCCTGAAAGAACGCCGACACCAGCAGGAACGGACCAGCCCGCACCGGAGTTGCAATCGGCGTGCTCATGTGGATCTTGAACGGATGCTCCCAGTACACCTTGCCCGTCGCCGGATCCACTGACGAAACCGCGCCCGCATGCCACAGGATCAACTGGTCGCGCCCGCCCGCCCGCGTCAGGAACGGCTGCGAGTAGCCCGGCTCGGACTCCTCCCCCGCCAACGCGCGCCACCGCTCGGCGCCCGTGGCCCGGTCGAACGCCACCAGCTTCGCATCCGGACGCCCGCCCACCACCGCGATCACCAGTCCGCCGTGCACGATTGGCGCGCCCGACATCCCCCACGCCGGAATCACCGTTCCGTACTCCTTGCGGAAATCCTTGCGCCAGACGATTTCACCGCCGGCCGCCTTCAGGCACACCAGATCCCCACCCGCGCCCTGGGCCAATACCAGTCCACCGTCGACCGTTGGGGTCGCGCGCGGACCCGCCGGATAGTCGATCCCGCGGTAGCTCGCCTCCCATTGCCGCTCCCAGCGGACGCTCCCGGTCCGCTCGTCCAGACACAGTGCCCGTTCGAACTTCCCGTCGAAGTCGGTGAGATAGACCGCGCCCTCTGACACCGCCGGTCCGGAAAACCCACCCCGCACCGGCGTCCGCCACACCGGCGTGAGTTCCGCTGGCAGCCGGTCAACGATCCCGGTCTCGGTCCACACGCCGGTCCGTCCCGCGCCTCGCCACTCAGGCCAGTCAGCGCACGGCGCGGTAAGGCAGGCCAACAACACGCTGATGATCCGCACGCCCCATTCTCGCAGACCCTCATTGAGGGCGGTTGAACGATCCTCAATTCCTCCGCACCCTGGACTCTGGCACGCAGACACTCTGGAACGGCAGCCTCGGTTCCCTCACCATCGCCGCGCTGTTGCCGGTCCTCCGCCTGCTCGATCCTGGAGCCTGGGTGTCGGGGCAAAGAATCGGAGCATTCGGATTCTCCGTCATTCCTGTCGACGTGGTGCTGTCCTGGGCGGCCGTTGGACACTGGTCGGTTCCGGCGCCGGACCAGTCCGCCAGGAGGAATGCATTCCGCATGGCTGGCGCTCTGGTAGTGGTCCCGATCGCTGAGGAATTGGCATTCCGCGGAGCCCTCCTTCCGCGGTTCGGACTCGCCGCATCCTCCCTCGCCTTCGGCCTCCTGCACGGCGCACGCCGCTGCCAACGCCGTGCTGTTTTTCATCGTCGGATCTCAGGCGACTGGCGCTATTGGTAGAGGCAAAGCCCTGACTGCCCCGCGGGTATGTTGGTATGGTGCCCCAACGCCTTCTGATCCTGCGGAGCCGGATCAGCAAGCGCCGTTAGCCGGAAAATCTCCCCGCCAGGAACTCCCGCTCGAACCTGGCCACCGCCATCGGGATCGTCTCTTCAAGCTCCGCTACGCATGCCCGTACGGCGGCGCTGTCCGCCGCCGGAAGGAGCGCCACAACCGCCTCCGGGTCCCACCCCGCGGACCTTGGAGTGAGCGCGAACCCCGCGTGCTCGGCCAGCACGCATCCCGCCGCCACCAGATGTGCCGTGCCGAAAGGCTCACCCACCGGAGGACGCCGGTGGCACACCGCCGCGGCCAGGCACTCCGGCAGGTTCCACAGATCGCACAGCATCCGTCCCGCGTCGAGATGATCCAGGCCCAGAATCTCGCGCTCCATGGCTTCGGCATCGATCCCCTTCCGGGCGGCGATGTCCAGCATTGACAGGTACCGCGCTCCAAAGCTGCTCACCAGCGCCAGCCGCCCCAGCTCATGCAGCAGCCCCGCCGTATAGGCGATCGCCCGGTCGTACCGGCAGGGCTGCGCCAGCGCCTCGCAAGCCAGCCCCGTCGCGAAATTATGCCGCCATGCCTCCTGCAAGAACTGATTCTGCCGCGCCGCCCGCAGCATGTCCCGCATCGCCAGCGTAATCACCAGGGAGCGGATCCGCGCCAGTCCAAGTACCGAGATCGCGTGCAGCACGCTCGTAACCTGGTAACGCGACGCCAGAATCGCGGAGTTGGCGAGCTGCAGAATCTCTGCCGAGAACACCGCGTCGGACCGGACCAGTTGGTTCACCTCGGGGATCGGACAATCGTCCCGCGACACCAGCGCCAGCAAACGCTGGGCGACTGCCGGGAATGGCGGCAGCGAGGTCAGCACACGGCTTCCGCCTTGACGGCCTGCGGCGTTCGGTGCGGATGAGAGCGTCTGAGTCACGGGTGGCCTGTTCTCTCTTATCGGTCCGCCAACGCTGATGATGACAGTTTCGTTTTGCCCCCAGAGCCTGCTTTGCCGGGCGATGGCGTCAGCGCGAGCTTCGCTCTTGTTGCCTGCCGCCTTCAATCGCCTGGCGGATCCGGCGGGGAAGGCACCGGCCTACATCGCGAACGCGGTATTTCCACCACAGACGCTGACTTCGATTCCCATTTCCCGGAACGCCGCCGCCTTGGCCGCCAGCGCCCGGTCCGCTCCCGCCGCGTCTGGCGCATACGCCACCTGGATGTGATTCGCCTTATGCCGCGCCATCATCTGGTCGCGCGAGACCCCGTGCGTCACCGCATGCATGACCGGCCACTGGGGCGTGGTGATCCGCCAGCGCCGCTCGGTCTCCTCCTGGGGCAGCTCAACGGCCGTGGCGCGTCCGATGTCTGCACAAAGCCGGCCGTTGGCGACGAACACCCGGCTCCACACGATCTCGCCGGGCTTGCTTACGCCCTTCACTGTCCCGCCGCCCAATCCAAAGTACATCGGAGGCTGCCGCTCACTCACCGTGCCCGCGTACCCGCCAATGAAATGCCGGGGCGGCGCCGCTCCGCTGATCTCGAACACCCATACGAACTGGCCTCCGTACTCCTCGCCGTACCGGACATCGTGCAGCGTATTCTCAGGATCGTATCCCAGCCGCCGCCATACCCGGTATGTGACCAGCCCGTCGAGCCCGGCGCACTCATCCACTTCGTTGAAGTGCGGCAGCGCCTCACCCGCGTACAATTCGCGGCCATCCACACCGTACACCGGCGGACGCTCCACATTGTTCAGCAGACCCTCCGCCAAATCCGACGCCGGACAGGTGTCCTTCAACCCCTGCTGGTACTGGATTCCAATCGCGTCGCAGCCAAACTCGTCCGCGATCCGGACCGCCGCGATGTACATCTTCAACTGCTCATGAATCTGTGCATCCGTCAGCTCCGTCGCCGGGTCGGATCCCGTCAGGAACCGCATGCCGCGCTGCTCCAGCCACTCGCGCGCGCTGGACGCCTCATGGTCTGCCACTCCGCGCATCGCCGCCGCCAGAGCCGACTGGCTCAGCCGTTCCTTGAACACTCCGGTCTGGTGCAAAAGCTCATCCGGGATGATCGCGTTGTACATCCCCATGCAGCCTTCATCGAAGACACCAATGATGCACTTGTTCTCCAGGACCTCGCGCGCCACCTCCACGCCAACCCCGGCCGCATCGGCGGGCAGCCTGAATTCTCCCAGCGGCCGGACATGGGACAGATCCTGCACCACCTCCTCGCCGTTCAACCACAGGCGGAGACGGTCCAGGAAAAAGCGATCCGTGAAATCCACGCTCCACAGCGTGTCGTAGCGGACACCGGCCTTCGTCAGTGATCCGTTCAGGTTCAGCATCCCCACCAGTCCCGGCCATTCTCCGCTCCAGTTGGCCACCGTCAGGACCGGACCCCGGTGCGTCAGCAGTCCGTGCAGGACGTGGTGGCTGTACTGCCAGACCGCCTCCACCACCACCAGCGGTGCATCGCGCGGAATCGTGCGGAACACCTCCATGCCGCGCTTCTGGCTGTCGATAAATCCATGCTTTTTCACCGGATCATACGCATGGCCCCGGACCACCGTCCGGCCCAGCCCCTCAATCGCGGCGGTCACCGCCGCTTCCGCCCGCTCCTGCGCGGGCCAGCACTTTTGATTTGCCGAAAGGCGCAGATCGCCGCTGGCAATCAGGATCACGGATTGTGACATGAGAACTCTATTGTACGTTCCGGCTATCGGCGCGGAAGATGCCTGCGGATCAGAAAATCGTAGGCCGCAGCTCCCAGCAGGCCCCCGATCAGCGGACCAACTACTGGCACGATCCACACTCCGGACCCGTCTGTCAGTCCATTGTTCCGGTACCCGGCGGCGGCCGCCATCAGCCTCGGACCCAGATCCCGCGCCGGATTGATCGCATACCCATGCATCCCGCCGAAACAGGCGCCGATCCCCACCACCACCGCGCCGATCAATAGCGGCGTGAGAATCCCGCTTGGCTGGTTGCGCTCGTCCGTGATCGCGAGCACCAGCAAGAGCAGCAGGGCAGTGCCCAGAACCTGGTCGAACATTCCGGCTGTCCATACTTCGGGGAATGCCGGAAACGTAGTGAATACCCCCGCGGTCCCCTCCAATCCAGGATCGGACTTGAGAATCGCTGGCCGGTAGTTCTGAAAAACCACCGCCGCTCCGGCGAACGCCCCAAGCATCTGCGCCGCCGAGTACGGCAGCACCTTGCTCCACGGAAGCCCCCGGAATACCGCCATCGTCAAGGTCACCGCTGGATTGAGGTGAGCGCCCGAAATCGAGCCCGCCACCAGGATCCCGAACACCACCCCGAGTCCCCACCCCAGGTTGATATTGGGCCACCCGCCGTGCCCCATCACTGACACCATCACGTTCACACCGCATCCGAACGCCAGGAGCACGAATGTCCCGAGGAACTCGGCGGAGAGTTCCCCGAACAATCCCGTTTTTTGCATCAGCCTTCGAGTGTAGCAGTCCCCCTACCGGCCGAAATTGAAGCGGTGCACCGGCAGCGGCATCTTCGACCGCGCTCCTTTCACGCTCTTCCACACAATTTCGTTCAACGCGAACATGTCCGTGCGGTCGACGTCGCTGAAGTCCATTTCAAGCGACTTCTTGGCCCCCCACGCGCGCACTGTGTTGACCTCGTTCACATCGATCTCGGGTTTGAGTGTCGAGAACGGCGTCAGGTCCGGCTCCGTGCCGAGCGGCTTGTACATGGGATTTGCGGCTGCGTCGTACTGGCTCATCGGCGGCAGGCCCAGCAGAAGCTCGATCGTACGGAGCATCGAGCTTGTCGTGTACAGGGTTGAATCCACCGTCTTGCGGCGCGTGTAAGGACTGATCACCTGGCCCGTGGTCCGCCGCGCGTCGACGTGGTCAGGTCCATCCTGCGCGTCGTCCTCAATGATGAAGATTGCGGTCTCCGGCCAGTACTTGCTGCGAGTCACCCGCTCGGCGAGCATCCCCACCGCCCAGTCGTTGTTCGCCACCATCGCACGCGGAGTGTTGGCTCCGGGCTGAGTTCCGCGGGTGTGATTCTCCGGAAGGCTCATCACGATCAGGTTGGGAAGCCGCTTGTTGGCGTCCGGGTGATCGAAGTTCCGCTCGTACTCATCGAACTCGCGGATGAACTCCCGGACGTTGTCGGTGTCTCGCATGCCGGGCAGCTTGAATTTCGGCGCTACGTGCCCGAACAAATTCCCGGCTCCAGGGGAGGCGTCCATCGTCGTGCCGTCGCTCGAACGCGTCGCGTACTCGCCATAGCTGCGGTAGGTCAGCCCCTTCTTCTTCGCCAGGTCCCACAGATGGCCGCCAGCCGGAACATAAGCGTTCGACGCCAAAGCCTTGCTGTGCCCGCCATAGGTCACCGGCCACAGCTTCTCGTTAAAGTCGGTCGCGTAAGCAGAGTTCGACCACGAGTGGCCGTCGACGCTCACCTCTCCGTCGCAGTAAAGGTTGTCCAACAGCACGAACTGCTCGGCGAGGGCATGCTGGTTCGGTGTCACCTTGCGCCCGAAGATCGTGATCCGCGGATCTCCGTTGCCTTGCGGCAGGTCGCCGAACACCTGGTCGTAGGTGCGGTTCTCCTTGATGACGTAGATCACATGCTTGATCACGGATCCGGCGCCCACGTCCCGCGGAACGATCGACGGCACGGGAGCCGGGTGGGCCTGGGCCAGCAGCTTGTCGCTGTACGGACAGTTCGCATAAACCTGCCGCGTCCACGGCGGAAGATCCCGTTCCAGGTTCGACACCTCCACCATCGTGACGCTACCCTTTTGCAGCGACTTCACGGACCCTGCGCCCTCGCCTCCCGGGGGCAGGGGGCTATGCGGTCCGCGGACGTTCGAGTATCCGCCTCCGCCCTTGCTATTGCCCACCCACAGGCGCTTGCCTCCATCCGTCAGAGCCACCGAAGACGGATACCAGCCCGTCGGAATGAAGCCCATGACCTCGCTCCGGTTGGCTTCCGCCACCCGGATCACGGCCACGTCGTTGTTGTCGGCGTTGGCCGCGTAGAGCAGATTCCGCGCCCGGTCGAGAGTGAGCGCGTTGGGCGTTGAACCCTCCGGCGACCGCGGAAACAACGCCGTGTTGATCCGCTCGGTGGCCTGCCGGGTCTTGGTGTCGATCACCACAACGCTGTTGTCTTGGGAGCAGGACACGAACAGGCGCCCATCCGGATGCAGTTCCATGTCGTTCGGATTGTCACCCACCGCGATGCTTGCAACCACCTTCAGCGCAACCGTGTCGATCACGCTTACCGAGTCGCTTCCCCAATTGGAGACGAACAGAGCCGATCCGTCGGCTGACAGCACAACGTCGTACGGATTGACCTCCACCTTGATGCGCTTGAGCAGCTTTCCCGTGCCGGTATCGAACGCCACCACGCTCCCTGGTGCGGCCGTTGTCCCGCGGTTGGCGGCGAACAGCAGCGGCTTGGTTGGATGATGCACCAGCCCGGCCCAGTAGATCTCCCCCAGGTCGACGGACTCCTCCAGCGTGGCTGCGGGCTTTGAGCCGAGCCTCCCGTTCTCGTATCCGAATCTGTAGATCGGCGCGCGCGACGCTGCCGAGCGGCTGTTCGCATTACCGCCGGACACATACACGCTCCGTCCGTCCGGACTCCAGGCCAGGCCCATCCACGCCGACTTGAGACCGATCCGCTGCACGGCCTCCTCCGTCTTGGCGTCGATCACCACCAGTCCGTGCGGATTGAACCCCGAGTGCAGCGCGATCACTGCCTTGCCGTCAGGCGATGGCAGCAGCCCGAGAACCATGTCTTCGGTTGGGATCGGCTTGCCCGCCGGGGTCAGTTTCCAGCCGTTGGGCAGCGACGCCCCGCCGGGAGTTGGCCCGGGAATCTGTGCGGATGCCAACAAAGAAGTCAGAACGAGCCATGCAGCGCGCATGGGTCGAGGATACACCTTCCCGGAGCCCGAAGTGTGCTTTACTTGCCGAACCTCATGATCTCCGCGGCGATCCGCGCGAACGCCTCGTTCAGCCCGTCAGCGGTAGGGGAGTATACGTAGCGCCCCTCGGGAGAGGTTGAGTCGAAGATGGACGAGGTCTTGTCGTTCGCGATGCGGCGCAGCAGCTCATGCTGGTCATCGCCCACGTCACCGAGACCAATCGTATGGATCACGACATCCACCGCTGGATCAAGCGCCCGCTGCCGGATCCGGGCCGCCGCGTTGTCGACCGCGTTGATGGCGGCGTTTTCTCCCGTGTCCCAGTTGCCTGGAACCGCCTTGCCCGCGTAGGGATGGCCCGGGTTAAACGTAGTCACGGACTTCCATCCGAAGATCGATGTTCCGTTGACGTCCGTGTCGGGAATGTAGGCGATGTCCCGCCACGCTTTGCCGGATCCGGACAGGAAGAAGCAGTCATCGTCCCAGGAAATCGGCGAGGGTGGGGTGTAGCCCACCGGCGTGTCGATCGTGTCCGTCTCGCTTGTGATCGGCATCGGCGCCTGGACGGGAGCGCGAATGCCATTGGAGCCCGCGGCCACCCATCCGAAATAGCGTTGGTTCACCGGATTCCACCCCGGTTTTCCAGCCTCGACTCCGTTCGCCCAGTCATAACACTGGCTGGCCGCCGTCGGGCTGGTTGGAGTGACCGCCGTCTTCACCGGCCAGTTCGCCGTTAGTGTATTCGGCCGGCCATCCGTGAAAAAGACGATCACGTTCAAGGCGCCTGGCTCCGAATTTGCCACTAGTTGTTGATATCCCACCCATAGCCCTTGCGCCGAGTTGGTCCAGCCCAGGCAGCCATTGGGATGCAACTTGTCGATCTCCTCCACCAGGCTCGGCGAGTCCTTGAAGTTCTTGGTCGACGGATAGTCCACCCGGTAGGAACCGCCGAACGTCGCCAGCCCCATCCGGTCGCGCTTGTTCGAGAATAGTTTGACGAACGATTTCGCCGCGTTCTCGAGGTCGTCGCACGCTCCAGCGGTTTGAAGCGAACCAGACCGGTCCAGCACCAGCATCAGGTTGACGTCACGCCGCGTCGTCTCCGCAGCCGCTGTCACCCGGATTCCGGAGGGGCCCGCTCCCCACCCGAGATAACGCATGAAATAGGCCGGGGCGTCCACCGAGATGGACACCTTCACGATCCGGGTATGGTTGGCCGTCTCGGTGACATCGACGTTAATCTTGTCAATCTTCGCGCCTGCTGTTCCCTCCGGAAAGTTCGCATCGAAATATTCCTTGGCGCGGCTTTTGCATTTCGTGATCTGGTCGGCCAGGGTCATTCCCGCGGACAGGCTGCGTGAGGCCGCCATGGACGCCGCGTCGGCCGCGGCTTGGATGCGGGCCCGCACTGCATACAGGTTGCCCGCGTCAATCGCCAGTCCGACCAGCGGAATCGCGATCGTCATAAGTAGCGCGGTGACGATGATGGTGACACCACGCCGCCGCCGGACTTGTTTAAAAGATGCTCCGCGCATAGATCCCCTTGCTCGTGTAGGCTTGATTCAAGAACCA
>VFZX01000160.1 GCA_016871015.1 Acidobacteriota bacterium | reverse complement strand
CTCCTGACCGTGAGGTACTTCAACGCCCATCCCCCGGCTTGACTCGGTCGTTGGGACTCGGCTATTGTTGTAGGGTTCCAAATGTAGTCCAAATCTCAATCTGCTGGTAAACGGATGAAGCTACACAAAAAACTCCTCTTCGCGCTCGGCCCATTGGCCTGCGGGACGATGGTGAGTTGCGGCATCGCGGCCAAGCCGTCGCGCATGGTTCACCACTTCGTTCCGCCCGCGCCAAAAGCTCCCGAGGTGACGCACGTACTGCAAGATCCGCCGCTCGAGCGGAATCTGGTTTCGGGGGAAAAGAGCCTGTTCGACAGGGAATCGCCGGTGTTGGTCGCCCGGGCGGTCGACCGCGCGCAGCAAAGCGCGGCGGCCGACTACGCGATTCAACAGGCGGAGCAGCACTATTCCAAGGGCAGCGTGCTGATGGGGCGTGGCGAAACCGCGGCGGCGCGGATTGAGTTTGACCGCGCGATCGAAACGCTTTCCGCAGCGCCTTCCTCACTCCCGGACAGGGCAAGGCTCGCCGCCAGGTACCGGACGATGGTGGAAGACATATATAGGATGGAAGTCGAGTTGGCGTCGCAGTCCGGACCCACTCCTGAACCCGCGTTCGACAAGGCGCCGTTAGAGGAAGTGGCGGACCTGACCTTCCCGGTGGATCCGGGACTGAAGGGCAAGGTCCGGGCCCAGCTGCAAGCGACGGTTTCGCAGTTGCCGCTGGAGATGGCGGATCCGGTGTTGAGCTTCATCAACTACTTCCAGAGTCCGAGAGGCCGGGACACTCTGGTGTCGGGGCTGTTCCGCTCGGGCCGGTATGCACCGATGATCCGCCGGATTCTCGATGAAGAGGGCCTGCCGCAGGAGTTGATCTATCTGGCGCAGGCCGAGTCGGGCTTCCTCCCGCGGGCGGTGTCCTATATGTCGGCGACCGGAATGTGGCAGTTCATGCAGTTCCGCGGACGCGAGTACGGCCTGAACCAGAGTCAATACACCGACGACAGGCTGGACCCAGAGAGAGCTACACGTGCAGCGGCGCGGCACCTCAGGGATCTCTACGCCGAGTTCGGCGACTGGTATCTGGCGATCGCCGCCTACAATTGTGGTCCACTGGCAGTGGACCGGGCGATCCAGCGCACCGGCTTCGCCGACTTCTGGGAGTTGTACAAACGCAACGTCCTGCCCAAAGAGACGGCGAACTACGTTCCGATCATCCTTGCGATGACGATCATGGCCAAGAACCCGAAGGACTACGGCCTGGAGGGTGTAGTTGTGGACAAGCCCATGGACTACGACACGGTCAAGGCAGGCGCCAACACCCATCTCGCGCTCGTCGCCGACCTGGTGAACCGGCCGTTGTCCGAGATCCGCGACCTCAACCCGGCTGTGCTGCGGCTCATCGCACCGGAGAACTACGAGATCCGGGTGCCGAAGGGCTCCGGCAAGCAGGTGATCGCCGGACTCGATACCATCCCCTCCTCGCGGCGCGCAAGCTGGCGCATTCATCGCGTGACGCAGCAGGAAACCGTTATGTCGATCGCCAGCAAGTATAAGGTTACGGAACGTTCGATCTCGGAGGCGAACTCGCATCAAGGCGAGGAACCGCAGGCTGGTGATGTGCTGTTGATTCCGGTGGCGTACGAGGGTGTGCAGCCGGTGTTCACAAACGCGTCCTACCAGCGTCGGCCGGTCAACCGGTCCTATTCGCAGCAGCGGCGGCCGGTGCAGCAGACGTGGAAGAGGCCAGCCACAACCGCGAAGTCCGGCGCGAAGCCCGCTTCGAGGGCTGGTACCCGGCCCACGGCGGCTGCGGCAAGGAAGCCAGCGGCAAAGCCCCAGGCGGTCAAACCGGTTGTTCCCCGGCAACGGGCAGCCGCACGGACGATGCCCCAGGTGATCGCGCTCAATTCGATCCCAGGCCGCTAGTTTTACAGCAAAATTCCGTTTGCGATTGCTCGGGAAAGCGGTATTCTGAATCTGTCCGGGGCGGTTTGCGCCCGGCTGGGAGGAATTGATGGATTGGCATCCGAGGCTCGTTGCGGTCCAAGACGATCTTGACGAGTTCCCCTACGACGAGGAGCATACGGCGATCGAGTCGGAGATCCGGGAATATGGACTCGACGACGATGAGGAGTTGCTGGCTCCGCAGATGAGCGATGAGATTTCGCCTGCTCTGGCGGCCGCGCTAGAGTCCGGGCCTTCTGCTCCGGCACCGGTGGCAAACGCCGCCGCGCCCGGTCCTTCGCAACCGGCACCACGGAGGCCAGCGCCGCGCAAGCGTGCCGCGCAACCGGCTCCGGTAAAGAAGAAAGCCGCCAAGGCTCCCGCCAAGAAGGCGGTCAAGGCCAGCAGCAACAAGCCTGCCGCGAAGAAGGACGTGAAGCCATCCAAGACGGCAAAGCCCGCAAAAGCAGCGGCCAAGCGCCGGGGCGGCACGTCGAAGAAAGGCCGGAGGTAGACTGCCGGTACCCGTCCGCCGCTGGATCCGCCGGATGCGTGGCGGGGCGCAGGGGCACCTGGTCGAGGCCGCCGACGGATACTGCTACGTCCTCAAGCCACGGAACAATCCGCAGCACCGGCGCGTGCTGATCAACGAGTGGGTGGCGGGCGTGTTTTTGCGATACTTGCGGGTCGCCGTTCCGGAGACCGCGGTGCTCGATGTCACCCAGGAGCTGTTGGCAGGGACGCCGGAGTTGTCGATCCAGCGGGGGCCGCTCGTGATGCCAGTCGCCACGGGATGGCATTTCGGGTCGCGGTTCCCCGGGGACCCCGGCAGGATGGCGGTTTTCGACTTCCTGCCTGACAAGTCTCTCGGTTCTGTCCGGAACCTTTACGATTTCTCCGGCGCGCTGCTGTTCGACAAGTGGACCTCAAACGCCGACAGCCGCCAGGCGATATTTTACCGGCCGCGATTTCGATCGCTGGAGGAGCCAGAGGAGTTCTCCTGCCGGATGATCGACCACGGATTCCTGTTCCAGGCGCAGGAGTGGCAGTTCCGGGACGCGGATGCCTATGGGTTGTACCACCGCCACCGCGTGTATGACCGGGTGACGGGCTGGAATGACCTGGAACCGTGGATGGAGTGGATTCTGCATTTCCCGGAGGAAGCCGCCGACCAGGCGCTGCGGGAGATCCCGGGGGTGTGGATGGAGGATGACTACGACGTCCTGGTGCGGCTGCTGGAAGTCCTGATGGAGCGCCGGAAGCGTGTGCCGGAGTTGATCGAGAAGCTGAGGGCCAGCACGGCCAATCCGTTCCGAAATTGGCATTGAGACTGGTGGCGGAAGCTGCCATCATGGGAGGCATGCTCCGTCGAGCTTTCCTTCCCGCGGCCTTTGCGCCGCTCTTACATAGTGAAGAGTACAAATATGGACCCGACTCGTTCCGGCAGCCGGGGGTGCCGCAGGGCAAGGTATCCAAGCACGTCTGGACCACCAGCAGCATCTATCCCGGTACGGTGCACGACTATTGGGTCTATGTCCCGGCCCAGTACAAGGCATCGGAACCGGCCGCGGTGATGGTGTTCCAGGATGGGAGCGGATTCATCACCGAGACGGGAGCGTGGCGCGTCCCGGTGGTGTTCGACAACCTCATCCATCAGGGTGCGATGCCGGTGACGGTGGGCATCTTCATCAGTCCCGGTGTGCTGCCCGCGCGCAATCCGTCCGAACAGGGACGCTTTCACCGGAGCTACGAGTACGACGCGGTTACTTCCCGGTATGCACGGTTCCTGGGCGAGGAGATCCTGCCGGAAGTGGGCAAGAGCTACAACCTGAGCAAGGATCCCAATCTGCACGCGATCTCGGGATCCTCGTCAGGCGGCAATTGCTCATTCATCGCCGCCTGGCATCGTCCCGACTATTTCCGGCGCGTGGTGAGCTTCATCGGCGGATTCACGCATCAGCGCGGGGCGCTCGTGATGCCCTCCCAGGTGAGGAAGTTCGAGGGCAAGCCGCTGCGGATCTTTCTTCAAGACGGGCTCGCGGATCAGAATCTGCAGAGCAACTACGACATGATCGCGGCGCTGGATGGAGCCGGCTACGATGCGCGGCTGGTGGTGGGAACCGAGGGGCACAACTCGCGGCATGGCGGGCCGCTGCTGCCGGAGGCGCTGCGCTGGGTCTGGTATGACTGGAAGACGCCGATCGCGAAGCCGCTGAAGTCGTTCGCAACACGGTTCCTCGATCCGGAGACCGAGTGGGAGCAGGTCAGCAGCGGACACAAGTTCACTGAGGGCCCGGCAGTCGACTCCAAGGGCAATGTCTATTTCACCGACATCCCAAACAACCGGATCCACAAGATCGATCACGCAACGCGGGCGGTGTCGGTCTTCAAGGAAGACACGGGCGCGGCGAACGGATTGATGTTCGGGCCCGACGGGCGGCTGTATGCGTGCCAGAACGGGCGCCAGCGAATCGTGGCCTACGATGGGGCTGGCAAGGAGACTCCGGTCGTAGACGGCGTTGCATCCAATGACCTGGCAGTCACGTCCAAAGGCGAGATCTTCTTTACTGAGCCGCGAGCGAAGCGCGTCTGGTACGTGGCGCCGAACGGAGCGCGGAAAGTGGCGCACGAGGGGATCGGGCTTCCGAACGGAGTCCGGCTGTCGCCCGACCATTCGCTGCTCATGGTGGCGGACTCGGTGACGCGGTGGGTCTGGTCGTTCCAGATTCAGCCCGACGGCCAGCTCGCCCACGGCTACGCGTTCCACCGGTTGGAGATGGAGGATGAAGTTGGCGCAGGCCAGATGCGCTCCGGCGCGGACGGGTTCACGGTGGATACCGAGGGGTTCCTGTATGTCGCAACGCGGCTTGGCATCCAGATCTCGGATCCGGCGGGGCGCACCTCGGCGGTGTTACTGAATCCCGCGGGACAGGAGGTGTCCAACGCCGTCTTTGCGGGTCCGGATCTGGACACGCTATATGTGACGGCGGGGGACAAGGTATTCCGGCGGCGGATGAAGCGGCAGGGTGTGTTTCCCTGGAAACCAGCCAAGCCGCCCGTGCCGAGACTGTAGGGCTTAGTTAGTTAGCGCTTGTCGCGGATGCGGTAGAGATACTTTTGGCTGCGCAGGTAGATCTCGCCGCCAGCCACCGCCGGGGTGGAGATGAACATCTCATCCGGCATGGTGTTGGTGGCGAGCACCTCGAACGTCTCGCCCATCTTGACGACGATCACGTCCTCGTTTTCGCTCGACAGGTAGAGATTGCCGCCGGCGCCGACAAGCGACGACTTGAAGCTGTAGGGCTTGGGCAACCGCTGCCGGTCATAGTAGACCTTGCCGGTCTTCGCGTCGAGGCAGCTCAGCATGCCATTGTCGGTGAGCATATACAGCTTTCCGCCGTGCAGGACAGGAGAGACGGTGTAGGAGGTCCCCTTGTTGGTGGACCAGAGTATGGCGTCGGTGCCGGTGAGATCGCCGGTGCGGCCGAGCTGGATCGCGAGCAGGTTCGGATCGCGGAATCCGCTCATGACGATCACCATGCCGTCGAGGTAGACGGGGGCGGGGATGGTGTTAGGTCCGAGTCCGGCACATTCCCAGATGAGCTTGCCGGTGGCGAGATCGTAGCTACGGACTTTGTTCGGCGCGGCGGTGACTGCCTGCTTCTTTCCGCCATGGCTCACCACCAGGGGCGGAGCCCAGTTGCTGATCTCGTCGCGCTCCGCGCGCCACTTTTCCTTGCCCGTGGCGGCGTCCAGGGCGAGGAGGAACGAGCCGGTTTCCTGATCATAGGTCAGCAGGAGAGTGTTTCCGTCGAGCACGGCGGCCGAGCCTTCTCCGAATCCGTTGCGCATGCGCATCTTGACGTCGGGATCGCGCTTCCAGATGAGCTTGCCCTTCAGATCGTAGCAGTAGGTGCCGCGTGAACCGAAGGTCACCCAAAGGCGCTTGCCGTCGGTGACCGGCGAGTTCGAGGCGAAGCTTCCGTACTTGGGGTGGTGTCCCTCATGGGGCGTCGCTGTGTGCGCCACCTGTTTCCACAGGAGCTTGCCGTCCTTGCGGCTGTAGGACAGCACTGTGTACTCATGTTCGACCATGGCGCCGCCAGTCATGCCACCTGGACCACCGGATCCACGCTTGCCTCCGCGCTTCCCCTTGAAGCCGTCCTTTTTGAACTCGCCCCGGTCTGGCGGTGGCGGAGGCGGGGGAGGTTCGGGCACGGCGGCGGGAGATCCGCCCACCGGGATCGCGGTGGTGACGAAGATCTGGTCGCCCCAGATGACCGGTGAAGAGTTGCCCTTGCCGGGGATCTCGATCTTCCAGGCGACGTTTTCGGTGTCACTCCACTTGACGGGAGCAGAGGTGCGGGCCATGCCATCGTCGGCGGGACCGCGCCACCGCGGCCAGTCATCCGGCTTCGGCACTGTGTTGGCGGCGAACGCGGCGAGAGCGGCGAGACCCAGTGCGATCTTCATGTTGGCGGACTTCATATCACTCTAGAATAGGACGATGATCTGGATTTTGCTGGTTACAGCGCCGCTCCTGGCGGCAGGACCGGAATGGCCGCAGTGGGGCGGTCCCAATCGCAACTTCGTGATCCCGGGCGCGAAGCCGATCGCGGTGTGGCCCGAATCGGGTCCGAAGACAGTCTGGCGGCGTGAGCTTCCCTTTGGCAGCTCGAGCATCGCCGTGGACGGCAACCGGCTGTACACAATGTACCGGGGAGATGATGACACGGAGGCCGTGCTGGTGCTCGACGCGAATTCGGGAAAGACGGTTTGGGAGCACAAATATCCGGCCCCGTTCCTCAAGGGCATGAACATGAAGACCGGTCCGGGTCCACACGCGACAGCGCTGATCGACGGCAACCGGCTTTATACGGTTGGCGTGACGGGCAAGCTGCACTGCTTTGACCGGCGGTCCGGCAAGGTTCTGTGGACCAAGGGGCTGATCGAAGAGCTGGGCGGAAACGTGATGTTGCGCGGCTACTCGAACTCGCCGCTGCGGTACAAGGACCTGCTTCTCGTAATGACGGGAGGCACCGGGAAACTGCTCACCGCGCTCGATCCGGTGACGGGCGCGGTCCGGTGGCAGGGCGGCGATTTCGGAAACTCGCACTCCTCGCCGGTGGTAATCAATGTGGACGGGCAGGACCAGATCGTGTGCCTGGTCGAGAAGGCGATTGCCGGATTCGATCCTGCGAACGGACGCACGTTGTGGAGCCATGCGCACGAGAACCGGGGCGGCGACATCACGTCGACCCCGGTGTGGGGTCCGGGCAACATCCTGTTCTTCTCGGGCGCTTATCAGGGCGGGTCGCGCGCACTCGAGTTGAAGCAGACAGGCGGATCGACGACGGTAAAAGAGCTTTGGTTCCACCGGCAGATGCGGGTCCATCACTCGGCGGTGATGCGGATCGGGGACTACATCTACGGACCGAGCGGCGATTTCAGCGGCGTGGTCTACATGTGCGCCGACATCCGCACGGGCGAGATCAAGTGGCGTGACCGGGCGATCGGACGTGCGAACACGATGCTGGTGGGATCGAGCGCGTTGCTACTCGACGAGGACGGCAACCTGTACAACGCCGCGCTGTCACCGGAAGGGGTCAAGGTACATGCCAAGGCGAAGCTGCTCGAGAATATCGCGTGGACTCCGCCGACGGTGGTGGGACGGAGGATTTACCTACGCGACCGCAAGTCCATCCTGGCCGTGGAAGTGCCCAAGTGAGCACGCTGGCTGATCCAAAAGTGTTGCAGTCGCTGTTGGCACGGAGTGGCAACCTGCGCCCGGACTCGCAGCGGAAGTGGGGAAAGATGGACGTCAATCAGATGATGTGCCACTTGGCCGACGTTTTCGAGTTCGCGGTGGGCAGGCGTGCGGTGCCGTCGCGCGCGAACTTCCTCACGCGATCGGTTATGCGCTGGCTCGCGCTGCACACGCCGGTCCCGTGGCCGAAGGGCGTGCCAACCGGAAAGGATGTGGATCCGATGCGGGATGGGACCAAGCCCAGCCAGTTCGCGCGGGACCGCGAGCGGATGGTGGGGCTGATCCGGGAGTTTGCGTCGCTGAAGCGCGAGGCGCGGTTCGGCGAGCATCCAGCGTTTGGCGAGCTGTCTTGGGAGGAATGGATGATTTGGGCCTACCGGCATTCGGACCATCACTTCCGGCAGTTTGGAGTTTAGTTTGCCGCCGCCATCCGTCGTCCTATACTGGACCCATGCCGTTCCTGATCGATGAAGCGCACCTCCCCGCGACACTGACCACCGGCCCAATGAGTGACGAAGAGTTTTCCTCGCTTTGCGGGGAGCACCCCGGCTTGACATTCGAAACCACCGCGGAAGGTGAACTCGTCATTACGCCCCAGACATATACGCTCACCGGGGCACGGAACAACCAGATCGCGGTTCAACTTGGGCAGTGGGCGTGGGAGGACGGCTCCGGGTTGTCATTCGACTCGTCCACGGGGTGGGTGCTCCCGGACTCATCCCGCCGCTCGCCTGACGGCGCGTGGATCAGCCAGGCACGAGCGGGGCAGGTTCCGGAGAATGCACGGGAGGGGTTTTGGCACGTTTGTCCCGAGTTCGTGATCGAACTCCGTTCATCATCTGACCGGCTGCAGACTCTTCGCAAGAAGATGGAGAACTGGATGGCCAACGGAGTCCGCCTGGGTTGGCTGATCGATCCCGAGCGCCGCGCCGTGGAGATTTACAGGCCAGGCCGCCATCCGGAAATTCTGGAGGGAATCGACGCCCTCCCGGGAGAAGGGCCCGTCTCTGGGTTTACGCTCGACCTCCGGAGAGTGTGGAGTCCGTACCCGAACCGCCAGTCCGTTGCTTGATGGCGCGCGGCGGACGGACCGGGAGAGCTGGGTCCTCATGCTAGGATCGTAGGACAACAATATGGTACGCCCTCACGCAGTCATTGATTCATGGAAAACCATCCGGCGGGATTCGATCCAGGCGCTGCTCGACATGCCCGCTGGTTCGCTGGCGTTTCAGCCCACGCCGGACCTCATGCCATTCGCCGACATCGCGCGGCACATCCTGATCGCCGGACACGGGCTGGCCGGTCTGTTGCTCGACGGAGTGGACAATCTCGCCGTCCCGGAGTTCCGGCAGATGATTGGCAAGTACGCGCCGGAGATCCCCACGGATGCGGGCGCTGACGTGATCGCCGCGAAGATGGGTGAAGTGATGGAGGCGGACGCCGCGGCCCTGTCGGCACAGCCGGAATCGTTTTTCGGGGGGATGATGACGCGTTTTGACGGGCTTCAAGTGACCAGGCTTGAAATGCTACAGTTCGTGAAGGAGCATGAATTGACTCACCGGTCGCAGATGTTCATGTATCTCCGGCTGAAGGGAGTGGTGCCGCCCACCACCCGCCGCAAGCTCGCGAAAAAATAATCGCAGAGGCGGGCTTGATTTTTCCGCTGGTTCTTGGATAAAGAAGTTTTGCGCTTCTCGCGCGATGCTATTCATTGAGGAGGCTTCTGATGGTACAGTGTCCGAAGTGCGACGCCCAGATCGACGTCGAGGAAGATGATTTGGACGAAGGCGACGCGCTCTCCTGCGACGAGTGCGGAGCCAGCTTGAACGTCCTCAGCCTCGAACCCCTCGAACTCGAAGCCGACGACGACGATGCGTCGGACGAGGACGAGGACGAGGATTGGGACGAGGATGAAGACGGAGATGATGACGACGAGGACGAGGACGAAGACGAGGACGACGAGGACTGGTAGATTCTTGCTGTGCGCCCTGGTTGCCTTGGCTCCGGCGCTCCCCGCAAAGGACAAGAAGAAGCCCACGCCTCCGGCGGTGATCGCCGGCACAGTGTTTCGGGACGCGGGCTTTGCTCTGCCGGGGGCGCAGGTGGCCGCTGTTCCGGACCCGCCGGCGAAGAAGAAACAGGAGTGGAAGGCGGTAGCCGACGCCCGGGGGGAGTTTGTGTTGCGGGTTCCGGGAGGTCCGGCCAGCTATAATGTAGTCGTACGGGCCGCCGGGTACCGGCCGCAGGAAAAGAAGGTCACGGTGGCCGCCGACGAGCGTCTGGATTTCAATTTTCTGCTCGAGCCGGGAGGAGAATCCAAATGAGAGCTTTTCTGCTGACCGGGATGGTCCTTGCCAGCGCAGCGGTGGCGCAACAGTCCAATCCAACGCCGCCTCCCGAGGGGGCCAAGCGCGCACCGGGATTGTTTAAGGGCGAGAAGCCGAGCAAGGAAGACGAGAACTTGCGGTCGGTGATTGGAGTCGTGCGGAACGACGGCGACGGTATTGTGGAAGGCGCGATCGTCCAGATCAAGGACACCAAGACACTGAAGGTGAGGTCCTATATCACGCTGGCGGATGGCAACTACCGCTTCAATGGGCTGAGCACCAACGCCGATTACGAGATCACCGCCCGGTTCCAGGACCAGGAAAGCGACCGCCGGACACTGAGCATCTACGACAGCCGCAAGCAGGCGATCATCAATCTCAAGGTCGCCAAGAAGGACAAAGCGAAAGACAAAGACGCCGAGGAGAAGTGATTCTCGCGGCGATCGCCGAATTGGCCCTGCTGACGGCGGAGGGTGCGCCTGCGAGCGTGCGCACGGATGCCGCCAAGGTGACGGTCGTTGTATTCGTGTCCACTGTCTGTCCGGTGTCAAACGACTACCGTGAGCGGTACGAGGCGCTGCACCGGGCTTTCGCCGGGAAAGGCGTCCAATTCGCATTCGTGTACTCGAACAAGACCGAGACCGCCGCGGACATCCGGAAGCATCTGCGCGAGGGAGGGTATCCATTCCCTGCCTATCAGGATCCGGGAAACGTAGTCGCCGACCGGCTGAAGGCGCGGGTGACGCCGGTCGCGGTTGTGTTGGATGGCGCGGGCGAGGTCCGGTATACGGGCAAGATCGACGATGCGGTGAATCCGGCGCGGGTACGTCAGAAGTATCTCGATGACGCGATGCGCGCGGTGCTTGCCGGGCGGAAGGTGAAGACGCCGGCCACCGAGCCATACGGCTGAACGATCAAGCGCGTCCGGCCGGGAGCCGCACAATAGGTCTCAAATCGGGCATAATAGCTCAGTCGAGAGCGCACCTATGCACTCCCTTTGGCAAGACTTAAGCTACGGCTGGCGGGGAATCCGTAGCAATCCCTCTTTCAGCGCGCTGGCCGTTCTAACTCTGGCGTTGGGAATCGGCGCGGCGGCCACGATCTTCAGCGTGATCCACGGCGTGCTGCTCGATCCCTTTCCGTACACCGACGCGAGCCGCGTGGTGACGCTCCAAATCCGCGACCTTGATTCGGCGCGGCCCGGAGGGCGCAGCCACTTTTTCACCCCAGAATTCCTGGATTATCAGGAGCAAAGTCCGGTGTGGGAGGAAGTCATCGCGGGGGCGAACGAGGATATCCTGTACTCGGCGGGCGAGGGGACGGAGCAATTCCCGGGCGCCCGGGTGAGCGCGAACACTTTCCGATTCCTGGGTGTACCGCCATTGCTCGGCAGGGGCTTAACGGCGGAGGATGCCGCGCCGTCCGCGCCACCGGTGTTCGTGATGGCGTACAAGATGTGGGCGCGGCAATTTGGTCTCGACCCGTCGGTTCTGGGGCGGACTTACGTCCTTAACGGGACGCCGACGACGCTCGTGGGGATCATGCCGCCACGGTTCACCAAGATGAACGCCGACTTGTGGCGGCCGATGAATCTGAGCCGCGCGGATCCGGAGATGGCGCGCCGGATGCTGATGTTCCAGGCCCGCCTCAAGCGTGGAGTAACGATGGCGCAGGCCGAAACCGATGTCAATGCGGCCGCCCACCGGATCGCGGCGGTGTATCCGCGGCAGTATCCACAGCGGTTCAAAGCGGAGTTGGTCCCGTGGATCGACAGCCTGGTAGGGCAGTTCCGCTCGACGCTGTACACGATGGCGGCAGCAGTGGGGCTGCTGCTCTTGATTGCCTGCGGAAACGTCGCCAACATGCTGCTCGCGCGGGCGGCGGCGCGGGAGAAGGAGATGGCGGTCCGCATTTCGATGGGTGCGGGACGCTGGAGGATCGTCCGGCAATTGCTGATCGAGAGCCTGATGCTGGCGGCGGGAGGCGGGGCCCTCGGGTGCCTGTTGGCGTACGCGGGGATCCAGGGACTTGTCACGCTCTTGCCGGAAGGGATGATTCCGCGCGAAGCGGTGATCCGGATCAACGTTCCGGTTTTGCTGTTCAGCCTGGCGGTCTCCATGTTGACGGCGATCCTGTTCGGCCTGGCGCCCGCGCTGCAACTCGCGCGCCCCGACGTGGTGGCGGCACTCAAGGACTCAGGAAAGGGCGTGAGCGGGAGCTTCCGGCGCGGCGTGCTGCGGAACGCGCTGGTCGTCGGAGAAGTTGCGTTGTCGCTGGTGCTGCTCACTGGGGCGGGTCTGTTCCTGCGCAGCTTCGCCGCGCTCCAAAGCGTTGATCTGGGGTTGAATCCGGAAAACGTCTTCGTCGCGCGCGTGCCGTTGCCGCGGCAGCAGTACGGAACGCCGGAATCACGGCTTCGGTTCTTCCAGACGGTGATACCAAGAGTGCAGGCGCTTCCGGGAGTGACCCAGGCAGCAGTGGTCAGTTCCCTTCCCCCGTTCGGCGCGCTCAGCAGTCCGGTGGAGATTCCCGGCCAGCCGGTGCCAGACCACTCGGAAACGCTGTTCCAACTCGTCAGCGACGGCTATCCGCGAACGCTCGGCATCAAGCTCACCGGGGGGCGCTTTTTCACGGAGGCAGAAGTAGCTGGAGCGCGCAAGCTGGCCGTGGTCAACCAGACTTTCGCGGCGAAGCACTTCGGACGCGAGAATCCGGTGGGGCGCCAGGTCCGGATCGGCGCGCTGCAATCTGTGTTCGAGGTCACGGGAGTGATCGCGGACGCGAAGAACCGGGGCATTCAAGAGACGCCGCTGCCGGAGGTCCTGCTGCCGTACACGGTGACGGGCGCCTATCAGCGGGGACTGATGGCGCGGACCACTGGCGATCCTGCCGCGCTGGCAAACACGATCCGGCGCGAAGTGTGGTCGGTGGACCGCGGTGTCGCGCTGACGCTCGCAGGGCCGCTGACCGGATACCTCAAGCTATTCTCCTACTCCGAGCCGCGGTTTAGCATGCTGGTGATGGGGCTGTTCGCATGCGTGGGACTGGTGCTGGTGGCGATCGGCGTCTACAGCACGGTTTCACAGACGGTGTCCCGGCAGACGCACGAAATCGGAATCCGGATGGCGCTGGGAGCGGAACGGGGAGACGTGCTCGGCCTGGTTCTGAAGATGGGGATGCAGCTCATCGCCGGGGGCGCACTGGTGGGACTGGCGGCAGCGCTCGCGCTGGGCCGGCTGGCGAGCACGCAGTTCTGGGGCATCTCGCCGCACGATCCGCTCACGCTCGCGGCGGTGATCGGCGTGGTGGTATTCGCGGGCGCGGCAGCCTGCTATTGGCCGGCGAGACGGGCGTCGGGCGTGGATCCGATCAAAGCGCTGCGGACTTGAACGGGCTGCGCGACAGCGCCCAGTCGATTGATTCCTTGGGGACGACGTAGCGCGCCATGCCCTTGTTGCCACGGAAGTCGATGTCCTTGATGCCGATGGGACTGGTATAAAAAGCATCGACCGTCATCTTGCGCACCCAGTCAAAGAACGTGATACCGGGTCCAAGGGGTGACGGGCGCTTCACCGTGTAGTTGCTGAACTGGCGGTAGTCGTTTGAACGGCGGTAGACGAGCTCTTCGTTGCGGCGGGCCGATTCCTCGCGCTCGGCGGCGACCAGGATATCGAGCATCGCGGTCTGGTTTTTGGTGTCGGCGCCGGTAAACACCGTGCCGTACCGCTGGCGCATTTCGGCGTCGAGCCAGGCGAGACCGCCATGAAAGATCCCGGCCAGTTGGGGATTCTCGGCGGCGAGCGTGTCGATGAACTCCGGGGCGCCGGCATCAAGTGCGGATCCGGAAACTTCGTCCGCCGGAACGATGATTTCGGCGAGCCGCTGAATGGTCTTGTACTCGTGCGGCTGGAAGGCCTTCACCCTGTAGGGTCCCTTGGACTTCTCGGCGCCGGTGGCTGTGTGAACATGCTGGGCGGCATCGGCGTCCATCGTGCCGATCGTGGTCAGTCCCAGGGCCAGCGCCCGGATCACTTCGCGGCGTTCGATCTCAAACATTGCCTTTCCTCATCTCTTCGGCCAGGTAGTCGCATCCGCGCCAGGCGAGCGCGTTTATGGTGAGTGTGGGGTTCTTGTCGGGATTGGACACGAAGCAAGCGCCGTCCATCACGAACAGATTCCTGGCTTCATGCGCCTGGCAGTAGCCGTTGAGAACGGAGTTCTTCGCGTTGGTCCCCATGCGCGCCGTGCCCACTTCGTGGATGATGGTGCCCGGGATCGAGATGCCGTCGCTTTCGCGCTGCGCGGCGCTGAGTCCGGTGACGCGGCCGCCCATGCCCTCGATGATGTCGGTGAAGGTCTTCTCCATGTGGCGGGCCTGTTTCCACTCATAATCGGTCCACTTGAAGTGGAACCGGAGGACGGGGATGCCCCACTGGTCGACTACGCCAGGATCGATCTCGCAATAGCTGTGCTCATTGGGGATCATCTCGCCGCGGCCCGCGAATCCAACTCCGGTGCCGTAGCTCTTCCGGATCTCCTTCTTCATCCCGGCTCCGTATCCATAGCGGCGGGCGGCGCCGTGGAACGTGCCAGGTCCGGGGAGTCCGTAGCCGCCGCCGATTTCGATGTGGTATCCGCGCGGGAAGTCGAGCTTGTTATGGTTGTCCCAGAGCCACCATGGCATGTAGAGGTGAGCTCCACCGGCGCCGTCGGTGTCATAGTGCGGCATGCCTTCGAGGGCGGGGATCGAACCGGAGATGCCGAAGCCGACAGTGTCCATGAGGTAGCGGCCGACGAGCCCGGATCCGTTGGCGAGTCCATTGGGGAACGCGGAGGATTTCGAGTTCAGCAGCAGACGTGACGACTCACAAGCACTAGCGGCGACGATCACGGCGCGGCAGTTGATCCGGACCTCTTTGCGGGTCCGCTTGTCGATGTAGATGACCCCGGTGCACTTGCCGGACTTGTCGGTGACGATCTCGCGCGCCATCGCCATGTCGAAGACTTTGAGCTTGCCGGTCTTCATGGCGGGGAACACCTGGACCTGGCTCGATGCGTAGTTCGAGGCGGTCTTGCAGCCGCGTCCGCACTGGCCACAGAAGTGGCAGGGCGGGCGTCCATTGAGGGGACGCGTGATCACGGCGCGGCGGTTGGGGATGCAGGGGATGCCGAGCTTGTCGCACGACTTCTTGATCAACTGCTCGTGGACCTTGGGGGGCGGCGGCGTGTGAAACTTGCCATCGGGGGCGCTGCGGATTCCTTCCTTGGAGCCGACGACGCCGATGAAGTCCTCAGCCTTGTCGTAGTAGGGAGCGATGTCTTCGTAGGCGATGGGCCAGTCGGCGCCGAGTCCGTCACGGGTGTAGGGCTTGAAGTCGTAGTCGGAGAAACGGAACGACATGCGGCCATAGTGATTGGTGCGTCCGCCGATGATTCGCGAGCGGAACCAATGGAACTGGCTTCCCGGAGCGACCGTGTAGGGTTCGCCGTCCAACTGCCATCCGCCACTGGTGGTTGAGAAGAATCCGAACGGCTTGCCCTGGCCGAAATACGACTTGCCGCCGGGCTCGGCGCCGCGATGATCGAAGTCGTAGGGCCACTTGTGCTCGAGGTATTCCTTGTCGATGTCGAGCATGGGGCCGGCTTCGATGAGTGCGCACTGGATTCCCTTGGCCGTCAGCACGTGAACCGCGGTTCCGCCGCCTGCGCCGGATCCGATGACGACGACATCGTAGAAAGGAGTTGCCATGACTGTTCCTGAATTGTAACGCGACTGGCCTGGCGTGGTATCCTCAGTCACACGAAGATGGCCGACACTACACGCCGCACGATATTCAAGGCCGCGAGCGCCGCCGTGGCCACGGCGCAGTTTCCCATACTCGGCGCCAACGATCGCGTCAACCTGGGACAGGTTGGGATCGGCGGGCGGGGGCGGGATCACCTGAACTACTACGCGGCGATCGAGGAGGCGCGCATCGCCGCGGTCTGCGACGTGAACCAGGCGGGACGCGAGCGGGGCGCCGCGCAGGTGCAGAAGCTCAAAGGCTACGCTCCGGCGCAGTTCGCCGACATGCGCACGATGTTTGAGTCCAAGGACATTGATGCGGTGTCAGTGACCACGCCGAATCACTGGCATGCACTGTCGACGATCTGGGCGTGCCAGGCGGGCAAGGATGTGTACGTGGAGAAGCCGGCCAGCCACAATGTCTTTGAGGGCGCACAGATGGTGGCGGCGGCGCGCAAGTACAAGCGGATGGTCCAGGTGGGATCGCAGAGCCGCACGATTGCGCACAAGATGCGCGCCATGGAACTGCTGCGCGAGGGCGTGATCGGGCACGTGTACCATTCGCGAGGGCTTTGCTACCGGCGGCGGTTTTCGATCGGACATACGCCGGACGAGCCGGTGCCGCCGGGTCTCGATTGGGATGGCTTCCTGGGTCCGGCGCAGATGCGGCCGTATACGAAGAACCGCTTCGCCTACAACTGGCACTGGTTCTGGGACACCGGGAACGGCGACATCGGCAACCAGGGGATCCACGAGATGGACATCGCATTGTGGGGCCTGGGACGCGGCGGATGGCCGAAGAGCGTGGTCTCAACGGGCAGCAAATATGTCTGGAAGGACGACCAGGAGACCGCGAATACGCAGTCGGCGTCGTTTGAGTTTGGAGACGCGATGCTGACGTTTGAGGTGCGGAATTTGCCCACTCCGACCGAGGGCGGCGCACCCATCCGGCCGAACAGCACGGGAAACATCTTTTTCGGCGAGCTGGGGTTCATGTACGTCGACAACGTGGGGTTCCAGGTGTACAAGAGCGCGGCGGCGTCGTTGAGCCACGAATCGGTGAGCAGCGCGAGCGCCGGAGGGCAGGAGAAGTATCAGCAGGTGATGGACGAGAAGGCAACGGAGGGCCAGGCATGGGCGACAACACCGCACATGCGCAACTTCGTGGAGGCGGTGAAGTCGCGGGACTACCGGAAGCTGAACGCAGATATCGCGATTGGCGCGCGGTCCGCCGCGTTCGTGCATCTCGCCAACATCAGCCTGAGGGTGGGGCGGCGGCTGACGGTCCGGCAGGCGGACGGGCGGTTCGCTGGGGATGACGAGGCGAACTCAATGTTGACGAGGGACTACCGGGATCCTTTCGTGATTGGATCGCAAATCTAGAGTGGATTGGGTCCGGAACGGCCCGGCTCACTTCGCGGACGGTTCTGCGAGCCAAATGTTGGACGTCACCTCGTCCATCATGAAATACAAAGCGTTCGCCGTCATGCGCGACCGGACACATCCTTGACACTTTAGCCTGGATTCTTGCTTGACACTTATCAAGGGCGGGTGCGGCTCGATCTTCACCTTACACCTTCTCCGCGCGATTGTCAATACCTCGATA
>VFZX01000159.1 GCA_016871015.1 Acidobacteriota bacterium | reverse complement strand
AGAACCAGCCGCCGTACAATGGATTTTCAGTCGGCGGCGAACAGTGTCTTAACTGCGTGTCTCACGCCAGGGGCTCACTTCAAATGAGGGAAGAGCGATGATCCGCTTCAATGAGAACGTGTGCGGCGACTTGAGCCAGGCGCTGCCTCGCGAATGGCTCGAGACCAATGGACTCGGCGGATTCGCGTCATCCACCATCACCGGCTGCAACACGCGCCGCTACCATGGGCTGCTCACCGCGGCCACCAAGCCGCCACTTGGCCGGATCGTGATGCTTTCAAAGATCGATGAGACACTCGTGATCGGAGGCGATCGATACGAGCTCGGCGTGAATCAGTATCCGGGCGCGGTCCATCCCACGGGCCACCGGTACTTGAAGGATTTCCGCCTCGATCCGTTTCCCACGTTTCTTTATCAAATGAATGGAGTGGAACTGGAGAAGCGCGTCTTCATGGTTCAAGGCGAGAACACCACGGTGATCGAGTACGAGCTGCGCAGTCTGGATTCTGATCCAGTGCCGGAGTGCACCCTGGAACTCGTCCCGCTGATCGCATTCCGCGACTACCAATCAACGAGCCATCGCAATGACCATTTGAATTCATCGGTCCGCCGCGGGGAGGGGTTCGCCGTGGTCCAGCCGTATGCCGGTTTGCCTGAGCTCTACCTTGCGCACAGCGCTGCATCCGTTGAGACCACCGGACATTGGTATTTCAACTTTGAATACGGTGTCGAGCGCGAGCGGGGACTCGACTTCCAAGAGGATCTGTTCAATCCGCTGCGCGTGCGGTTCGATATTGGCACGTCTCCCTACGCCGCGGTGATTGCCTCCACCGGGCCGCGCCAGGCAGGGGATGCGCCCGCCTTGCGCGCAGCCGAGATCGAGCGCAGGCGGTCCATCGAGTCCAGCGAGCCGTCCCGTGATCCGCTGGCCAGCCCGCTCACTGCTGCCGCCAACCAGTACCTCGCCGCGCGCGGCGATCTCCAGACGATCATCGCCGGATTCCACTGGTTCGGCGACTGGGGGCGCGACACGATGATCGCGCTGCCCGGAATCACGCTCGCCACCGGACGCCACGAGGCGGCCAAGAGCATCCTGAAGGCGTTCGCGGAGTCGATGAGCCAGGGCATGCTGCCGAACCGCTTTCCGGATGCGGGAGAGGCGCCCGAGTACAATACCGTCGACGCGACCCTGTGGTTCTTCGAGGCCGCGCGCGCCTACCTCGAAGCCACGGATGACCGCTGCTTTGCCCGTTGCGTGCTCTACCCCAAACTCAAGGACTCGATCGAGTGGCACCTCCGCGGCACACGCTACTCGATCCATGCGGATGGCGACGGGCTGTTGTACGCGGGCGAACCGGGAGTCCAGCTCACCTGGATGGACGCCAAGATCGGTGACTGGGTGGTGACGCCACGAACCGGGAAACCGGTCGAGATCCAGGCGCTCTGGTACAACGCCCTGCGGATCATGCAGGATCTTGCTGGCTTGGCTGGAGACTCAAGCGCGGCGGTGTTCTTCGAACATCTGGCGGCGCGCGCGCACGACAGCTTCGCGCGCAAGTTTTGGAATGAAGGCGGGAACTACCTCTACGACAACATCGATGCCGATGGCCAGGGTGATGCTTCGATCCGGCCGAATCAGATCCTCGCGGTGAGCCTGCCCCACGCGATCCTCGACGGAGGCGGTGCGGCAGCCGTGGTCCGCGTGGTGGAGCAGCGACTGCTCACCCCGCTCGGACTGAGGAGCCTGGCACCGGGCGATCCGCAGTACCGCGGCCGCTATGAGGGCGGGGTGTTCGAGCGCGACAGCGCCTACCACCAGGGGACCGTGTGGCCCTGGCTGATGGGTCCATTCCTCACGGCGTACCTGAAGGTCCACGGCGGATCGGATGCGGCGCGCGCGCAATGCCGGAAATGGCTGGAGCCGTTCGAAGCCCATTTGCACGAAGCCGGACTCGGCCATATCTCCGAGATTGCCGACGCCGATCCTCCGCACACTCCGCGTGGATGTGTGGCCCAGGCCTGGAGTGTGGCGGAGATCCTGCGTGTGGTGAAGCTGCTCGCCCGCTAGGCCTGGTGGCCGAAGTCGTGCGCCACCCGCTCCGTGGTGAACGCTTCGAGAATGTCCAGGGGTTTGACGTCGTTGAAGTTGGCCAGTGAAATGCCGCACTCAAATCCCGTCTTGACTTCGGAGACATCGTCCTTGAACCGGCGCAATCCTTCGATCCGGCCGGTGTGGATGACGATGTTGTCGCGGAGCACGCGTACCTCGCTGTTGCGCGATATCGTGCCGTCGAGTATGTAGCACCCGGCGACCATGCCGACCTTGCTGATGCGGAACGTGTCCCGCACCTCGGCCCGCCCCTTGTAGACTTCCTTGAACACTGGCTCCAGAAGTCCAGCCATGGCCTTCTTGATTTCCTGCGTCAGGTCGTAAATGATCGTGTGCAGGCGGATATCGACCTTTTCCTGCTCGGCGATCTGGGCCGCGTTCCGCTCGGGCCGCACGTTGAAGCCGATGACAATGGCGTCGGATGCGGAAGCCAGCAGGACATCGGTTTCCGTGATGGCGCCGACACCGGAGTGGATCACCTTGATCCGTACCTTGTCGTTCGACAGCTTCTGCAGGGTCTCGCCCAGCACTTCCGCCGATCCGCCCACGTCCGCCTTGATAATGACGTTGAGTTCCTTGATCTCGCCTTCGCGCAACTGCTGATGCAGCGTCTCGAGGCTGACCTTGTTGCTCTTGGCCAGCGCCACCTCGCGCGCCTTGTGCTCGCGGAACATGACGATCTGTTTCGCCTTGGCGGTGTCGGTCACCACCTGCAGCGTCTCACCGACTTCCGGCAGCGCTTCGAGACCCAGGATCTCGACCGGCGTGGCCGGCTCGGCTTCGCGGACCATGTCGCCGTGATCGCTCACCAGCGCGCGGACCCGGCTGAACACCGTGCCGCAGATGAAGTTCTCACCCACTCGCAACGTACCGTTGCGGACCAGCACCGTGGCCACGGGTCCGCGGCCCCGGTCGAGCTTGGCCTCGAGCACCGTGCAGATCGCCGGACGCGTCGGGTTCGCCTTAAGATTCTGCACTTCGGCCACCAACTGGATGTACTCGAGCAGGGAATCGATATTCTGCTTGGTCTTGGCCGACACCGGGACCATCACCACGTCGCCGCCCCAATCCTCGGCCAACAGGCCGCGGTCGGACAACTGCTGCTTGATGCGCTCGGGCTGCGCGCCCGGCTTGTCGACCTTGTTGATCGCGACAATAATCGGGACCTTCGCCGCCTTGGCGTGATCCATCGCCTCAATCGTCTGGGGCATGACGCCGTCGTCGGCGGCCACCACCAGCACCACGATGTCGGTCACCTTGGCTCCGCGGGCGCGCATGCGGGTGAACGCCTCGTGGCCGGGGGTGTCGATGAACACGATCTTCTTGTCGTTGTGTTGGACCACCGACGCGCCGATGTGCTGGGTGATTCCGCCGTGTTCATGCGCGGCGACATCGGACGCACGGATGGCGTCGAGTAGTGAGGTCTTGCCGTGATCGACGTGGCCCATCACGGTGACTACCGGAGGCCGCGTGACCTGGGCTGAAGTCTCCTCGGTCAGTTCCACTTCCCACGTGGCCTCTTCTTCGAAGCTCATGTGGCTTGACGCGGCGCCGAACGCCTGGGCCAAGTCCTCGGCCAGCTTGACGTCGAGCGTCTGGTTGATCGTGGCGAAGATCTTGCGGTCGAGCAGCTTCTTGATCACCAGGCTCGCCTTGATTCCTAACTTTTCGGCGAGTTCCTTGACGGTGATGCCTTCGCCGATGGTGATTTCCTTGTTGACGGCGACCACCTGCTCTTCGCGGTGGCGGCCCAGTTGATGGAGCTTGCCCTCTTCGAGATCGCGCTCGCGGGCGGCGCGTCCTCCTGGCTTGGTCGCGTGACGCCGCGTGTCGGCGGTTGGCGCCACCTGCGGCTCGGCGGGAAGCGGCGTGGTGGGATGCATCCCGCGGCGAGGCGGGCGCGCCCCAGGAGCGAACTGGCCGGTCCCCGGACCGCGAACCACCGGCTGGCCGGGACGCACGGGTCCGCGATGCTGCGGCTGTCCGGGCATCGGTTGTCCGGGACGCGCAACCGGAGCACCGGGGCGCGGAGCGGCGGGTTGGCCAGGAGCCGATCGCTGTGCCTGCTGCTGCAACCGGGCCACCAGGTCCCGACGCGGAGGCACTACAGGCCGTGGAGCAGGCTGTCCGGCGAGGTTTCCGGCCCGCGGCGGCGGTGGTTGCTGGCCTGGTGAAGCCTGCATCGGAGGACGGGGGGGCCGCGGCGGAGGCGGCGGAGGCGGTGGAGGCAATCCAGGAGATAGCTTGCGGGGCGGTTCAGGCGGAAGCGGCTGCCGCGGACCCGAAAGGATCTGGCCGGGCCGCGGGCCTCCCGAAGCCGGTGGAGGCGCTGGCGCTGCGGGAATCACGGTACCAGGGCGGGGCGGAGGCGCGGCGGGCCTTGGTTGAGGCGGGGGCCCAGGCTGTGCTTGAGCCGGCGGAGCCGGGGGCGGCGGCGCTGGTGTTGGAGGCGGTGCCGGAGGTGGCGGTGCCGGAGTGGCAACCGGCGCGGAAGGCCGCACCGCGATGGGAGGCGCCAAGGGCCTGCCACCGCCGGTGAGTGGGGGACGCAACGGGATGACCGGCTTGCGCGCATCCTCGGCGAGTGCCGGAGCGGCGGGCGCGGTCCGTGCAGCCTCAACCGGCCGCGCAGCTTCTTCCACCGCTTGGGAAGGCGCCGCCACGACGGCAGTTGGTTCCGCCGGCTGTGCTTCCGCGGCGGCTTTCATGGGCTCGGGCTCTGGCTCCGGCGGCTTCGGCGGCAGCTTGGCGAGCGAATCGAAGATTCCGGGCTCGTCGTCATCCGGCGGCGGCTCAAAGTGGCGAACCGGTCCGGTGTAGGCTTGGCCCGTCGATACGAGCCGCTCCCGGATCGCCAGCACGACATCGTCGTCGAGCGAACTGGAATGCGTCTTCTTCTCTCCAACGCCCAGATCGGGCAACAAGTCTATGATCACCCCGGGCTTGACTTCCAGTTCCCGAGCAAGCTCATTGATTCGAATTTTGCTCATACGTGAGGACTGCGGCCGCTCCACTGAGACGGCGGCTTAGTTCGTCTGCGCTCCTGCTTCGAGGTTCTCGTTCGACATTTCCTGCGCCTCGGGGCTGGTTTCGCCGTGATCGAAGCTGCTGGCTTCACGGGCGGAATCATCCTGACCCGCGCCCTCTATGGTAACAGATTCCCCTACTTGCAGCGTTTCTGGGGCGGATTCCTGCGGTTCACTCTCGTTTTCCCCGGGAGGCGGCCCGTAGTAAGCGGTCACCGCGTTCTGAATCCGCTCAAGCGCCTTCTGGTTGATACCGGGGAGCGCCAGCACTTCCTCGACAGTCATCTCGGCGAGGCGGTCGATGGTTGGAACCCCCGCCTCGAGCAGCCTCTGGATGGTCTTCTCGTGCAGCCCGTAGCTGGCCAGCGTGCTCAGGGGTTCGCCATCCACCTGCATGGCCGCCATCTGCGACTCCACTTCCTGGCGCTTCTCTTCCTCGCTCTTGATGTCGATGCGCCAACCGAGAAGCTTGGCCGCAAGCCGGACGTTCTGCCCCTTCTTGCCGATCGCAAGGGAAAGCTGCGAGTCCTCGACGATCACTTCCATGTGCCGCTCCGGATGCGACAGGATTGATACGCGGCTGATCTTGGCCGGGGACAACGCGTGCGTGGCGAAAACCACCGGGTCATCGGAGTACTCAATGATGTCGATCTTCTCGCCCCGCAGCTCGCGGATGATCGACTGCACGCGCATGCCCTTCATCCCGACGCAGGCACCGACGCAGTCAACATCCCGGTCGCGCGACCACACCGCGATCTTGGTGCGTTCGCCTGCTTCGCGCGCGCAGGCCTTGATCTGCACGGTGTTGTCGTAGATCTCCGGAACTTCCTGTTCAAACAGCCGGACCACCAGGTCGGCCGAGGCGCGCGATACGATCACGCCGGCATTCTTGCCCGCCTTCTCCACCGCGCGGATCACGCAACGCGCACGGTCGCCCAGGCTGAACGACTCCAGCCGCGACTGCTCTTTCTTCGGCAGCCGCGCTTCGGTCTTCCCCAGATCCACCACCAGGTCCAGACCCTCGCTCCGCTTCACCACGCAGTTGACCATCTCGCCGACGCGGCCAGAGAACTCCGAATACAGCGTCTCCCGCTCGGCTTCGCGAACCTTCTGCAGGATCACCTGTTTGGCGGTCTGCGCGGAGATGCGTCCAAGGTCCTCCGTCTTCTTGGGGATCCGCACGGTGCCGCCGATCTCCGCACCGGGCGAGTGCTTAAGCGCCTGTTGGAGAGTGATTTCGTTATCCGGATCGGAGACCTTCTCCACCACACGGCGGATCGCGTAGATCTGGATCCCGCCAGTTCTCTCGTCGAAGTCAGCGGTCAGTTCTTCCGTGGCGCGGAACTGTTTCCGGGCCGCCACCAGCATGGCGTCTTTCACCGCGTCCAGCACGATCTGGGGATCGATGCCTTTTTCCCGGCTTAGCGTTTCAATGGATTGATAAATGGAGGGCAAGGGGGTGCTACCTCGTTCAATTTCCTAATTCTTCCTACCACTCGAACTTGAGATTGGCGCGGACAACCTGGTCCAGGTGAAAACGGACTGGCTCCATAGTGGGAATCTCAAGAACAATCGTGTGGGACGCGTCAAACGAGGACAGTGTTCCCTCCCACACGGTGCGGCCGTCGACGGGTTCGCGCAGAACGGCCTTGATCTTCCGGCCGGCGGCCCGTTCGAAGTCCCGCGGTTTTGCCAGCTTGCGCTCGAGACCCGGCGAACTCACCTCCAGGCGGTATCCGGCGCCGGGGATGACGTCTTCTGCGTCGAGGACTGTCCCGACGTATTGCGAGATGAACTCGCAGTCCCCGTGCGTCACCCCGCCGGGCTTGTCAATGTAGATGCGCAGCAGACGGTGCTTTCCCGTACCCGACCATTCCACGTCCACCGGCTCGATGGAATTCTCCCGGCCGGCCCGTTCCACGATCTGGGTGACCTTTTCGATAATCGATGCTTTGGCCGCTTGTGCCGGCATGGGTTCCTTACAACAAAAAAGCCGGCTTGCGCCGACTCTGAGTTGGCCTGGATTTCACCTACAGTATACACGGTTGGACTGGGGCGTGGCGCCGAACGGCATCAGCGCTAAAAGCTCTTCACCCCCAGCCCCATGACGTCATCCACGCGCATCGTCTCCTTGACAACAAACGGCTCGCCGAACTTCACCCCGATCTTGTGCCCGTAAAACCGCGCCACTGTCTCCAGCCGCTGCCGGACCTCTTCGGCCTGCGGAAACAGATCGCTGCCCTCGGCCGAATGGCCATATTGCGACTGATACGCCATCAGCGACTCCATCCGCCGCTCGAACTGCGCGGAAATGTCCACCACGAAACTTGGCTCGACACTCGCGTAGAGCGAAGAGTACAGCACCTTCGCCGGACGGTGCGGCTCCGTGTATGGATCGAGCTTCTTCAGCCCGGCCAGGAACGCGCCCTCATAGCCGATCTCGGCGGCGCGATAGTGGTCCGGATGGCGCGCCTGCCAATAGGGCAGGATGATTAGCCGCGGACGGAGCCGCCGGATCTCGGTGGCCAGCGTCATGCGCGCCGCCAGCGAATTCTCCAGCCGCGCGTCCGGCAGATGAAGGTTGCCGCGGAACTTGCATTGCAGGATCGCCGCCGCGGCTTCTGCTTCGCGCAACCGGATCTCCGGAGTGCCCCGTGTCCCCATGTCCCCCGCGGTCAGATCGATAATGCCGGTCCGGTAGCCTTGTTGGGCCAGCCGCAGCAGCGTTCCGCCGCAGGTCTGCTCCACATCGTCGGGATGCGCCGCGATCGCCAGTGCGTCCACGGGTTGAACGCTATCGGGAAAGTCAGAATAGGGATTACGCATGGATCACCAATAGTACTCGTCGTAGCGGAGGAAGCGGTCGCGCGTGCGCAGGAGCAGGATCAGCCCCATACCTGCGAGGAACCCGCCCACGTGGGCGAACCAGGCCACGCCGCCCTGGTTTGGATCCTGCCGTGCCACGTCCGCCACACCGCTGAAGACCTGCAGGCCCAGCCAATAGATCAACAGCCACAGCGCGCGGATCTCGATCACCTGGATGAAAATCACAATGAAGATCAGCGTCCGGATCCGCGACTCGGGAAACTTGACCATGTAGGCGCCCATCACGCCCGCGATCGCGCCGCTCGCTCCCACCGTCGGCACGCGTGAATCCGCGTTGGTCACGATGTGCATGAACGCCGCTGCCGCGCCGCACAATAAATAAAAGAGGACATATTTCCAGGCCCCCAGGATATCCTCGATGTTGTCGCCGAAAATCCAAAGGAACCACATGTTGCCGATCAGGTGCAGCCATCCGGCGTGGAGGAACATCGACGTGATGATGGCCTTGGGATCCACGTGCTCCGGCACGATCCCGTAGCGCTCGACGAAGAAATTCCGGTAGACATCCGGCAACGACAGTTCAAACAGGAACACCGCGACGTTGATCGCGATGATCATGACTGTAACAGCGGGAATCGTGCGGCTCGGCTGCGAGTCGCGCAACGGGATCATACAGCGTACCGCGCGAATTCGCGATGGACCCGCCGCTCGGCGCGCTTCATCAGCGCCTCCGCCTTGTCCCGTGTTGTGATCCCCCCTCGCGCTCCGATGGCCGTACAGTTGAGCGCCGCCATCGCGTTCGAGAAACTCAGGATTCCCCCGAGCGGCATTTCCTGCAGGATGCCGTAACAAAACGCTCCGTGAAACACGTCTCCCGCGCCCGTGGTGTCGGCGCAATCGACCACATACGCGGGCGAATAATGGAACCGGCCCTCGAACCGCGCCATGCACCCGTGCGCCCCCAGCGTCATCGCCGCCACCCGCATGCCGTACTCGTCCTGAATGGACTCGAGCGCCTTGCAGGGGTCGTTTTCGTTGGTCCATCGCACGGGGAATTCCGAGCTCGTGATCAGGTAGTCGACAAACGGCAGCAACCGGTCAAATCCGTGGTAGACCGTATCGACATCAACTGTCACGGGAATCTGGTGCCGCTTGGCGACCTGCGCACAACGCTCCACCGCGGCGGTGTCGTGTCCATCGATATGGAGCAGGCGCGAGCAGGTGATCATGTCGTCGCGGATCTCCGACGGATCGAGCCGCAGTTCATCCGGCCGCCGCCAAAACACCGTGCGCTCACCCGTCGACTGGTCAATGACGATGTAGGCGGACTGGTTGGCGCAACCCTTGCGCACCTGCACGTCGCTGATGTCGATCCCCGTGCCTTGGAGGCTGTCCAGTTGGATGCGTCCGCGCTCGTCGTCGCCCACCGTGCCGATGTACTTGGTGCGCAGCCCGAGCGTCGCGCATGTGACCATCGCGCTCGCCACCTGTCCCCCCGGACTGAGAATCTCCTCAACGAAGGGCTCTTTGCCGGCGTAGGCGGGGAATCGGGGGACCAGGATCAAGGTGTCGGTGGCGTTGAGTCCGGCGCCCACGACATCGAATTGCGGCATCTCGATCGATTGTAGCGGACGTGATTCCCGTTCTGGTGCAAATTGGGAGGTATTGCGGCCTAGAATGATTTGCCCGTCTCGACCGGGAGTAATCGATCCCGCCGATCACCGCTTCGCCGTACTTGCTACTGCGCACTCGCACTCGCTTCGGCAACTCGCCATCCTCCTTCAGACCGGCCACGGCTCGGTGCGACGCCGCATATGCGTCGAGCGTCACCTTGACCGGCACCCGTTGCCCCTTCATCGCTTTGGGTAGAAACGCCTTGGCCGCGTTCCCATCCCGCCGCCGGCTCAAATAGAAGTCCACCGTCTTGCCCGCTTTGTCCACCGCTCTGTACAAGTACAGCCATCACCGGAGCCCTTCGCGTCACCGTCACGCGATAGGCGGCATCCTCACCCAATCAACGGCCCGCTCATACGCCGCCGCCACCGCCAGCACCTTCGCATCCCCACCCGCCGGACCCGCAAGCTGCATCCCCACCGGCAGCCCTCCACCCGTGAATCCGCACGGCACACTGATCACCGGAATCCCGAGAATATTGAACGGCAGCGTGTTGCGCAGATACACCAGGTCCGGCTTGCGATTCGGATCCAGCGGGAACGCCGCAGCCGGAGCCGTGGGCGTCACGATCACGTCAACATCGTCGAACACCTTCCCGATCACCCCGCGCAGCCGCCGCATCTCGCGCAGCGCCTCCTCGTACTGGGCAGCGGTGACCCCCGCGCCCTCGTTGATCTCGTGTAGCGTATGCGGATGCAGCCGCGGGCCGTTGGCCGCGAGCCCCGCCTGATGATAAGCGAACGCCTCGGCACGCACGATCGGAAGCATGGGCACCTCCGGCATCTCGATGTCGACCACCGCGGCCGCCAGATCGCCGAGAACCCGGATCGCCGCACCAACCGCGTCCGCGACACCCGCGTCAAGCTTGCTGAAGTAGACGTCCCGCGCGACCCCCACGCGCAGCTTCTTCACGCCCGGCTCCAGCCGGTAGGCTGCCTTGGCCATGGCGCCGAGCATCAAAGCGGCATCGGCCGCCGTGCGGCACATGGGACCCAAGTGGTCCATCGACTTTGCCAGCGGCGTCACGCCGTCCGCCGGAATCAATCCGTAGGACGGCTTCAATCCCGCGATCCCGCAAAACGACGCCGGCAGCCGGATCGATCCGCCCGTATCCGATCCCACCGCGCCCAGGCACATCCCCGCCGCCACCGCCACCGCCGAGCCGCCCGACGATCCGCCCGGCGTGTAGCCGTGTTTCCACGGGTTGTGGCACACGCCGAAATGGCTCGTCTCGCCGGTGAAGTTGTAGGCGAACTCGTCCATATTGCACTTGCCCACCACTACCGCGCCAGCCTCCCGGAGCCGCGCCACCACGGATGCGTCCTGTTTCGGAACCCGGCTGGCATGAACCGCGCTCGCGCAGGTTGTGCGAACCCCGGCGGTGTCCACAAGATCCTTCAACCCGACCGGGATCCCGTGCATTGGACCCCGCACCCGCCCCCGCATCTGCTCGGCCTCGCGCGCCTTGGCCTCCTCGAGAGCCTGTTCCGCCGTCACCGTAATAAACGCGTTGAGCCTCGGGTTGAGCGCTTCGATCCGCTTCAAGCACTGCTGGACCAACTCGACGGGCGACACCTTCTTGCGCCGGATCTCCTGGCTCACCGTGGCGATCAGAAGCCCCGCCGACGGTGCCGCGGAAGCCAGCATGGCTGCTTGCGTGGCGAGGAATTCGCGCCGGCTCATACAGCCACCTCCACCTGAACCCGCCCAATCACGCGGCTCCCCTCGGCGATCTCGACCATCGCGGGTCCGGCTCCCACCGAATCCGGCAGCGTGAAGTTCAACTCGTGCCGCGGCAGCCTGGGATCCGTGCGGAACAGATCCGGATCCTTCGCTGGAATCCCATTCACGCGCGCCGTGAGCGACTCGGGGTGTCTCACCTCTTCCACCGCCGCTTTCAAGGTCCGGGTAACGATCCGCGTTCCCGACAGCAGGTCGATCCCATCCCCGAGCGACGTCAGCCGCGGCACCGCCGGACCGGGACGGATCAGCCGGATCCACGCCGGCGCGCACAATTCACGGCCGCTCTCCAGGACCTCAATCCGCGACACTCCCGTCGCCAAGCCCGCCGGGAGATACGCGTTCAACTGCCGCATTCCGTCGCCCGCCGCCGGGCCCAGGTAACATGGGACCGCGGCACTGCCAGCCACCAGAACTTCGATCGAATTCAAATCGGCGCCCTCGGGCAGTCCGTCGATCCACAACGACACCGACGCATACGGACCCGCCACCGGCGCGGCGGGCTCTGAATTCCGCGCGTTGGTCACCCGGCGGATCCCGGCCTGCGCCACACGGGCGGCGCTCCAGTCCGGACCCTTGCTCAGCGTGGTCCACATGTACTGCGTCCCGATCCCCTCGAGCGCCAGCAGCTTGAATCCCTGTTCGCGCGCGAACTCGCGAATCCGCTCCGCGGAAATCCGCACTCCGCTCCACGTGTCATACGACTTCGCCGTTGCGGGCAGCCCGTTCAACTGGCATCGCAGGATCCCCTGCGGCTTGAGCACGCGCCACGCCTCGCGCAGGTATCCCAGCACTACCTCTTCGCTCGGGATGTGCTGGAACACGGCGTAGGAATAGGCGAAGTCGAACGAGGAATCCGCCAGCATCCGCAGGTCGGACTCCGGTGCGTGATGCGGATGCGCATGCGGCACCGCCGCCAGATTCTCACGCGCCAGGCGGACCATCTCATCGGATATGTCCACGCCGTGGATCTCGCCAAAATACCGGCTCATCGGATGCATGAGCCGCCCCGGTCCACAGCCGATCTCGACGGCGCGCCGCGCCTGCGCCGTCGCTGGTGGAAGGCGCTTCAACTCCTCCGTCAACCCGCGGACCTGATCGGCCGCCGTCGCGAAGAATTCTTCCGCGCTCTGGTTACGCCGTCCGAACGCGACATAGTAGTGCGCATCCTCCCGCGCGCGTGCATTCCAGTCATCGCGCATGCGGGTGGAGGGGTTGCTCATTTAGGGTCCTCGCTAATGCACGTATTGTGGCGTATAGCGTTCTTGGATGCAAGCACGATCTTCGAGGTCATGACGCATCGCTCAGCCATTTTGTGCCCGCGGATCTCGTTCCCCTCGACCGTGATGGCCTCCGACGGATCAATCCGCTCCGCCCGCGCACCCAGAAAAATGCCAGCCTGCATGATAGCCGGCTCATCCGCAGACCACAGACACTGATACGCCGCGCCAGACTCGTTGCAACGGCTCGTGTTCATCCTGCGGAGCTTATTGCCCGTGATCCGGTGGCGCTTTCCGATCGCGAAAATCCCGCCGTACTTGCCTCCATCAAACGTATTCCCGGAGATGGTGATCAACTCCGACCGCATCTCCGGATAGGTGTTATTCATCACCAGCATGTAGTTGCCGTTCGGGTACTCCTCCGGGCCACCCTGATTCACGCACGTGTTTCCCCGGACTTCACCGTCGTGGAACCCGTCGAGATCGAAGCATTTCCCGTTGATCTCGGAGAAATGGTTGTCAGCATAGACGCTTGCGTCCACGTCACCCGCCGTGTCGATCCCTACTGGAATGCCCTGGCCCGCAATGTCGACCTCGCCGAACGGGTAACCGATGTACCTGCCGCTGTTGTTCTCCACCCGGACCTTGCTCGCGTGGCCCACCTGGATCGCATCCCGCGCGATCGTCTCGAACTTGTTGCCCGTGATCAGTCCGCGTTGGTTGCGCGGCGACCCGTGATAGGAGTGCGTCCATATCGCGTTGCCACCGATTTTGAAGAACTCCGAGTCCCGCACGGTGAAATCGTCCGTCCCTTCCTCGAACAGAATCCCGCCCGTCGTGTTGTTGGTGTTGTCGGACTTCCGGGATCCCGACGCCCGCACTACCACCCGCTCGACCGTGATCTTCTTCGTCATCGCTGCGAGCACGGCAAATCCGGTGATCTCCCGGAACTCGACGCCGGACACCTCGACATTCTGGCAATTGATGAACAGGATGCCGCTGGCCGGGAAGTGCTGGTAAAAAGGAGTCCCGGAGGGCGGCAGGTTCGCACGGCGGTCGATGCCGGTCCGGTTGCCGTCGATTTGGAATCCCCGCACCTTCACGTTTTTCGCGTCCTGGATCACCAGCATCGCCCGGCCTTGGAACTTGCGTCCGGCCCGCAGCGTCGCTCCCGGAGTGCCGGAAATTTCAACATTCTCGGCACCCGGCCGGAGCTGTAACTCCTGGTTGATCTCCGTGATTCCTTCCGGAAGCCGGATGGTCCCGGTTCCCATGTCAAGCCCCGCCTGGATCGCCTGGGACGGCGAACGCGAACACCCAGCCCCAATCACGAGGAAAAACAGCGCGACCCAACGCATCTCTGGCTATTCTAACCTACGCATAATGAGAGCAATCCATCGCATCGGGGCACATTTGTCGGTTGCCAAGTCGTACAACCAGGCTGCCCTGAACGCCGCCGCGATCGGGTGTAATACCCTTCAGATATTCACGAGCAGCCCCCGGATGTGGAAGGCGGCCCCGCCCTCGCGCGAAGACGCCGCCGAGTTCCTCAGGTCCCGCGACCGGCTCGGCCTCACCCCGCTCGTGATCCACGACAACTACCTGATCAACCTCGCCTCGGCCGACGAGACCATCCGGTCAAAGTCCATCGCGGCTTATCGCGGCGAAATCGAGCGCGCCCTCCTGCTCGGCGCAGACCATTTGGTTGCCCATCCCGGCAGCTTCAAAGGACAGGAAATCGAGGCCGCACTCAGCGCCGTCGCGCTCGGCATCACCGAGGCGGCCCGCGGACTCAAAGGCCCGCTCAGGCTGCTCCTCGAAAACACCGCTGGACAAGGCGCGGCGATCGGCAGCCGCCTGGAAGAGCTGGCAACCATCCGGTGGCTCGCCCAGCCCGGCACCCCATTCGAGATCGGCTACTGCCTCGACACGGCCCACTCCTTCGCCGCCGGATTCGGGATCCACACCCCGGAAGGCTTCGCCCAGTTCGTGCGTGGCGTCGAGGACCAGCTCGGCTGGCAGCGCGTCCACGTGATCCACTGCAACGACTCCAAAGCCCCATTCGCATCCCGCGTCGACCGGCACGAGCAGATCGGCCAGGGCTATATTGGAGAAAAGGCCTTCGCGCGCATCCTTCAACATCCCTCGATCCGGGACAAAGCGTTCATCCTCGAAACGCCCGTCGAACAGGACGGCGACGACGCCCGAAATATCGCTACTCTCCAACGTTTATGCCGGAAAAAACCTACGACCACGCCGCCCTCGAGCTGAAATGGTGCGAAGCCTGGAAGGCCGACCCTGAACTGTACAAGGCGCGCGAGGACGGCCGCCCGAAGTTCTACTGCCTCGAGATGTTCCCCTACCCGAGCGGTAAGCTCCACATGGGGCACGTGCGCAACTACTCGATCGGCGACACCCTTGCCCGATATATGTGGATGCGCGGCTACGACGTGCTCCACCCGATCGGGTGGGACGCGTTCGGCATGCCCGCGGAGAACGCAGCGATCAAGAACCGCCGCCATCCGGCCGAATGGACCTACGCCAACATCGCCTTCATGAAGGCGCAGATGGACCGCATGGGCTTCAGCTACGATTGGGCGCGCGAAGTCACCACCTGCGACGCGGACTACTACAAGTGGAACCAGTGGTTCTTCCTGAAGATGTACGAATGCGGACTTGCCTACCGCAAGGACGCCGACGTCAACTGGTGTCCCGACTGCGCCACCGTGCTCGCCAACGAACAGGTGGAGGAAGGCCGCTGCTGGCGCTGCTCGAGCGTTGTCGTGATACGAACGCTCCCGGAGTGGTTCTTCAAAGTGACGCAGTACGCCGACGAGTTGCTGTCCGACACGTACACCATCGAAAAGGGCTGGCCCGAGCGCGTGCTGACCATGCAGCGCAACTGGATCGGCAAGAGCGAAGGTGCGGAGGCGGACTTCACCCACTCCGCGACCGGCGAGAAGATCCGCGTCTTCACGACGCGCATCGACACGATCTACGGCGCCACTTGCGTGATCCTCGCCCCGCAACACCCGCTCGTGGCGCGGCTCATGACCGGGGATGCCTACGCGCCGATCAAGGAGATGATCGATGACGTGGCCCGCAAGGGTCCCGGCGACATTGAGAAGGCAGGGGTATTCACCGGCCACACCGCCACCAATCCGTTTAGCGGCGAACAAATCCCGATCTGGGTGGGCAACTTCGTCCTGATGGGCTATGGCACGGGCGCGATCATGGCGGTCCCCGCGCACGACCAGCGAGACTTCGAGTTCTGCACCCGCTACGGCATCCCGGTCCGCCCGGTGATCCGCCCGGTTGATGGTGCGCTCGCTGATCCAGCAGCCATGAAGGAGGCGTTCGGAGACTACGGCGTGGTGGAGAACTCGGGTCCCTACTCCGGCCTGACGAGCGAAGTGGCGCGAGTGAGAATGGCGGCTGATGCCCAGGCGGGCGGATTCGGCAACGCATCGACCACCTTCCGCATCAAGGACTGGGGCATCTCGCGCCAGCGCTACTGGGGCACGCCGATTCCGATGATCCACTGCGAACAGTGCGGCGTGGTTCCGGTGCCGGAGCGCGATCTGCCGGTGCGCCTGCCGTTGGACGTCGAATTCACTGGCAAGGGCGAGTCTCCGCTGGCACAGTCGGCGGACTTCCTCAATGTCCCGTGTCCGGCGTGCGGCGCCCCGGCCCACCGTGAAACCGACACGATGGACACCTTCGTTGATTCGTCGTGGTACTTCTACCGTTTCTGCGATCCTTCGAACGCGGACGCTCCATTTGATTCCGGGCGCGTCGCCCGCTGGTTTCCGATCGACCAGTACATCGGCGGCGTGACCCACGCCATCCTGCACCTGATCTACTCGCGCTTCTTCACAAAGGTGATGCGCGACCTGGGTCTGGTCGCCAATAGCGAGCCCGCGGCGAACCTGTTCACGCAGGGGATGGTGCTTAAGGGCGGGACGGCGATGTCGAAGTCCAAGGGCAACGTGGTCGACCCCGATGAGATGGTCGTTAAGTTCGGGGCCGACACCTGCCGCATGTTCACGCTGTTCGCCGCGCCGCCCGAGCGCGACATGGAGTGGGACGAGAAGAGCATCGAGGGCGTCTACCGGTTCGTGTCGCGTGTGTATCGGTTTGTCAGCCGCAATGCATCGTTGACGCCCGCCCCGGGGGGTGACTGGAACCCGGCGGACCGCAAGGCGCTGCGCAAGCTCCACCAGACGCTCGCCAAGATCACACAGGACTTCGAGAACCGCTGGCACTTCAACACCTCGATCGCCGCCATGATGGAACTGATGAACGAGCTGACGGCGCAGGAGTCCGCGATGTCCCCCGCGGCTATGGCGCAGGTGACCTCGGTGTTGTGCCTGATGCTCGCTCCGTTCGCTCCGTTCGCCGCGCAAGAGTTGTGGACTACCGACCTCGGCCGCACGGGCCATGTGTTCCAGCAGCCATGGCCCGTGTCCGATGCGGACCTGGCGCGGGAGGAAGGCGCCGAGGTTCCGGTTCAGGTGAACGGAAAGCTGCGCGCGAAACTGGTGGTCCCGTTCGGCACGGCGAAGGAGGAGCTGGAGCGGATCGCGAAGGCGGAACCGCGGGTCCGGCCGTGGGTGAAGGGGAAGGAAGTGGTGAAGGTGGTGGTGATTCCGGACAAGCTGGTCAATATCGTGGTCAAAACTTGAGCGCCTGGTGTATACTGATCACTCTGGGAACCTGGAGTAAGGAGTCCCGGAGGGTGGAGTATGAGCCGGATCACGTTCCGTGCTCTACGGAAGTTTGGGGAGGACATGGTTATGGCGCGTTGGGCGATGTGCGCGACCGGACACATCCTTGACACTTTAGCCTGGATTCTTGCTTGACACTTATCAAGGGCGGGTGCGGCTCGATCTTCACCTTACACCTTCTCCGCGCGATTGTCAATACCTCGATATTCCGGATTTCTTGGTTTCCTGAACGCCCCATTTT
>VFZX01000158.1 GCA_016871015.1 Acidobacteriota bacterium | reverse complement strand
CTCCGCTTCACCGGTCGATCACCAAACTATCACGCACCCGGAGACCAGCCTGCTCCGAGGGGACACTTCTACTTTGCGCGAAGGGAGACATTTCTACTTTGCTGCTACAGGTGTAGTGCTTTTGCTTGACCAGATGCCCACAGATGTGCTTATCTGCGTGAAAATACGGGGGGTTCATCGCGAGTCCAGGTTGTTTTAACCCGTTTGCGGGTGCGGAACCGCGCCATCCGGGGGCGGCGCGCCCTCACTGCCAGATGTATCCACCATCGACCATCAGTTGTTCCGCGGTGATGAAGCTTGCTTCATCCGAAGCGAGGAATAATACCGCATTCGCCGCTTCGACCGGGTCGCCCAGGCGGTTCAGCATATGCCCGGGCGCCACTTTGTCCCGCCACTGCTCGAACGTCATCCCCAGCCGCTCGATCTCCCGGATCGACGCGCTGGTCAGGATGCAGCCCGGGCACACCGAGTTCACCCGGACGTTGAACGGCGCCAGATCCTTGGCCATGCACCGGGTCATGGTGATCTCCGCTCCTTTGCTCGCGCTGTAGGTGGTGAAATTTTCCTGGGCGATGATGCCGCTCATCGACGCGATGTTGACAATCGACCCCCGCCGCTGGGCCTTCATTACCGGAATCGCGAACTTGGAGACCAGCGCCGTCCCAAACACATTGACCCCGAACACCTTATGCCAATCAGCGAGCGTTGCCTCCTCGACGTTTTTCTGCGTGAAGTCGGCCGCGTTGTTCACCAGGATGTCGATCCTCCCAAACTCCGCAACCGCCCGCTCAGAAAGGCTCCGGGCGCCTTCCTCGGTGGCGATATCGGCTGCCACCAGGTGCGCCGGCACACCCAACCCGCGGACCTGCTCCAGCGTCCGCAGGCCGTTCGCCTCGTGGATGTCGTTGAGCAGGAGTTTCGCCCCCTCTTCTGCAAACCGCACCGCGACCGCCGCTCCGATTCCAGCGCCCACGCCGGTGATGATCGCAACCTTATCTTTAAGCCTCATCGCGATTCCGTAGGGTATCATGGCATGGAGTATGCGTGCGGCCTATTACCAGGGCAACCGGACGATCGGTGTCGGCGCCTGCGTTCCGGTGGAGCCCGCCACCGGCCAGGTTCAGATCCGGGTTTCCCATTGCGGAGTCTGCGGGACCGATCTCCACCTCTTCAAAGGACACATGGACCATCGTGTGCGGATGCCCCAGGTGATCGGGCACGAGATGTCGGGCACGGTCGAAGCGGCCGGCCCCGGCGCGGGAGACTGGAAACCAGGCGACCGCGTCACCGTGCGCCCGCTTGATCCGTGCGGCGCCTGTCCGGCCTGCCTTGCGGGCAACGGGCACGTCTGCCTTAAGCTCAAGTTCATCGGGATCGACGAGCCGGGCGCGTTCCAGGCACTGTGGACTGTGCCCGCCCACACGATTCACCGGGTCCCCGCGGGACTCCCGCTGGATCACGCGGCGCTCATCGAGCCGGTAGCAGTGGCCTGCCACGACGTGCGGCTGGGGGACATCCAGCCAGGAGAATACGCGGTGGTGATTGGCGGTGGACCCATCGGAGCGGTTGTTGCGTTGGTTGCCCGGCAGGCGGGGGCGCGGGTCCTGGTGACCGAGATCAACCCGTTCCGGATCGGGCTGCTGCGAAGTCTGGGCCTGGACGTTGCCGATCCGCGCGAGACCGATCTGGTGAAGTTCGTCCACGAACAGACCGGGGGAGCGGGCGCGGATGCCGTGTTCGAGGTCTCGGGCTCGGAGGCCGGCTCGGCGGTGATGTCCGACTTGCTGCGGGTCCGGGGCCGCGTTATCCTGGTTGCTGTTTACTCCAAACTTACTCCGGTCAACCTTCACCGGTTCTTCTGGCGCGAACTCCGGCTGATCGGCGCGCGGGTGTACGAACCCTGCGATTTCGACCAGGCGATCGCGCTGCTCGCATCAGGGGAGCAGCCGTTCACGCGGCTGATCACCGGCGTTTATCCTCTCGATGGATTGCAGCGCGGACTCGAGGAGATGGGCCGCGGCGCCGACGTGATGAAAATCCTGGTGGACTGCCAGAGCTAGCCGATGCCTGCAACCATTGAGAAAACGGCCTGGGGCGGCTGGTCCGAGTGCTACCGGATCTCGAACGGAGACGTGGAATTGATCGTCACCAGTGACGTCGGTCCACGTGTGATCCGGTATGGATTCGCCGGTGGCCCCAATCTGTTCCTGGAAATCGAAAACCAGCTCGGCTGTGCGGGCGAGCCGGATTTCCAGCCGCGCGGCGGGCACCGGCTTTGGTCAGCACCAGAGCAGTTTCCGCGTACTTACTATCCTGATAATGAGCCGGTGACGGTCGAAGTTACTGGCGGCATGCTCCGGGCTGAAGCTCCGGTCGAGCGCGCCACGGGCCTGAAGAAACAGATCCTGCTGCGGATGGCCGCCACGGGCAGCGCGGTGTCAGTGATCCACGTCATCGAAAACACTCTCGCCTGGCCGATCGAGGTTTCGGCCTGGGCATTGACCATGATGGCGCCGGGCGGGACCGGAATTTCCGGCTTTCCTCCGCGGGGAACACATCCGGAGGTGCTCGCTCCCACCCATCCATTGGTCCTGTGGGCCTTCACCGACCTGTCCGATCCGCGCTGGAGCTTCACCGCGAAGTACATGATCCTGCGCCAGGATGCGGCGCGCCCGGCGCCCACAAAGCTGGGCCACTTCAACCCCAGGACCTGGGGCGCCTACTTGCTGGGCGGCCAGCTCTTCATCAAGCGCTTCGACGCTCCGGCTGGCCGGGCGTACCCCGACCTCGGCTGTTCCTACGAGACGTTCGCCAACGGAGACACGCTCGAGCTGGAGACCTTGAGTCCCCTGACACGGCTGGAACCGGGTGCGAGGCTCGAACATGTCGAGCGCTGGTCGTTGCACCGGGGGGTTCAGATTTCGGACTGGACTGACGATGAGTTGGACCGGGGGGTGGCGGCGCTGGTCTAGCCTGCCATAATAGAAACAGTGGCCCGGTCAAAAGATATGGAGGCGCAGCTCCGGCGCGTTGAAGCCGAGTTGCGGCTGATCCAAAGGATCAGCAGGTATTTCGCGAAGTCCCTTCCGCTTGCGGACTCGCTCCGCCACGTGGTCCATCTGGTCGGCGATTTCATGCAGGCGGATTCGTGCCTGTTGTACCTGGCCTCGGGCGAGGAACTGGTCCTGTGCGCGGCGAGCGGACCCAATCCCGGCGCGGTGGGCGAGGTGAAGCTCCGGCTCTCAGAGGGCTTGACCGGATGGGTGGCCCGCGAGCGGCGGATGCTGGCCATCTCACGCGAGGCCTACGCCGATTCGCGGTTCAAATACTTCCGCGACCTCCCCGAGGACACGTTCGAGGCGTTTCTTTCCGCGCCAATCATCGCCCGTAACGCCGTGGTTGGAGTGGTGAACGTGCAGCACCGCATGCCGCATGCTCACTCCGGCGAAGAGATGGAAGTGATCACCACGGTGGGCGAACAGATCGGCGCACTGGTGGCGGTCGCCGCGACCGGTGTCCAGCCGCTCGACCGCACAAGCCTGGTGGAAGCGGCCCTGAGTAACCTGCTCGTCCGCCAAACCTGATGCGGCGCCTGGCGCTGGCTTTGACGGCGGGCCTGGCGCTCGCGCAGCCGCCGCTGATCCGGAAGCCGGTAGCCGGTTCCCGCTGGAGCCTCGCCTTCCATCACGAGGTGGATGGAGAATCGCTCGTGTTGCGGGATTTCCATATGAGCGAAGGGGGCTGCGGCATCGCTCCGGGCGTATTGATCCGCGCCGGTAAAGAGGCTGCGGCCGCAGTGATGACCTCCGACGGCGGCGCAACCTGGAACCTGGCCAGGCTGCCGGACAACGCCGTGAGTGGATTCTCCCTTGGTGCCGGTTTGGCCTGGATCGCCGCCGAAACCGGCGTCTGGCAGTCCGGTGATTGTGGCCGGACCTGGCGGCGGGCCTTCGCCCAGGAGGGAGTGCTCCGGGTCCACTTCGTTGATGAAAAGCGGGGATTCGCCGCCGGGCGCCGGAAGCAGGTCTGGAGCACGCAGGACGGAGGAGGGCAGTGGTCTCCGGCCGCCGCCGCGGCGGAGCCCGCGGCTGAAGCGTCCAGGAGCTTGTACACCTGGATCGAGTTCGCCGGTTCCAGCGGCGTGATTGCAGGTCGGCACGAGCCGCGCAGGGCAGAGCCAGCCGCCGCTCCGGTCCCTTGGCTCGATCCACGGGAACTTCTGCGAGTCCGGCAACTGCCTGCGCTCGCGCTGCTGCTGCAAACCCGCGACGGCGGTGAGACGTGGAAGACGTCCGCCGCTCCTGTGCTGGGCACTGTGTCCCGGATCCGGTTGAACGCGGGAGGCGCGGGGCTGAATCTGGTCGAGTTCAACAGTTCGTTTGAATGGCCAGCCGAGGTCTACCGGGTCGATGCGGAGTCCGGCGGGATGACCAGGACGTTCCGCGAGAAGGACCGCGCTGTTACCGACATCCTGCTCCTCGATTCGGGCATTGCGTATCTGGCTGCGATTGAGCCGAGGGGCTTGGTACGGGGACTTCCGGTGCCCGGCAGAGTCAGGATCGCGATGGGCACGGTTCCGGACCAGTGGCAGGAGATGGAGGTCGACTATCGCGCGGCCGCCAGGCGCGTCTGGCTCACGCGGGGCAAGGCCGGCGCGGTATGGGCGGCGGCTGACACCGCGATGATCCTCGCTTTGCGCTAGAACATATCCTCCAACCGCTGTTTTATTCACAGGAATGTCACAGGACTCCGTCCGCATCCTTATGAAAACAGGATAAAAAAAGTTTGACGAAAACACCGTTTTGAACGCAGTTTGCCATTGACCATTTTTGGTTTTCGTTGCATCCTGGTTCTGGTTCCAAGAGGTTTTAGGGACAGCGAGCCGGGCGGAGAGAAACGGGCCAGGAGCGTTGATCCGGCAGGGAAGAAACGAAAGTAGAAACCCAGCCGGGGAGTAAGTGGAGACCGGGTGATCCGCAACGGTAGGCTTCCGGCGGCAGAGAGGTCCGAGCGCAGTGATCCCGACGGGTCGAAAGGCCCGGGAGGGGAGCGAGAGGCCAGGATGTCGGCGGGTGCGCGGTTGCGCTGCGGTAGCGGGCAGCACGTAGAGCGCGCGTTGCGCAAGCAGCGAGTGCAAAGCGGGCAGCCATCGGACCGCGGCAGTCTGCGTAGTCACGAAGTGGCAGGTCAGGAGCGTTAACCCCGCCGCGGGGGTGCTCGCAAGAGTATACCCGTTGTGGGCGAGCGAAAGACCGCCACCAGTGGCTGGCCTCGCCCGGAAGGGCGCCATGTTCCGGCTGTGCATGCAGGCCGGGGAACGAGTTGAACCGAGGGTCACTTGGAACCATTTTCTTTTTTGCCGCCGGTGTTCAAGACAACCGCCGGTTAGCCGATGAGCCCTGTCAGGGGCAATGCAAATTCCTGTCTTGATCATCGGTCTGTCCGTCTGCGCCGCAGCGGCGGCCGCGTGGATCGTGTGGCGCCGCTTCGAAACCCTGCGCACGGGTCTCCGTTGCGCTTGCACCGAGGTGGCCCGCTTTCGCCAGGACTGCGAGTCCGCTCAGGCCGCCGCCGGCGTGGCGATGTGGGACTGGGATGTGGCCAGCGACGTCATCGCGCCGTCTCACCAGTTCCGGTTGATGTTCGGTCTGAGCGATACGGTCGAGCGGCTTACGTTTCAGCAGTGGCTCGATTGTCTGCACGAACAGGACCGGAAACCGGTGACCGACGCGGTCGAGTTGGGCCTCCGCCAGGCAGGCCGGGTTTGCCTCGAGTACCGCGTCGCGCAAGCCGGTGGATCCGTACGCTGGTACAACACGACGATGGCTCCGGCTTCGGACCTCGAGTCCGGGCCGTCCCGGATGATCGGCGTGACCATTGAAATCTCCGCGCGCATGGAAGCGGAACGGCAAATCGCCAATTGGGCCGCCGAATTGTCTTCGATGGTCGTCCAGTTGGAGGAAGCGAAGGCCGAGGCCGAGCGGGCGGCAAGAGCGAAGTCCATGTTTCTGGCAAACATGAGCCATGAGATCCGCACACCCATGAACGGCGTGATCGGCATGACCAACCTCCTCATGGCGACACAGCTCACGCCCGAACAGGCCGACTACACCGACACGATCCGGGTGTCAGGCGAAGCGCTGCTGGCCATCATTGATGACATCCTCGATCTCTCGAAGATTGAAGCCGGACGGCTGGACCTGGATCCCGCGCCATGCGACGCCGCACAGATCGCCGCCCAGTGCCTGAAACTGCTCCGTCCGCGCGCCGTGGAAAAGAACCTGTATCTCGATCTTGACCTGGCGCCGGACCTGCCCCGGGCGGTGATGGCCGATCCGGTACGGCTGCGCCAAATCCTTCTGAACCTGCTCAGCAACGCGGTGAAATTCACGGCGGTGGGCGGCGTCGTGTTGAAGATTGAGCATACGGCCCACGGTGAGGCTGCCTGTGACCTGAAGATCTCGGTGGCCGACACCGGGATCGGTATCCCACCCTCAGCCCAGAAGAACCTGTTCCAGCCCTTCACTCAAGCGGACTCCTCCACCACCCGGAAATTCGGTGGCACGGGGCTTGGACTGGCAATCTCCCGCCGGCTCGTCGGCATGATGGGTGGTGAGATGGAGTTGGCCAGCGAACCCGGCCGCGGCTCCGTGTTCTCGTTCCGCATCCGGGTTCCGGTAGTTAAACAGACCCCTGCGCCGGCGCGCGAGTCCATCGGGGCGGCCCCGGTGGAAGCGCCATCCAGCGAGCCAGCGCTCGTATTGGTAGTAGAGGACAACCCCGTCAATCAGCGTGTGGCCGTCATGCTCTGCCGCAAGCTCGGCTACAAGACCCTGCTTGCCGCCAATGGCCTTGAGGCGCTGGACCTGTGCGCCCGCCATCCGGTCGATGCGGTGCTGATGGATTGCCTGATGCCGGAGATAGATGGTTTCGAGGCCACGCGGCGGATTCGGGCCTCCGGCAACCGGGTTCCGGTGATTGCGCTCACCGCGAACGCTCTCGCCGAAGACCGCGCCGAGTGCGCGCGGGCCGGGATGGACGACTATCTGGCCAAGCCGGTCCGTGCGGAGGCGCTCGATGCCGCGCTCCGGAAGTGGACCCATCCGCAGGCGCTACAATGTCGGAGTGAGTGCGCCGATCCGGTCCCAGTTGGAGCGTGAAGGCTTCGCGCGGCTGCCTGGTTTTCTTCCGGCCGGCCGGGTGGAGGCTCTGCGAGCCCGGGTGGAAGCGTTATTTGCCCATGAGGGCGATCGCGCCGGGAGCGAGTTTCGCCAGGAGCCGGGTTCGCGGCGGCTGGCCAACTGCGTGAATAAGGGACCGGAGTTCCGCGCCTGCCTGGCCGATCCAGCGATTCTCGATCTGGTGGGTTCCGTGCTTGGGCCCGACTTCAAGCTCAGCAGCATGAACGTCAGGTCCGCCAATCCGCGCAACGGTGTCTCGCAGCCGCTCCATTGTGATCAGGGCGCCATCGCCGATGACCGCGGATTCTGGGTCTGCAACACCGTGTGGCTGCTCGACGATTTCACCGCCGAGAACGGAGCGTTGCGCGCGGTCCCCGGCTCGCATGTGTGGGGCAGGCTGCCGCAGGACAGTTTGGCCGACCCGGCCGCGGAACATCCGGAAGAAGTCCTGATCACCGGCGCGGCCGGAGACGTCGTCGTGATGAACGCGCATCTGTGGCACGGAGGGACCGCGAACCGTACGGATCATCACCGGCGCGCGCTGCACGTGTTCTATTGCCGGTCCGACAAGCCGCAGCAGACCTATCAGAAACCGCTCTTGAGCCAAGCGGCAGTCGCGGAGCTGACTCCCCTCGAGCGCCGGATCCTGGCGTTGGATGACGCTGTCAACGACGCGCTCAGCGCGGCCCCGGCGGTCCGGAGCGGATTTCTGAAGTAGCGCGGCAGGCATATGGGCGTCATTTACAGCCGGGAACAACTCACCGCCGCGCGCCGGGAATGGAAGCAGGCCGGACTGAAAGTCGTCTTCACCAATGGATGCTACGACCTGCTTCATCCGGGTCACATCCGGCTGCTCGAACGGGCCCGCTCGATGGGTGATCTCCTGATCCTGGCGTTGAATTCCGACGCCTCGGTCCAGCGGCTGAAGGGTCCCGCGCGGCCGCTCATCAGCCAGGACCTGAGGGCCGAACTGGCGGCGGCGCTCGAAGCCGTGGACGCGGTGACCTTTTTTGACGAAGACACCCCGCGTGAGCTCATCGCCGGGATCCTTCCCGACGTACTTGTCAAGGGCGCGGACTGGTCCCACTTCATTGCGGGCCGGGAAGAGGTGGAAGCTGCGGGCGGCTCGGTTCACGCGCTGCCGCTCGAGCCCGGCTATTCGTCAACCAACATTGAGCAAGAGTTGCTCAAGCGATCCGTGTGACTCATCCGGCGCTTCGCGATCTGCTGCAATCGCTCGCGCGGCAGACCAGCTTCCAGGAGGTTTCCCGTGAGCTCGCAGCCGGCGCTGGTGGCCAGTTCCGCCTTTCGGGGCTGACCTTGACCGCGAAGGCGCTTTACCTGACTCTGCTCTGGCAGATCGTGAACCGCCCGGTAGTCGCGTTGGTGGACGGCAGCAAACAAGCTGAGACGCTCACCGCCCTCACCGCGACCTTCTTCGATTTGATCGTGCCGGGACGAGAGCAGCCGCAATTGGTTCCCGCGCTCGATGTCCTGCCGCACCAGGGCCTGTCGCCTCACTCGGGCATCTCACAGCAAAGGGTCAGTGGACTCCTGCGGCTGGCCCGTCATCAGGCGCCGCTGACGATCGCTCCAGCGGGCTCGGTACTGCTTCGCACCGGACCGGCTGAGTACTACCGCCAGCTTCCGGTGCAGCTCAAACTGCACGAGGACATTCCGATGGAGGACCTGCTGGCGCACCTCCGCGCCACGGGCTACGAGCAGCGTGAGCCGGTCGAGATGGAGGGAGAGTTCTCGGTGCGCGGCGGCATCCTGGATGTGTTTCCAGCCGGCGCCGAGCGGCCCGTCCGCGTGGAGTTCTTTGGCGACACGGTCGAGTCCCTGCGGACATTCGATGTCGAGACCCAGCGCTCGGTGCTCAAGATTGGCGACGTGACGCTGCTGCCGCTGCTCGAGTGTCCACGGGGCGAGGACCGCGCGCCCGGATGGGAATTCCGCGCCTCGGCGGCCCGCGGCCCGGCTCATTGGCTCTTTGACCTCGCTCCGAAGGCGGTGGTCGTGATGGATGAGCCGGAACAGGTCCTGGGCGCGGCCGGACGGTTATGGAAGCGGCTTGAGGACGCCGGTCCCGCCGCGGACATCCCGCCGGAACGGATCTACTTCACGGTGGAGGAACTGCAAGCCCGGCTGGACCGCGCGCAGCGGCTCGATTTGCGCGAGCTCGACCTGGAACCCGGGGCGCCTAGAATCTCCTCGCGTGCTTCGATTCCGTTCCACGGCAACATGCAGGTGGCGGTGGCCGAGGCGCGTACGATGGTCGAGCAGGGGAACCGGGTGGTCTTCTTCGCGGCGACCAACGGTGAATTGGAGCGGCTGGCCGACATTTTCAGCGAGTACGCGCTGCCGTTTCAGATGGGGATCGATCCTTCGGAGGCGAGCGCGCCTTATCTCGCGCAACGCGTCTATCACGGAGAGTCGGCGAGCGTGTTCCTCGGACGCGGGCAAATCCGGCGCGGAGTCACGTTTCCGGATGCCCGCATCGCCATCATCGGATCAGAGGACCTGTTCGACCGCGGAGCGGCCACGCCCGAGCCCGCGGTGCGCGCCTCGAACCTGGGGGCGTTCGCGGCCGACATCGGCGATCTGAAGCCGGGTGACCATGTCGTCCACGCAACGCATGGGATCGGGCAGTTCCTTGGGGTCCGGGAGCTGGTTCAGGGCGACCAGCGGGGCGACTTCATGCTCATCGAGTACACCGGGGGCGCTAAGCTCTACGTCCCGTTGTCGCGGCTCGACCTGATCCAGAAGTACCGCGGGGCGGGGGACTCATCGCCGCAGCTCGACAAGCTGGGCGGCGTGACTTGGGAAAAGACCAAGTCCAAGGTCAAGGCCCGCATGCTCGACATGGCCGAGGAACTGCTGCGGCTGTACGCGGAGCGCAAGATGGCCGAGGGTTTCGCCTATTCGCCGGATTCCAACTGGCAGCGCGAGTTCGAGGACTCGTTCGAGTTCACGCCCACCAAGGACCAGGTGAGCGCGGTGGAAGATATCAAGCGGGACATGGAGAGTCCGTCGCCGATGGACCGCCTGCTGTGCGGCGACGTTGGATTCGGCAAGACCGAAGTCGCGATGCGGGCCGCGTTCAAGGCCCTCGGCGACGGAAAGCAGGTGGCGGTGCTCACGCCGACGACGGTGCTGTGCCTGCAGCATTTCGAGACCTTCAAGCGGCGTTTCGCGGCGTTTCCTGTGCGGGTCGAGATGTTTTCGCGGTTCCGGGACAAAAAGGAGCTCAAGACGCTCGGCGAGGAGCTGGCGGAAGGAAAGATCGATCTCGCCATTGGCACCCACCGCCTGCTGTCATCCGACATCCAGTTCAAGGATCTCGGGCTGCTGGTGGTGGATGAGGAGCAGCGGTTCGGAGTCCGGCACAAGGAACGGCTGAAGCAATTGCGCAAGAGCGTTGACGTGCTGGCGATGTCGGCGACTCCGATTCCGCGGACGCTGCACATGTCGCTGCTTGGGGTGCGGGACTTGTCGGTGATCGAGACGCCTCCCAAGGACCGGCTGGCGATCAATACGGTGGTGGCCAAGTTCAATCCCGATCTCATCAAGACGGCGATCGAGCAGGAGCTGGCGCGCGGCGGGCAGGTGTACTTCCTGCACAACCGCGTCGAGTCGATCTGGAGCCGGGCGGCGTCCATCCAGGAGATGATTCCGGGCGTGCGGATCGGCGTGGGACACGGGCAGATGGAGGAGTCCGCACTCGAGAAGGTGATCCTCGGGTTCATGCACCACGAATTCGACGTGTTTGTGTGCACGACGATCGTTGAGAACGGTATTGATATTCCACTAGCGAATACGATGATCGTCGAAAACGCCGAGCGGTACGGACTTTCCGAGTTGTACCAGTTGCGCGGGCGCGTCGGGCGGTCGAACCGGCGGGCCTATGCGTACCTGCTGGTGCCGGCCGACGCCGAGTTGACCGATGTGGCGCGGAAGCGTTTGGCTGCGCTCCGCGAATTCTCCGATCTCGGCGCCGGATTCAAGATCGCCGCGCTCGACCTGGAGTTGCGCGGGGCAGGCAACCTGTTGGGGGGCGAGCAGCATGGCCACATCGACGCGGTGGGCTACGACGTCTACATGTCGCTGCTCGAACAGAGTGTCCGCGAGCTGCGCGGCGAACGCGTGGCGCCGGAGATCCACACGACGATCACTCTGGGGCTGGATTTGCGAATCCCCGCGGGCTACATTGGCGACGAAGCGCAGCGGCTGCGGGCGTACAAGAAGATCGCCGATGTGGCGGGTGAGGATCAGGCGCGGAAGGTCCGGGAGGAGTTGGTGGACCGCTATGGTCCGGTGCCCGAGGCGGTGGATTTGCTGATCCGGTTTTCGGCGGTGAAGGCGAGGGCGGAGCGGCTGGGGATTGAGTCGGTTGAAAAGAAGACCGGAGCGCTGCATGTGAAGTTTCATCCGGAAACGCCACTCGATCCGATGCTGCTGATGGAGCTGGTCCAGACGGTGCGCGGGGCGCAGTTCGCCCCGAACGGCGTGTTACGGCTGCCGCTGGAGCCGGGTGCGGCGACAACGGCGGGGTTGATCGCGGCTCTGGAGGGTCACACGGGGAGGCTGGAGCCGTTGGCGGAGAAGGCGGCTGAGGGTTAACTCAGCGGCTTCACTCCACCCTTGCGCCCGAGTCCGAAAGCGATGCGGTAAACATCAGGGATCTGAATCCGCCCGTCTGAGATGTAGTCGACGATCCCGAGGTTCTTCAAATCCTCGAGGACGCCTTGTGGGCCGGCGTCGAGATGCAGGGGCAGCAATCTGACGCCGCTGCTCATTGGAAGCTCGCTCAGCATTGTATCGAGAGTCCGTGCCGTCTTCCATCGCGTCAAGATTTCTTCCTGTTGGCAAGGGACGATAATCTGGTTCCGTAGCGCAAGCATGAGCGGTTCGACCCACGGATAGTCCTCCTGGGTCACTTCCTTTACGCGGATCGTCGAGGCTTGCTTGACCCCCTCTTGAATCCCCTTGTAGTGGAGGGCATACGGCCAATCGGCGGGTGCGGCCACGTCAAGTGCTGAGCGTATCGCGGCGAGAAAGCTGCGGGGGCTTACCTGTCCACGGCTGTCTAGCAAGTGGTTTGGCAGCCAGGTGTAGGGAAACCCGCTCTTATGTCCGTGCTGCCCCATTGCCATGGCCGGTCCCGCCAGCGCGTGAAAGACCTTCTTTTGGATGTCCTCGTCGTGCCGCAGAACATCGGGCAGCACCCAGATGTCCTGCCCTTCCGGGCGCCAAGTTATCCGGAGAAGCTGCCGGCAATGATCGCGGAACGTCGCGCCGTTCGTCTTCTCGTTCGCCAGGCACTGGAACAGCAAAGCGTAAAGATCGGCGCGTTGCCAGGTGAGATCCGCCTTCCTCCCCGTGAGCTTTGAGGAGTCAGGAAACGCCAGGATCTGCCGGTCCTCCAGCATGTCCGGCCTGACGAACAGTTTCAGCCGGATCCCCCGGTTTCCGAGCATATCCAGCGCCACCTGGAACAGCGCACTCGCGAGGGGGCGAAGGCCCGCCCAGTCGTCCGCCAGCCGGTCAAGTGCGTCGAAGAGTAGCAGGCGCCGCTGCCGCTTCTGGAAGAACTCCTCGCCGGTCTCGTACAAAAGACGGGCGTACTCCTCGGGGCTGTCGCGAACCCACCGTACCCGGTTCGCCCACGTTGGTGCCTCCTGTGGGAAAGGCGCGGGCAGCCCGGCCTGGAGGCCAATCACCGCCTGCCAGACGTGACGCGGCTTGTATTGGCTGCTGAGCGCGGCTAGAGTGTCCTTAGACGGCGAACGCTTGGGGTCCAGGCCGATTCCGAATCCTTGAGAGCAGACGATCTCATTCTCGATCTTGGCCTCGGGAAACACTCTTGCCAAGTAGTGCCGGTGCGGTTCTGAGTTGAGCGCTGCCCACCAGTGGCTCTTGCCCGCTCCGCGCATTCCTTGTACGATCGTCGTGTCCGGGTTGAGTGCGTGTGCGTGGCTGCGCGGCGCGTAAGTAAATTTCGGTTCCCTTATGTCCGGTGAAAATTGGCCGTTCCCCGGCAGAGCATCCCGCAACGCTGCACGGAGCTGGATCGGGGGGAAGGGAGTCAGTCAGAACCTCCCGCTTGGATCAGTTGTTCGACACCATCAGAGAACTGGCCGAACGTGCCGCGAATCTCGTCGTCATCGAAGAGCCCAAGCGGGATTTGCAACGGGTCGAACTCCTGAAAGCGGCTGTTCCACTTGATGCGCAGCGGGTAGTGCGGTGCGTCCGAGTCATCCATGCCGAAGGTGAACAAGCCGGTATCGATGCTTCCGGAACGGTCCTCGTCGTAGAGTGTGTCGAGGAACAATGAGTAGGATTGCTCCAGGAACGTGTGTGCCCGGGCCGCCTGGTTGGACTCCGGGAACAGAGCACTGACCATCTTCAGGCGCTCCCGGACCATTCTCGCCACGCTCGGCCGGGACTGCCAATGGGCGAACAGAGACCGGTAGCCCTGCCATCCCGGAGGTGAACCGGTCGCGAACAACAAGGCCGTGGAAGCCACGGACGTGACGCTGACCGCGGCCAGATCATGCATCCCGGCGCGGCTGTCAATGAGAACAGCATCCGGTGACTCGGCCTCCTCCAGCGCGTGAACCAGCCGTTTGATCCTGTCACCGAAGTGATCCGGATTCGGCTTGCCAGCAACATCGGCGTAAACGCGTGAGAGCTTGTCAAGGTAGGCTCCCGTGTCGCTTCCCATAGCCGCGGCGATTCGAATCTGCTGCCGGAGGTTGTCCGACAGCGGACTCGATGCGACGATGTCCTGCAGCACCGGGCCGCTTTGGCCGACTCCATCTTCAATAAGCCAGTCGGTGACTCCGAACTCCGCCCGGCGCGCCCGTGGCAGCAACAGCCCGGAGAGCCCGGGTGACTCGAGATCCAGGTCGATCACCAACACGCGCCTTCCGTTCCTCGCGAGTAGATATGCCAGCATCGCAAGAGCAGTGGACCTGCCGACGCCTCCCTTGAGGCCGTAGAAGACGATTCGCGGGACCCTGGGTGGCGCCGCATGATTCGGGTTGAGCCAATCCTGCCCCGTCACCTGCCGTTCCAGGACCCGGACGGACAAGCTGGTCTCCGGAACGGCGAACTCCAGGATAGCCGGGCTCTTGAAGATCTGATCCGGTTCGAAGAAGTCGTCCCGGCAAACGACAGGCGGCTTGCCGGCGTAGGCGCCGAGTTCCCGCGAACGGCTGTCGAGTTCCTCTTCCAAACCGCGGCAGTCCGCCCTTGCCCGGTCGATCGCGAAGCACACACGGCCCGCAATGTCCCGAATCACAAGCACGCTACCAACCGCGCTCGCGCCCGCGACGGCCTCCGCGGCGCGTCTCATCACACTTCCGAAATAGACAGGGCGGACCATTACGTGAGTCCATCGGCGCGGGCCTGATCCAACATGGCGCGCACCTGATCTGCGGCTGCTCTCCACTTGGCGAGCGAACCTGGGATGTTCGCTGGCGAATAGTACCGGTGGGCCGTCCGCCAGTCCGCGAAATCACCGATGTGGGTGATCACAGCAAGGTACTTCGCGCCACTCCTGCCTTGGACGAACAGATGCAATTGCTGAAAAACGTTGGCGGATACCAATTCATCCACGTGAACCCGGTAAGGACGGTTTGGGGAGCCCTCGGCATCCGACGGGGTGCCACACCATGTCAAAATCGCCTTCAATCCACACTCTGCCCCGAACCCGTAAAGCTGTCCTGCGTTCGGCTCTCTGCCGTTGTCTTCAAGCAGCCGGGCGTCGTCGAGGTGACGCCGTGCAGCGGCAGGGAAGTCTACTGGTTTGATAATCGCGGCCACGGCTCTCGCTGGTCCGATTATCTCACGGCCCGTTAAACCTTCCTTTCAAGCCGGAACTCATGGAACGGCTGCATCTGATCCAGATTCGCCTCCGCCTCCCCCATCTTCCACTTGAACTGCCGGAACTCAATCCGGTCCCCCACAAAATCCACGATCGTGAATCCGTTCTGCTCGAGCGGCTTCAGACTCTCCTTCACCTCCATCCCCGTCGCCAACAGTGGCGGTGTCCCCCGCGCCGACGACGGCCATCCCCACGGACCCGTCGACACCGGCCCGGTCAACACCGAATGGACCGGATTCCGGCGCAAATCGTGCTTCCCATTCCGTTCGATCGCCCCGTGCGCCAGCGCATGCAAGTCGCCGCTCATGAACACCGGGATCCGCGCCATGCCTGACGCCGCGGCCAGCAGCCGGTCGTGCTGCAGCCGCCAGCCTTCCTGCCAGAAGTACTTCGTGTTGGCCACACCCAGCCGGCCCTGATTGTCGAGCACGTCCGCATACCACTCTCCCCACTTACCCGCACTCCAGGCGACCGGCATCGAAGGCACGTGGACCACGTGGCGCGCATCGGACTCCTTCATCCGCCGCGCCAGCCACGCTTCGACATTCTCCGGAACCAGCCTCGCATGCGGACCTCGCAGCGTCTGGTATCTCCTGCAGTCGTACAGCAGCAGTTCCGCCGCGCTCCCCCAGCGCAGCGTGCCGTAGCACTCCGACAACCCCGCGGCGCGGTCGCCCGCGCTGGCGCCTGGAAGCCCCACCGGACGGGAAGGATGCGGCAGGTGCTCCGGAAAGTACAGGTGCTGCGTGGCGCGCGCCAGGCGCATCATGAAGTCGTCCGGCGGAAACGAAATTCCCTGGGCAACCGCTTCGTCGTTCTCGAAATAGTCGTGGTCGTCCTGGATAAAATGCATCGGAACGGACTGGAACAGCGTGCCGTATAAGTCCGCAATCTGGCGGTCAACCGCGGCCTTGAGCTTGGCTTCATTCGGCGTGCCGATAACCGGAATGTCGCGGTCGAAATCGCCGCCCATCAGCGCCCGCGCCCACGGCTGCGCGCCCATCGGCGGACGGTTGGCGCCCACGCCGCGTCCGAAACGTAAATCCCAATACACGTTGTCGCCGATCGCCACCGCGGCGTCCGGTTTTTCCTTCAACGCCGCCGCGAAGATCTTGCGCCGCAACGGAATCGAGACCCAGTAGGGATCGTTCGTCTCGCCGCGCCGCATCGCGTCGTGCCCGCCCGCGCAGGTGTAGATCAGCAGGCGGAAGCGCTCCACGCGGGAGTCCGGCGCGGGCATTGTGCGCAGCGTCCACGGCTCGGTTACCGCCTTGCCGCGCGCGACAATCTGCAGCGAATACGGCGTCGCGGGCTCAAGCCCAGGAACATCGAACATCCAGAACTGGCCCGCTGAATCGGTGCGGACTCCCGTCACCTTGCGGCTGCCCACGCGCAGCACCGGCGCCTGTTGGACCGCTTGATGAAACGACATTTTCAACAGGAACCGCTCGTGGCTCGCGCCCGGCAATATGTGCCGGACTCCGGCCCCCGGTTGGGATTGCGCGGCCAGGGGCGCCGCCGCCGTCCATGCGAATTCGCGTCTCGTCATTCGCGCTCACTCCTTGGTTGTTGTTGGGTCATGCAGTGCAGGGTTCCAAGCCCCAGCACCAGGTCGCGGCAATAGATTCCCGTCACGGTGCGGTCTGGAAACAGCTTCGCAAGAATCTGCAACGCCACCCGGTCAGCAGGATCGTTGAACACCGGAACCAGCACCGCGGCGTTGGCGATGTAGAAGTTCAGGTAGCTGGCCGGCAGGCGCTGCCCATCAAAGTCGACGCGCCGTGGCATCGGCAGCTTCACCACCTTCAGCCGCCTCCTATCCTGATCCTTCATCGTGCGCAGCCGGTCGAGATTCTCGCGCAGCGGCTCGTAGTTGCTGTCCGCCGGATCCTCTTCATCAGCCGCCACCACGGTCCGCGGATCGACGAATCGTGCGATGTCGTCGACATGCCCGTGGGTGTCGTCGCCGGCGATTCCCCTCCCGAGCCACAACACCGTGGTCACGCCAAGGTACTTGCGGAAGGCGTCCTCCATCTCCTGCCGTCCGGCCCCGGGATTCCGCTCCTGAACATCACTCAGCAGGCACTCCTCGGTAGCCAGCAGCGCGCCCGCCCCATTCACATCGATCGCCCCGCCTTCGAGCACAAGGCCCGGCTTCAACGCCGGCATCTTGTACTTGCGCGCGATGCGGCCGGGCACGGCGTTGTCGCGCTTCCAGTTGCCGTACTTGGCCCAACCGTTGAACTCCCAGTCCGTGGCCATCACCTGGCCATCCGCTCCGTGCACGAACAGCGGACAATAGTCGCGTGTCCAGCTCCGGTCCGTGGGACAGATCAGGAATTCGACCCTTGCCATGTCCACGCCGGACTTGCGGAACACCTCCCGCGCACGGCTGCGCTCAACTGCATCCGCTACCAGCACCCGCAGGATCTCGCCGCGCGTGACATACCGCGCGAACTCCGCATACACCCACTGGACCGGCTCGAACTTCCCCGGCCAGTCGGATTCTTCATGGGGCCAC
>VFZX01000157.1 GCA_016871015.1 Acidobacteriota bacterium | reverse complement strand
ATCACCGCGTCCGCCCACTGTGCCCCGCCGGACAACAAGCCAACGCCTGACGAGTTGCGAACCTGCCGCCCGTACCTTGAGGAAGAGCTGAGGCTGCTCGGGCGTGTGCGGGTGGTGGTCGCGCTGGCCGGGTGGCCTTCGACAGCTACTTGAGCGCCGCGGGGATCCGGAAGACTAGCGTTGTCTTTGGGCACGGCGTGGTCCAGGAGCTGAGTCCGGTGCTCACGCTGGAGATGCTCCGCCGTGTCTTTGTCACCGCCCGCGAGCGTTTGGACCCGCCATCGACTCCAGCAGCCACGGCACCGGATCCGTAGCTGCCGCCGTCATGCGCAGGCGATTCGCTGATCCCGCACGGCGGTACTCCGCGGCAGCAGGTGAAAACTCACGCTGCAGATCCGTGTCACCAACCAGTTCGTTGCGGCCATTCACCATCGCGTTCAGGAGAACCGCCCGCGGAGCCAGTGCGGCGGTGATGTCGGCGATGTCGCCCACACGCAGGACACCGTGCACGATGGCGTCGGCCGGGGTGTAGGTGAACGCGCTGTCCAAGAGCGACAGGTAGCTCGCAAGACCGTGGCGCGCCGCAACGATCGGAACATCCTCGTAGAGCCCGGCCAGCAGGGCGAGCGTCGCGCCCAGTGGCTCGGAATGGTACTGGACGGAGGGCCCGCCGTGCATCTCCAGTTCGTCGAGGATGAGCGGTTTCGAGTTAACCGGCGCGAAGCCCTCTCCCCACACAGCAAGGCGCCGCGCGTCGAGGTCAGTCCGGGTCCGCAGATGGCGAATGACCGCACGCAGGTCCTTGAGCCGTGCTCCGAGAGGACTATTCCCGAGCGCCTGTTCCGAGTCGGTGATGCCGCCGCCTTCGTTGTTCCAGTCCGGTTCGGGCGCAGTCTCGCCGGTGCCGCGGAGGTCGGGCAGGCAGACGGCCACGCCGCCCGCGAGCAACGCTGCCAGCATTTCAGGCCGGCCCTTGAGGAAGCGGTCCTTCCCGCCGTGCGTGAGGCCGACAACAACTGGCGGCCGCGCCACGGCCGCGGGGCGCAGGATCAACATCGGAACGTGGATCCCGGCTTCGACGTTGAGTGCCACGGCCTCCACCGAAATCCCTTGCACCTGCCGCTTCTCCGATCTTTCGACCTTCGCCACGCCCGCCGGCTCAATGTCGCCCAGCTTCGCGGCGAGCTTCGCACGCAGTCCAGCGCGGTTGGCGCGCGCTGTCGCGAGCAGACGCCGGCCGTCTTCGCGAGCCACTTGATGAAGCGGCTTTCTCGGCAGGTTCGCCGACAAGGCGGGTGTCACCGACACCAACTCGCTCGCCGGGCGCCGGCGCAACGCCTCCTGCCGACGCGCCTCTTCGCGATACGGATTCACTGACAGTTGCGAATCGGGCAGAATCGCGAGATCCCCGGCGGAAGGCAGCGGGATCCCGAACCAGCGCTGCACGATCGGATGCAGCTCCGCCAAGTGCTGCGGACCCACGCTGAAGCAGTGGCTCACACGCTCCATGCTCAACCGGATCAGCCCGTACGCTTGGATCGACGCGAGGTTGTCCGGCACTCCGGCCAGCGACCAGACTTTCTTTGACCGCTCCCAGGCGTCCACCCAAAGCTCAGGGAAATCGGACTGCTCCGCGCCTTCCCATGCGAACTCGGACGCGCGCACGTAACGCCGCGGCGCAACCGCGTTCACCACGAACGACATGTTGATCTGACGCGTGAGCTCGCCGGGGAAGTCCGCGCCGAGGCGCACTCGGCCATGGTCGTAGTTATACGGGATGATGGCGGCGATCCGGTCATCCAGCGCCGCGGCGAGCGCGGCTGGCTCCTGCCCTCCCGCAACCGCTCCGATCATGATGATCCGGCGGGGATCGACATCGGGCCGCGCCACCAGCAGGTCCACGGAACGGATGAGATCCCACGCCATCCAGCCGATAAAGCTGTCGCCGGTCAGGTTGAGCTGCTTCCGGAACGTGAATCGCGAACCGTACGCCTGGCGGTGCCACGGAGTGGTCTCCACCCGCTCTCCAAAGCCGAGCCGCTCCGGGATGAGTACCGTGCAGCCTGCCCGTGCCCATATCTCGCCAACATCATGCAGCTCTCCCTGGGTCTTCGGGTAGTGAAAGCTGTGCATGATCACGATGGCGGGCATCGGCCCCATGACATTCTCCGGACGGTACAGATTCGCGGTGACGTAGAATCCCGGCCGGCTTTGGAACACGAGGTTGTCAAGCTGGTAACCCTTGCCGCGCCGCGTTGCGCTCACCCGGACATCCAGCGGCACCCGCTCCCCCGGAAAATCTCCAGCGCTTTCCCGGAGCCGCCGCAACCGCTCAGCGCGGAAGCTCTCCCAATCGCTACGCGAACGGATCGCATCCCATGCATGGCGTTCATCGAGAACAGCCTTCTCCAGCCGCTTCTGTTGGTGATCGCGAACCATGTTGCGGATCCGGCGGTGGCGGCGTTCAAAGTCGTTCCAGACGCGGGACTCGAGCGACGCCAGGCCACGGGCCAGTTCACCCTGCGGCGCCGCGGGAGCCTCGACGCGCGCGACCTGGCCGGGCGCCTCGTCGCGCAGGACCACGCGGCGGTATCGCAACGCTCCGTAGAAATTGTCGGAGCCCACCGGCGGCAATGCGCTGATCTCGGCGGCTTCTCCGGGCCTCGGCGCGCGGTGGCGGGATACGAGAACACGCCACTGTGACGGGACGCCGTCTTCACCCAGAGCCTCGGCGCAGTCTTTCAGCGGGACATTCATGCGCAGGATCCAGGCTCCGTGTTCGATCCGGGTCCGCACGTCGATCCGGGCATTCCAATCGCTCCCACCGGCGCGTAGCGTGCGCAAGTCGCGTATCCGGCGGTCGCGAATCGCACCCGCTGAATTGACCACGATTTCGAGCGCGGCCGCGCCATCCGTCGCCAGCCGGATCGCGAAATGGTCGTCGGAATCGAGCGGCACATCGCGGCCTCCCGAGTTCGCCGTCAGTTGCCCCTGCTCAACGATGCGAACCAGCAGCGCGAGCGTGCTTCCATCGTGCGTCCACTTAACCTCTGTGGGAAAACGGGGCTTGCGGGGATAAGGCTCGTTCCGCGGCAGCGTGAAGGACGGGATCGCGTCCCATGCCGGATCGCTCCACGACGGAGTCACAGGACTCAGATAGGCGGGCATTGGCGGAAGCGGGTATGTCCGGCCGATTTCGAGTGGCGGCTCGGTGTTGCCCAGTTCCGGCGGCTTGTGCGTTGGTTCCCCCTCGCCACCGGACTTCAGCGCGGCCTCGACCGGACTCGCCCACCGCATCTCAGGCGACAGCGGCCTTCTCGACCGGATCCGCTCCACACGGAGGCGTCCGGCCGCATCGAGCGGCAGCGCTGCCTCCATGGTCCAGCCGGCACCGGTGACGCGTGCCGCGGCGCGGACCCGGAGTCCCGGCTCGACCCGTCCGTTTCTCTCGATCCGGTACGCACCGAAAGGATTGACGCTGAGTTTCAGCGGCTGTACGCTGCCTTCGATCGTGAACTCGATCCGGTCCTCGACGGGCGGCGACTCCAGTGCGTCCGTCTCCCAAACCGGATTGCGGCCCAAGGCGCGCGCCACGATCCGGCCGCCCGGTTCCGGCAACGTTGCACTGAAACACAGCGAGCGGCCGCAGAACGCCACGCGCACCTGTCCGCCCAGATCGGCAGGGACACCCGCTTCTGCCGGCGCCAGGCGCTGTGCAGGGACCCCCTGCCAGAATGGATCCTCAACTGATCCGTCGATGGTTGGCAGGGATTGTGCCACGCAAACAGACGCGGCGGCGGAGAGCGCGGCAAGAAACTTCATCATCAGAATCTTACCTTCAACCCGAACTGCAAAATGCGCGGCGCCAGGGCGGGCCGGAAAGTCTACAACGCGGCGCGTTTTCTCGCTGCCCCTGTCTCCGCCCGCACGGGCTTTCTCTGGCCGAGCGTGATGCGCCGCGCCTGGTCGCTGACGCAAACCAGGAACATCGGCTGGCGGGCTCCCTTCATGATGTCGATGACGCGTTCCGCCTTGTCCTCGAGGTAGATGTTCTTGCCGTCGGTGAGGAGATGCATCTCGGTTTCGCCGCTCAGCAGATCGGCCACGCGCCTGCCCATCTCCTTGTCCAGGAACCGCAATACCTTGCGGATCTTCTGGAGGGAGAATCCCTTGCGGCGCAACTCGGCGATTACCGTGATCTCGATCACTTCGGCCGGAGAGTACACGCGGCGGTGTCCCTCGTGGCGCGGCGAAACCACCTTCTTCTCGTCCCACCATTGCAGTTGGCGCAGGCTCACCCCCGAAAGGCGCGCCACCTCTGCCGAAGAGCAGTTCCGCCCGGCGGCGGCTTCGGCGGGGGTCGTTTCAGTCCGGGTCTTTTTTGTTTTGAACATGTCTGGCGTTTTCCGTTTTGAACGAGTCTAAACCAGATTGTACTTGAAGCCGCCCCGGAGTCAATACCGATTCGCAGATAAGTCTTGGAAATTCAATGAGTTTCGAGCCAACCACTATGGGCTGGGCTTGGTCTCGTTTCCAGTACCGCCGGTTGCGCCCACGCTGCTTTGCGCCTTTTCGCGGGCCCAGGCCAGCAGCCGCTTGATCGGAGGGATGTAGTCGCCCAGAATCACGAGCCCCGGAATGAGGAACACCCAGCCCGGCATAATCGGCATGATGAGGCCGATGACGCCCAACAGCGTCAAGCCCACTCCCGCCACGAATCGGAGGATCTTCTTCACCGCTACCTATGAGCATAGTACGCGATCCGGGTTCCGAACGATTCAGAAATCGCACGAGACGGCCAAGGCATTTCGCAGCAGCCGCATGTACTCCCGGTGATGGACCTCGATAGTGCCGAACTGCGCCAGGTGGGGTGTCAGATATTGCACTTCGAGCAGCCGGAATCCTCGCGACCGCAGCCGCCAAACCAGATGCGTCAGCGCGACCTTCGACATGTCCCGAACCCTGTGGAACTTCGACTCCGCGAAGAACGCTCCGCCCAGGTGCAGGCCGTAGACCCCGCCTGCGAGCGCGCCATCCACCCAGACTTCCACCGAGTGCGCCTTGCCGTCGCGGTGGAGACGCCCGTAGACGGCCCGGAACTCCTCGTTGATCCAGGTCTCTTCCGGATCCCCACGGTCAGCGCAGGCTTCCATCACAGGGTCGAACGCCTGGTCGAAGGTGACGGTAAAGTTCATCTTCTTCAGCGTGTGGCTGAGCGACCGGGAAATGTGGAAAGCGTCGAGCGGGATCACGGCCCGGTACTCCGGACAGTGCCAGCTCACCACGCCCCAACCAGGGTTGGCCATCGGGAACCGCCCGCGGGGGTACTGCTCCAGCACCATTTCCGGGGTCAGGTTGTCCGAGATTGCCCGAACGTCCATGGTTCGATTCTAGGATGGTTCCGCGGACGGGGTCGTGGCGTGCCTGCCTGCTCACCTGTAAACATGTGATCATGCTAACCCAGAAAACCACCCAAAAGGACATCGTCGTCGATGCCATTGAGGCCTACATCGCTCAAAAGCAGGAATCGCAAGCATTGCTTGATGCCGCCAACAGATCTTTTGCGGAATGGGACAATCCGGAAGACGCCGTCTATGACCACCTTTGATGTCGTCCTCCTGCCGTTCCCGTTCACCAACCCCGCCGCACTAAAGCTGCCCGTGTCGAACCACGGGGGCTTCCCGTTCAATACATGATCACCATGATCACAAGCCAAGTGTCTGGCCTCTCCTTCCCAGCGGATACGCCAATCCGAGAGTACTCGGCCGCTGGCCTTACCATTGACGAGACTCTGGTTCGCCGCCGGATCGGACGGCTAGCACCGGTAGACCAGGGCAACGTCGCAAAGCAATTCGCAAACTTGTACAAAGCTGTGATGAGACCCTAACCCCGGCCCAGCAGCCCGCGGTACAAATCCGAATACCGCCGCGCCGAGATGTTCCAGGAAAAGTCCCGCGACATCGCCGTCCGCATCCGCCGGATCCACCCCTCGCGATCCTGATACGCTTCGAGTGCCGCCCGGATTCCGAGCAGAAAATCGTGCGCCCAATAACCCCAGAACTTGAAGCCGGTCTCGCCGTCCACCGTGTCGTCGAGCCCGCCCGTGGCGCGGACCACCGGGATCGTCCCGTAACGCAGCGAGTAGATCTGGTTCAGCCCGCACGGCTCAAACAGGCTCGGCATCAGGAAGATGTCAGCGCCTGCTTCCACCTTGTGCGCCAGGTCATCGTTGTATCCGATGTAGCCCGCCACCCGGCCCGGAAACGCCGAGGCCAGATTCTGAAACATCTGCTCGTACTTGGACTCCCCTGAGCCGACCACCGCCAGGCATACCCCGGCGTTCATCATCTCCCACGCGATGTCGGAGAGCAGATCGAACCCCTTCTGCCGCGCCAGCCGCGACACCACGCCCAACAGCGGACGCTCCATGTTGTCCTCCGGCAGCCCGATCGATCGCAACAGGTCGAGCTTGCACTCCGCCTTGCCGGATAGATCGTCAGCCGAATAGCGGGCGGCGATCACTTGGTCGGTCTCCGGGCTCCAAGTCTTGTAGTCCGCCCCATTCAGGATCCCGGTGAGCTTGTAGCTTTGTGAGCGGACCACGCCATCCAGCCCGAACCCGAACTCCGGAGTCTGGATCTCGGCCGCATACCGCGGACTCACCGTGGTGATCGCATCCGCAAAGATCAGCCCGCCCTTCATCAGGCTCACGTCGCCGCGGTATTCCAGAAATTCCGGCTTCATCAGCCAGTCATCCAGACCCAGCTCGCCGAACAGCGAAGCACCGAACCGGCCCTGGTGCTCCAGGTTATGGACCGTGAACACCGTCCGGATCCCCTGGAACACCGGATCATACTGGAACCGCGTCTTGAGGTACGGAGCCACCAGCGCCGACTGCCAGTCATGCAGATGAACGATGTCGGCGCGCCACAACAGCCGGATCACGTTCAGCGCCGCCTGGCTCAACGCGGCGAACCGCAGATGATCGTCCCCGTGTCCGTACAATCCCGGCCGGCCGAACAGCCACGGGATATCGGCGAAATAAAACGTAACGCCCCGTTCCTGTTTGGACCAGAAATCACACGAAATCGCGTGGCGTCCAAGGTAGATGACCGAGTTGCCCCACACCTGCCGCAGGTCCGCCGTGGGAATCGAGCCATACCGCGGCATCACCACCGCCACCTCGTGGCCGTGTTCTAATAGCGCCTCCGGAAGGGACCCGATCACGTCCGCCAGTCCCCCTGTCTTGGCGAACGGGGTGGCCTCACTCGCCACCATCAGAATGCGAGCCATGTCTAGAAGTTCATCATGACAGAACGTCCAGAACCCGTGTGATGTCCTCCTGGTTGTTGAACACGGAAACCGAGAAGCGCAGGTGGTTGCCGAACCGGCCGACCGTCAGCGCCGAGTTCGATCCCGTCAGCGAGATCTTCGCCTTGCCCGTCTCGCCCGCCCGCTGGATCTTGCGCCTGACCCCGGCGGTGTCTTTGCACAGGAACGTGATGATCGACGACGCGCTGCCTTCCGGCGTGATGCACTCGAATCCACGCGCCGGCAGTTCCTTGCGCAGCCGGCTGAGAAGCGTCTCCGCGTGCGCACGGATATTGGCTACACCCAGCTTCTCGATGTATTTGAACGACTCGTATTGCGCCGCGTAGGTGATCACCGACGGCGTGCCGCACTCAAACGCCGCAACGCCCGACGCCGCGTGGTTGATCCAGTCGGGCTGCCCCGCCTTGGGTGAGGCGGACCAGGGCGCGTAGTTGAAGTCCGGGTGTCCGGTGAAATCCAGCGGCTTGACCACGGATCCGGCGAGATCTTCGCGGATGTAGAGGAATCCGAATCCATGCTCGCCCTGGAGCCACTTGTACATCGCGCAGGAACCAAAATCGATGCCCATCGCCTTCACGTCAACCGGTATGGCGCCACAACCCTGGATAATGTCGCCGAACAGGTATCCGCCGTGGGCATGCGCGAGATCGCTAAGCCGCCTCATCGGCTCGACATGGCCGTTGACGCTCGACACCAGCGACACGGCGATCAGGCGCGTGTTGCGGTCGACGGCGCGCTCCATGTCGCGGAAATCGATCGCCCAGCCGCGATGCTTCACGATGCGGACGTCGAGCCCCTGCTGCTTCTGCCGCGTGAGGTAGTTCGACAGCGAGGACGTGTAGTGAAGGTCGTTGGTGACAACGTTCTTGCCGCGCAAGTCCATCCCGTTGAGGATGATGTTCTCGCCGACCGTGGTGCTCGCGCAGAGCGCGATCTCAGAGGGCTTGGCGTTGATCAGGCGCGCGAACATCGGCTTGACCTGCGACAGCCCGTACTCCCAGAAGTCGCGCCGCCCCTCGCCTGGACCCTTGTGCAGGAAGTCCATGTAGCTCTGCATCCCGCGTACCGTGTGGTTCCCCAGCGGATGCTGTGCCGCGGAATTGAAATAGGTCTCGTTCATCGCGCGCGGAAAGTCGCGCCGTAGCGAGGAGAAGTCAGGCGCCGCCGCCGCGGGCAGAGCCGCCGCCGTCGCGGTAATCAGATTCCGCCGGGTCATTGAGTTGCCTCCTTGGCGCGCTGTTCCATCACGCGCCGTGCTTCCTGAAACTGCCCGAGCACGTGCTGCCGCTCGCGTTCGGACCTCCAGCCGGCGTGCTCGCGCGCCTGCTCCGTGATCCCGTCGATCCACTTCAGGAAGTACTCGGCGTCCGCCCGCGACCGCACCGGCTGACTTCCACGATACACCCACACGGGACTCGTTTCACCCACCACGTAGCTGTCGTCGAGAGGGTGCTGGGGCCGGCTGTTGGTGGCGCGCAGCGTGAACCATCCGCTCTGGTTCACCGGAATCCGCTTGCGGATCTCGGCTTGTGTCCCGTTCACGGCCACGGTCTCAATCACGCGGCCGTTGAAGTAGAGCTCCAGTTTTTCGAGCGGCACGATCGATTCCACGCGCCCCGACACCTCCACCGATCCGCCGCTTTCCGGCAGCCGGATCTCGCCCCCCGGAATCCTCCCATCCACCTCGAGACGCAGCAGCGGACCATTGGTGACGAACGTGCGTCCGGCCTTCACCGCCTCCACCCAACCGCTCCAGGTGAGCTTTTCGCCGAGATAGGCGTAGAGCCGGCTCGACCCGAGGATCGGCGTCGCGTGCAGGTTCAGGATCGAGTCCTCGCCCGCCGACGCCGTCACCTTGAACCCGCAGTTCAGCGCGCGATGCCACACCTTGGACGTGTTGGTGAAGTGGTTGGCGCTGGTGTGGACCTCGAGGTAGTCGAACACGCCCAGCGCCAGGTCCACCGGGAATCCGCGCGCCACACCGTAGCCCGACCGCTCCGGGTCGCCCGACCACGGATGCACGTACCCGCACGAGCCCCCCTGCGCGCGTCCCAGCCTGAACATGTCCGTGTTGCTCGGATACAGGCTCTCGATCGCACTGCCTTCGTATCCGGTGGTGAACGGCGACAGCAGATGCCGGGTCAGGTTGATGCAGTTGATGTGGCCGTAGAAGGGCGGCCGGTACTCCTCGTCGAACTTGAGCAGATACGCCGCGGTGGACCGCTTGTCGGGCGCACCCGTGAAGTACTGGTGGTCGAAGATCCGGTGATCCTTGTTGGCCACCTTCTCGCCGACGACATCCAGGTCCTCGGCGCGCGCCATCATGAGCAGGTTCTCGGGCGTGTTGTGCAGGTTGCCCGCATAGTTCATGTGGACATGGTCGCTGCCGGACCACCACCCCTGCGCCTTCATGTGCGCCGCGCGCTGCATCTCGATCCGCACCATCGCCACCGATCCGGCGGTGACGTTCACGCGGCGCGACACCGGCGTGTACTCGATGCCCTTGGCCGCCTCGATCGCGGTCTCCCCCGGCGGAACATCCACCGTGAAGCGCTGCACCGCGTGGAAGAAGTCGCGATGCGACGAGCGGCCCGCCACGCGCTGATAGGCATCAGGCGGCGTGTACGTCTTGCCGTCGGACCCGGTGAGATAGAACCGCGCCGCGCCGTTCACCGTGACCTCGAGCTTGCCCATCGGACGCCGGTAGGCACGCCGCCGGATCTCGATCTTGCGCTCTTCGCCGCCGAAGGTCCGCAGCAGGCGCAGGTCGCTCAGGCCGTGCTGATTCGACACGTAGACGATCCATTCGCCATCCGGCGACCAGCGTGGATCGAAGTGATCCCAATCCCCGAAGGTCAACTGGTAGGGCTCGCCGCCCTCGGCCGGCAGCACGTACAGGTTGTTGAACTGGCTGCCGCGGTGCGAGCTGTACAGGATCCGCTTGCCGTCGCGCGACCATTGCGGCTGCGTGCGGTAGAGCGTCTCCTCGCGCAACAGCAGCCGTGCCGTCTTCATCGCATCAGCCGCCACAGGCGCGCGCCAGATGCCGCCCGAGCCCAGCGGAATCCCGCGGTTCGACACCAGGATCATCTCGCGCCCGTCAGGCGACCAGGTGGGCGAGATGTGGTCGTCGGTGGTTCCGAAGTAGAGCCGCCCGCGGCCGAAGCTGTTCGGCCGGGTCAACTGCATGGGCGCGCCCACCTTGCCGTTCTCGAATGACGCCGCATGGACATGGAACGTGCCAAGCGATCCCTTGACGAACGCGATCCGCCGGCCGTCGGGCGACCACACCGGATCGGCGTGGATCTCCGGACCTGAAGTCACCACCGTGCTCTCGCCCGTCGCCACGTTGAGCAGCATCAGGTTGACGCCCTGCGAGTCCTCGGTGCTGTAGAGGATCCAGCGGCCGTCGGGCGACCAGGCAGGCGCGGAATCGTGCGTGCGGTTGGCCGTCAGCTCGTAGGCCACGGTGTCGCCTACGCGGATTTTCCAAATCGAACCCGACATCGCGAAGGCGATCTCGGATCCATCGGGCGACCACGCTGGCCGCCACGGCGTGCTCGCCGATTGTGGCACGTAGTAGCTGTACATGTAGCCGGACGCAAAGCGTGCGCGGACCGGTTGGGCGCTGCCGGCGGCAGCGGCAAGAAGGAGACAGGCGGCAATCCTCATCGGACTGCCATTATAATCACCCCATGGTCGTCATTGATTGCCATGCCCACATTTATTCGGACGATCCGGCGAAGTACCCTGTCCGCACGGCTCCCCTGCGTCCGCCCGCGGGCAAGGGAACGGTGGAGCATTTGCGGCAGGAGAGCCAGGCGGCGGGCGTCGCCGCGGTCCGCGCGATTCAGACCGTGACCTACTACGGCTACGACAACAGCTACCTGTGCGATTCGGCGAAGGCGCATCCGGACTGGGTGTGCGGCGTGGCGACGCTCGACCCGGATGACGCGCGGAGTCCGGGGCTGCTGCGCCAGTTCGTGCGCGAGTCGCGTGTCCGGTCCCTGCGGAGCATCCCGTCGGCGAAGAACAAGACGTTCGACGATCCTGGTGTCCGCGCGTTGTGGAAGGTGGTGGCCGATGAGGGCATCACAGCCGACCTGTTCCTCATGCGTCCGGACATGGTTCCGAGTGCAAGCAAGCTGCTGGCGGCGTTTCCGCGGGTGACGGTGGGATTCTGCCATTGCATGGATCTGAAGCCGGGGCCGGAGCTCGAGGCCAACCTCAAAACCGTGCTGCGGCTGTCGCGTTTCAAGAACCTCTATCCGAAGGTGGACTTTATCGGCACCGGAACGCAGCTTCCGTATCCGTGTCCGGATCTGCACCACGCCTGCATGGAAATTATCCGCACCTATGGGGCGGAGCGGTGCCTGTGGGGGAGTTGCTATCCATGCGAGTTGTGGACGCCAAAGATCAGCTACTCCGAGCATCTAAGGCTTTTCTCCGAGGCGCTGCCGCTGAAGGAGGCCGAACGGCGGCAGATCCTAGGGGAAAACGCGCGCCGCATCTGGTTTCCGAAACTTGTTGCTTTTGCTGGGAAATCTGGTACCATCGGGGTGAACACACTACTGAATGTATCCACCCCGTAATTACCCCCCGCGCGGCCTGCGCCCTCGAATCCGAGAGAACGTAAATGAAGCCATCAAGGCCCGGGAGGTGAGGGCGGTGTTCCCGGATGGCTCCGTGGCGGTGATGCCGACCCCGGACGCAATCCGCCGCGCGCAGGAGTTGGGGTTGGACCTGATTCTGGTCTCGCCGACCGCCGAGCCGCCTGTCGCCAAGGCGATGGACTACGGCCAGTGGCAGTACGAGAACAAGAAGAAGCAGCACGACGCGCGCAAGAAGCAGCACGTGATCCAGGTGAAGGAGGTCAAGTTCCGGCCGAACACCGATGATCACGACTACGACTTCAAGAAGAACCACGCGATCCGGTTTCTAAAGGAAGGCAACCGGGTGAAGGCGTTGGTCCAGTTCCGGGGGCGCGAGATCGCGCACGTGGATTTGGGTGCCAAGCTCCTGCAGCGTTTCGCGAAGGACCTCGAGGGCGTAGGGCAAGTGGAAGGCCAGCTCAAGCTGGAAGGGCGGAGCTACCACGTGATCATGGCGCCGGCCAAGGCGAAGGAGCAGGCAAAGCCCAGGGACGGCGCCCCACAACCGGCGCATTAGTAGCTCTTCCGTTCACGCGATCCGGTACCGCTCCACCGCCTCCTGGTCGACCTCCACCCCGAGCCCGGGCTCTTCCGGCACCCGCAAGTACCCATCCTCCAACCGCAACGGATTCCGCGCCAGCGCCCGGCTCAGCGGACCCTGCGACGTATTGAACTCCACCAGCACCGGACGCCGCTGGAACGCGTTCAAATGCAGCGACGCCGCGGTGAGCAAGTCCGATGACCAGGAGTGCGGAATCACCCGCCGGTTCGCCATCTCCGCCATATGCACGATCTTGCGTGCCGCCGTGAATCCGCCGCAACGCGTGAGGTCCGGTTGCAGGACATCCACCTTCGCGCGATAAATCAGCTCATGGAATCCCCACTCGGTCGACTCCTGCTCGCCACACGCGATCGGAACGTCCACCGCCTCGGCCACACGCGCGTAGCCATCGTAGTCCTCCGGATGCATCAGCTCTTCAATGAAGAACGGATCGTAGGGAGCGAGATCCCGCGCCACCCGGACCGCCTCCTTCGCCGTCCGTTCCACAAACCAGCCCGTATCCACCAGCAGATCGCGCCGCCCGCCCAACTCCGCCCGCGCCGCCTCCACCAGCGCGACATCCACCGCCCGGTCCCGCCCGAACACTCCCCACCCGAACTTCACCGCCGTGAATCCCTGATCCGTGTATCGCCGGACCGCCTCGCGCATCGCATCCGGTGACGGCCGGAACAGCGTGCTCGCATACGCACGGACCCGCGTGCAATGACGCGCGCCCAGCAGTATGTGAACCGGCTGCTGGTAGAACTTGCCGCACAGATCCCACAACGCGATGTCGATCGCCGAAATCGCCTGGACCGCCACGCCGCGCCGCCCATAGTACACACTTCCCCGCCACATCTTGTACCAGAGCCGCTCCACCTCCAGCGGATTCTCGCCCACCACCAGCGACGCCAGCCCGTCGAAGCACTCCATTCCCGGCTCGCTCCATCGTGGAGCATCGATCGCCGCCTTAGCCACCGGCGCCGACGTCTCCATGTCCGAGTAGCCGCACAGCCCGTTATCCGCGGTGACCTTCACCAGGCCCATGTATGTGGGTCCCGGCGGCTCCTCCGCGCCCTCCGGATTCGCGTACAGCCCGGGCGACTTGAGCACCATCGCCTCCACCCGTGCGATCTTCACAACTCGACCTCCTCGCCGATCACGAACAGCGTGGCGCCCTTGCGGCACACCGCGCCCAAGTGCTCCATCATCAGGACTCCGGTCCGCGGCGCCCGGATTTCAAGCGGCGGCGAGGTGTGGTCGCCGAAATCGTGGAGCCGCCCAAGCAACTCCCCCTCACCGACATCGGCGCCAAGTTCGACCACCGGCTCCCAGATCCCGTCGCGCGGACACGGTGTGTAGTCGCTGATCGACGGCGCGGCGACAAACCGCGGCGGCCGCGCGCGCGACGGATCCACACGCGTGACCGCGCCTTCGAGATGCCCATAGTGGCGGAGTACATTGAGCGAGCCCTCATAGGCGTGGCGCGTCCCCTGGATCGAACAGGTCTCGCCTCCGCCGAACTCGCTGCCGATCGTGATCTTGCCCTCGTCCTCGGCTTCATCCGGCAGCAGACCCGAGTGCATTTGCCGCGAATAGATCATCACCAGCGGCGGATCGAACAGCTTGGCGACCGTCGCCATCTCGGCCTGCTGGCGCGGATCGGCGATCGGATGGAACGAAGTGCACATCGGAAACGCGCCCTCCTTGCCGCCCGAGTGGATGTCGATCACCACGCCCACTTGTGGAAACACGAACCGCTTCACGAAATCCGCGATGCGATAGGTGATGGATCCGCGCGCGTTGCCCGGAAAGGCGCGGTTCATATTGACGCCGTCGAGCGGAGAGTGCCGGATCCCGGCCACACAGGCCGGCTCGTTCAACTGCGGGATCAGGATCACGCGCCCGCGCATCACCGCCGGGTCCAGATCCTGGCACAGCCGCTTCACCGCCACCTGTCCCTCGTACTCGTTGCCGTGGTTGCCACCGTTGATGTAGACGCCGGGAGGGCCGGCGCCGCGCAGTCCATTGATGACGGTGAGGGGAACGAGCACGAACCCCCAGGTCCCGTCCTGTCCGAACGCCACCTGGTAGTGATGTGTACCGGCGCGCGTGAAGTCGATCCGCGCGGGATCATAGATCAGTTGAGGCATTCGCTGATTATTACAGACTGAGCTACCATGATCCACATGCTGATTACCCGCCGCACCGCCCTCACCGCGTCCGCCGCCGCCGCGGCCTCGCTCGGCCACCGCCTGGAAGCCGCCGACACCGCGTCGGGAATGAAGGGCCGGATCCACCACTCGGTGTGCAAGTGGTGCTACGCCAAGGTCCCGCTCGAAGACCTCTGCATCGCCGGCAAGAAGATGGGACTCACCTCGATCGAGTTGCTCGGCCCCAGCGACTGGCCGGTACTCGCCAGGCACGGACTCACCTGCGCCATGGCCAGCGGCGTCAATGTCGACGGACTCGGCGGGATCCCGCGCGCCTTCAACCGCGTCGAGCATCATGACAAGCTTGTGGCAGCCTACGAAGAGTTCATCGCCAAGGCCGCGTCGGCCGGCCTCAAGAACGTGATCTGCTTTTCCGGCAACCGCGACGGACTCCCCGATGACGCAGGCATCGAGAATTGCGCCAAAGGGATCCAGCGGCTGATGTCCACCTGCGAGCGGCACAAGGTGACCCTCGTGATGGAGCTGCTCAACTCCAAGGTCAACCACAAGGACTACCAGTGCGACAAGACCGCCTGGGGCGTGGCGCTGGTGGACAAGGTGGGCTCGGAGCGCTTCAAGCTACTCTACGACATCTATCACATGCAGATCATGGAGGGTGACGTGATCGCCACCATCCTCAAGTATCATCCCTACTTCGCGCACTACCACACGGGCGGCGTGCCGGGCCGCGCCGAGATCGACGACTCGCAGGAGCTCAACTATCCGGCGATCATGCGCGCCATCGCCGGCACCGGGTACAAGGGGTTCGTCGCGCAGGAGTTCGTGCCCAAGCGGCCGGACGCGCTGGGGTCGCTCGACCAGGGCGTCAAGATCTGCGACGTGTAGCGGATGCCGATCGCCGCCTGCGCCCCGCAACTGGACCACGGCCACCGCGCCCTGGAGCTGTTCACCGACCGGCATGAGCTGATCCGCGCGTTCGCCGAGTTTTTGCATGAGCCGCCGCGCGGCGAGCGGATCCTGTTCTTTCACGGGGACGGGGGCAATGGGAAGTCGCTGTTGATGCGGTTCCTGCAGACGTCTGCATCGAAGCTGCTGAGTCCGGACAATTGGGCGCACCTAAAAACGCTGCGCGGGCAGGAGTTCGTGGACCAGCTTGCGGCGGCGGAGGAGGCTGTGGCGGTCCCCGTGGTCGACTACGATTTCGCGGGTCCGGGCTTGCAGAATTCGAGCGGTGGTCCGAGGGAGATCCGGCGCAGGCTGGCCGGGAAGGGGCTGCGGTTTCCGCAGTTCGACTTCGCGACGGTGTTGTACCTGCACAAGACGGGCAGCCTGGACCGGGCGTCGTTCAACCTGCCGGAAGATGAGATGGACTTCGTCTCCGAGTGTGTCGACGCCGTGAGCCACCACAGCTACGCCGCGATCGCGAAGCCGATCCTGTCGCTGTGGGGCAAGCGCTACGGCCAGGATCTGAAGCTGTGGAGCATGCGCCGCAAGCTCGACGAGTCCACGGTCGAGGCGCTCAACCGCCTGCGCGCGGATACCGAGCTGGTCGACGAACTTCCCCGGCTGCTCGCCGAGGATATCAACCAGTCCTTCGGACTCGACGGCTCGCCCACCCGGCTCGCCCTGTTCTTTGACACGCACGAGTCGTTCTTCACGGGCGTGACGCGCGATCAGCCAGTGATCTCCCTGCTGGCCGACGAGTGGTTCCGCACGTTCGTCGCGCACCTCGATCTGACGCGCGCCGCCGTCACCGTCGCCGGACGGGATCTTCCGCGTTGGCCTCAGCCGCTGGCGGACCACGTCGATGCTCATCTCGTGGGCCATCTCACGGTCCGGGACGCGGATCACTTCCTACAGAAGGCCGGAGTGGACGATGCGGCCCTGCGCGCGGCGGTGATCCGCTACTGTTCGGTGCGGCCCGGTGAGGTCCACCCGCTGTACCTGGCGCTGGCGGCGAACGTGGTGGAGGAAGCCAAGACCAAGGGCGGGCGCGTGGATGCGGACGATTTCGCGGACCTGCATCCCGAGCCCGCGCGGGAGCTGCTCAACCGGCTGTTCCGGTACGCCGGGGACGACGCGGCCCACGCGGCACGGGCGTTGGCGGCCTGCCGGTGGTTCGATGAGGATCTGTTCCGGATGTTGGGCGGGAAGATGCGGTTCGATACCACCGCGGCGGCGTTCCAGCGGTTGATCCGGTTCTCTTTCATCTGGCGGCAGGAGGGTGGGTACCGGGTCCATGATCTGGCACGGCGGCTGTATTGGGAGTCCGGTGATGAGGTGACGGTGGAGGCGAATGGGCGGTTGGAGGAGCACTACCGGGCGTTGTCGCGGCCGCCGGGTGTGGGGCGGAGCCGGGAGGAGATCGAGGCGCTGGCGGAGGCGATTTATCATCGGGGCCGGAGTTCACCGGACCAGGGGATGAGGCAGTGGTGCCGGGCATTTGAAACCGCGTCCAACGCGAGCCAGTATGGTCAGTGCCGGACTCTGCTGGATGTCCGCACGGAGATGCCGAGGGGCGGGGCATGTGTGGAGGCGGAGTCTTGGGGATTGGAAGGAGATCTGGCTGCGGTACAGACACGGAACACGGAGGCGGAAAACCTATATAGGGCTGCCCTGGAGGGGTGTGGACAGGCGTTGCGGGAGGATCCGGAATCGGCAGAAGCTTTCAACACCAAGGGCGGTTGCCTGATGGGACTAGGGGAATTGCAGGCCAGCCAGACGCGGAACGCGGACGCCGAGTCGAGCTACAAAGCCGCGGTCGATGCGCTGGACCAAGCCCTCAAGCTCGCGCCGGATCTCGCGGTGGCGCACAACAACAAGGGCATCTGCCTGATGAGGCTGGGGGAGTTGCAGGCCAGCCAGACGCGCCACGCGGAGGCGGAGTCGAGCTACAAAGCGGCGGTCGATGCGCTGGACCAAGCCCTCAAGCTCGCGCCGGATCTCGCAAATGCGCACAACAACAAGGGCGGCTGCCTGGCGGGGCTGGGGGGAATTGCAGG
>VFZX01000156.1 GCA_016871015.1 Acidobacteriota bacterium | reverse complement strand
GGTACGATTGCACTGCGTCTTCCGGCTCACCCAGCGGGTGAACCCCTCGCGGATCCAAAACTTCGCTCATTCCGCCAGTGTCGGCCATCTTCCGCCACCCGCGCTCGTTTCAACTGCCTGATCTAGGATCAACCGGTTTCGAGTTAGTGTCGACAGCTTCAAAAACCACGCGTTCGAAGTATAGAACTTCGAGAGGCTCATACTCGATGCGAGGCTTGCTCCGCCTTCCGCACTGACAGGCCGATCCTTCTCCTCTTCGCCGATTTGCGAGACGAGTTCTGCGAGAAGCCGCGCACCTCGCCCATCACCGCCCCGATCACCCGCGCGACCGCCACTGTCCACTGGCCTTCCGGCTATTGGGTCTCTGTGCGAGTGGCGCGTTTTACGAGCCGCTTCAACCTGCTTCCGGATCGGCTGGAATAGCGCGGCTCGCGGGGTTCCCCGAATCGTACTGACGGACCTGGATCACGTGCGGTGCCCCGCGGAACTAATCCGGTCGTGGCTACCCTCCGGGCGTCACCCGAATCTGCTGTTGCGAGTCGCCGTACGAGAAGTCGAGGCTTGGCTCCTCGGTGATGCCGACCGCCTGGCGGCTCTCCTCAAGATCCGAGTTGGACTTGTGCCGCCTGACCCGGAGGCTCTCGGCGATCCCAAGGCGGCGTTGATTGCTTTGGCGGCGAACTCACCAGCCGCCAGCATCCGTTCGGCCCTCGTGCCGGGTGCTCGAAGCACCGCGAAGCAAGGCCCCGGCCATAACGAAATCCTCTCCTCGTTTGTCGAGTCCAGTTGGCGTCCGGGAATAGCCGCACTCCGGTGCACCAGCTTGGCACGCGCGATGCGAAGTTTCGTCGAGTTTCGTCCCCAACTGGCGACCGGGTCCCCGCCGGGCGCGAATCCGTTATCATAGCCCTACTGTGATCCGATTCACCGCCGCCGGCCTGATAATCGCCTGCCTGGCCGCGGGCGAAGTCCCCGGCGTACTCGCGATTCGCGGTGCCCGCGTCTATCCGGGCAACGGTCCGGCGATCGACAAGGGAACGGTGGTCGTCCGGAACGGACTCATCGAAGCCGTGGGCACGGGTGTAGCCGTCCCAGCCGACGCCTGGGTGATTGACGGCGCCATGCTTACCGTCTATCCAGGACTGATCGATGGCCTCAGTACCTGGGGCATTCCCACCCGCACCACTCCAACGCCCGCGCCGCCGGCGTTGGCTCCCGCAGCCCCGCCCGCACGGGGTCCGGAAGACCGCCCGTCCACCACTAGCTGGATCCACGCGCAGGACCAAGTGCAGCCCAACGACCGCTCGGTCACCGAGGCGCGCAACTCGGGCTACACGATGGCGGTCACCTTCCCCACCGCCGGGATCTTCGCAGGACAAGGCGCCGCGTTGAACCTGGCCGGAGAAAAGCCGGGCCAGATGACCGTGGCCGGATCGACGGGCATGTATATCTCGACCGGTGTCAGAGGCACCGGCACGGGCTTTCCCGGCTCATTGATGGGGGTCATCGCGTATATCCGCCAGGTCTACATCGACGCCGACCACTACGCCGCCGCGAAACAGACCTATCAGGCGGGCGCGCGTGGCATGCGGCGTCCGGACTACGACCGGGCGCTCGAGGGAGTCCTTGAATCGCCCCGGATTCTGCTGCCTGCCTCCCGGCGGGTCGAGATGGAACGTATGATCCGGCTCTCCGCGGACCTCAAGCGGAAGGCAGTCCTCTACGGCGGACACGAAGGATTCCGGGCAGCCGAAGTCTTGAAGGCGTCCGGTGTGCCGCTGCTGGTGAGCCTGCGCTGGCCGGAGCGCGCCCGCGATTCGGATCCTGATCAGAAGGAGCCGCTACGGGCTCTTGAGGTCCGCGAAGGCGCGGCGTCGACTCCCGCCGTCCTGGCCAAGCAAGGCGTCAAGTTCGCGTTCTATTCGGCTGGCGTTGAGCCGCCCGAACTGCGCCGTGCGGTGAAGAAGGCGATCGATGCGGGTCTTTCCGTGGAAGACGCGGTCCGCGCACTCTCTCTCAATGCCGCGGAAATCCATGGTTTCGCCGACCGGGCGGGATCGATCGAACCCGGCAAGATCGCGAACCTGACAATCGCCGATGGCGATCTGTTCCAAGACAGAACCAGAATCAAGTACGTAATCATCGACGGAGTGAAGTACGAGCCCGCCGCGCCGCGGCAGGAGGCCACACCATGACGCGCACCCGTTTCCCCATTGCGGCTTTGACGCTCGTGATGCTGGCGGACGCCCGCGGCGAGGATCTCGTGATCCGCAACGCGAAGATCCTGACCGTGACCAAGGGCCGCCTCGACGGAGAAATCCTGGTGCGGGACGGCAAGATCGCCACCGTGGCGGAGAAGGTGATGACGCCCGCCGGTGCGCGTGTCATCGACGCAGGCGGACAGTTCGTGATGCCTGGCATCATCGATTGCCACTCCCACATTGCCGCCGAAGCGATCAATGAAAGCAGCGTCTCCGTGTCTTCGATGGTCGGCATCGAGGACGTGCTCAATCCGGAGGACATCGCCATCTACCGTGCGCTCGCGGGCGGCGTCACCACGGCCAACATCCTGCACGGTTCGGCGAACTCGATCGGCGGCAAATGCTCCGTGATCAAGATGCGCTGGGGAAAAGACGCACGGGGCATCCTGTTCGAGGGAGCCAAGCCTGGCATCAAGTTCGCGTTGGGTGAGAACGTCAAGCGCCGTGGCAGCGCCCCGGAGACCACCGCCCGCACAGGCACCGCGCCCCCCGCCTTTCTCCGCTATCCAGCAACGAGAATGGGTGTCGAGGACGTGATCCGTGAGGCGTTCCTCGAAGCCAGGCAGTACCAGGCGGGTTGGAAAGAGTATCGCGACAAGGTGGCCCGTGGCGAGCGCGTGCAGGCTCCGCGGCGCGACCTCAAACTTGAGCCGCTCGTCGAAGTATTGGAGAACAAGCGCCTGCTGCATGCCCACTGCTACCGGTCGGACGAGATCCTGATGCTGCTCCGCCTGGCCGACGAGCTCGGCTTCAAGATCAAGACGCTTCAACATGTGCTCGAAGGCTACAAGGTGGCCAAGGAGATCGCCGCTCACGGAGCAGGCGCCTCGACGTTCAGCGACTGGTGGGCGTACAAGATCGAAGCCTGGGACGCGATCCCGTACAACGCCGCGATCATGCACAAGAAGGGCGTGCTGGTGTCGCTCAACTCGGACTCAGCGGAGTTGATGCGGCGCTTGAACACCGAAGCTGCCAAGGCGATGAAGTACGGCGGGCTCACCGAGGACGAAGCGCTGGCGCTGGTAACCATCAATCCGGCGCGGCAACTCGAGGTCGACCACCGCGCCGGATCGATCGAACCGGGGAAGGACGCCGATCTGGTGATCTTCGACCGGCATCCGCTGTCGAACTACGCCAAGGTTCAGAAAGTCCTGATCGACGGCGAGGTGTACTTCGACCGCGAGACCGATATCAACAAACGTGCCGCAACTGCCGCGCGGAGGCAGGCACTGCTCGACAAGCAGCGCCAACAGCAGTTGGAGCAGAAGAAAGGCGCTGCCAGGAGACCCCAATGAAAGCCGCTCTCGCGTTTACCTTCGCCGCGGCTGCGTTTGGCCAGGAACTGCTGATCCGCAACGTGAACATCCATCCCGTCACCGCGCCCGCTGTGGCCAACACGTCGCTGCTGATTCGCGACGGGCGGATCGCGGAGATCTCGCCCAAGATCCGTGTGCCCAAAACAGTGAAGGCGCTCGACGCGCAAGGCGCGCATCTCTATCCCGGAATGATCGACTCGGCGACGAACCTGGGGATGAACGAGATTTCCTCCGTCCGCGAGGCCTCCGACATCTCCGAGATCGGCGACTTCAATCCGCAGCTCCGGACCCTGGTGGCCGTGAATCCGGCGAGCGAGCACATCCCGGTGGCGCGCGCCAACGGGCTTACCGCCGCGATCACGATTCCCTCGGGCGGCATCATCGCCGGACAAGCGGGCCTGATGCACCTTGACGGATGGACCTGGGAGGAGATGGAAGTCACGCGGTCGGCCGCAATGCATCTGCGGTTCCCGGTGCTTCGCGCGACGCAAGGACTTCTGCGCGGAGCCGCGCCGGGCGCTCCGGTTACGTTCGCCGAGATGCAGCGGGCCCATCAGGAGCAGTTGGACAAGCTCCGATTGTTCTTCGAGAACGCGCGCCGGTATCAAAAGTCGAAGGCCGCCGCGGGGCCTGGCTTCCGCGTGGACCTCAAGTTTGAGGCGATGCTGCCGGTGCTGGACGGAAAGCTCGCCGTGCTGATCAACGCCGCTCGCGAACGTGAGATCCGGGAGGCGCTCGACTTCGCGCAGCGCGAGGGGATCAAGGTGATTCTGTCGGGCGTGCGCGAGCCCGGCACCCAGATCGCGCGGATCAAGTCCATGGGGGTCGCGGTCATCGTCGGGGAAACGCTCGCCCTACCGCTCGAGGAAGACGACGCCTACGACAGTCCGTTCACCATGCCCGCCGAGCTGCACAAGGCTGGGATCCTGTTCGCCTTCGCCACATACAATACTTCAATGGTGCGCAACCTTCCCTATCATGCCGCTGCCTGCGTGCCGTTCGGACTTCCGCCGGAGGAGGCGCTCAAGGCGGTCACGATCAATCCGGCGAAAATCTGGGGCGTAGCGGACCGCACCGGATCGATTGAGACAGGCAAGTGGGCCGACCTCATTCTGACCGACGGGGATCCGCTCGAGACCCGGACGCAGATCAAGCACATGTGGATCCGCGGCCGCGAGATCAGCCTGGAATCCAAGCACACGCGGCTCTATCAGAAGTATCTCGCCCGCCCCTGAAGCCATGTCCATCGTCCGATCCGTCTGCCTGATCCTGTGCGCCCGCGCGGCCAGCGCCCAGTTCGACATTGCGATCAACAACGCCCGCGTGGTCGATCCGGAATCGCGGCTCGACGCGGTCCGGCACCTCGGCATCCGCGACGGCAAGATCGCCGCGGTCAGCCAGCAGCCGCTACGCGCCAGACTCGTGATCGACGCCACCGGACTCGTTGCCGCGCCCGGATTCATCGATCTTCATTGGCACGGCCAGGATCCGGCCAGCGACCCTTGGGAAGCGATGGACGGCGTGACGTCGTCGCTCGAACTCGAAATTGGCACCGCGGACATCGACGGATACTACAAGGCCCGCGAGGGACGCTCAATGATCCATCACGGCGCGGCGGCGGGACACGCGCCCGTGCGGATGAAGGTGATGAATGATCCGGGGCGTTTCGTGCCTTCGGGTCCGGCGGCAAGCCGTGCGGCGTCCCCGGAAGAAGAGACTGAGATCCGGCGGCGGGTCGAGGCCGAGCTGAAGAAGGGCGCGGTGGCGGTCGGCATTGGTGTCGCCTATACTCCGGGGGCGGCGCCATTTGAGATCGTCGACATGTTCCGGATCGCCAAGCGGTTCGATGCTCCGGTCCACACGCATATCCGGTTTGCTTCGAGCGTCGCCACGGGCCACGGCCGGCAGCACGGGCTGCTGGAAGTGATTGCCGCGGCTGCCGCGACGGGCGCGTCGCTTCAAGTGGTCCATGTCAACAGCAGCGGGCAGGGCGACACGGCGGCGTTCCTCAAGATCATTGAAGAGGCGCGGGCGCGCGGTATCGACGTGACCACCGAAGCCTATCCGTACACGGCGGGCGCCACCAGCATCGATTCGGCGATCTTCGACGGCGCCGAATCGCGCGAGGACTCCTTCTTTCCCCTGATTCAGTGGATTGCCACGGGCGAGCGGCTGACGCGCGAGACGTTCCGCAAGTACCGTAAGCAAGGCGGGACCGTGATCCTGCACACCAACACGGAGGAGCGCGTGGACCTGGCGGTCACGCATCCGCTAACGATGATTGCCAGTGACGGCTTCGATGTGCGCGAGCAGGGCCATCCGCGCTCGGCCGGCACGTACGCGAAGATTCTTGGCCGTTACGTGCGCGAGAAGCAGTCGATGAGCCTGATGGATGCGATTCGCAAGATGTCGCTCATGCCCGCTCAACGGCTGGAGATGCGCGTCCCGGCGATGCGCTACAAGGGCCGGATCCGGGTGGGAGCCGACGCCGATCTGGCGGTGTTCGATCCGGCGCGCGTAATCGACCGGTCGACCTACGAGCGTCCGATGCAATATTCCGAAGGGATGCGGTGGGTGCTAGTCAACGGGACACCCGTGGTTGCGGACGGCAAGCCGGTGACGAGCGCCTTTCCGGGCCGCGCTATCCGAGCGCCTTCTTCATCAGATCGTTGACAAGCTGCGGATTGGCCTGTCCGCGCGAGGCCTTCATCACCTGTCCCACCAGGAATCCGATCACGGCGGTCTTGCCTCCCCGGTACTGATCCACCTGCTTGGGATTCGCGGCGATCACCTCAGCGATGATCTTCTCGATCGCGCCGGTATCGGAGATCTGACGCAGGCCCTCGCGCTCGACGATCACCGCGGCGGACTCGCCAGTGGACCACATCTTCGGGAAGATCTCCTTGGCGAGCTTGCCGGAGATCCCGCCCTTGGCGATCAGCGCCACCAGCTCGCCAAGTTGTTCCGCGCTGACGGGGGAATCGGCGAGCTCCTTGCCATCGGCCTTGAGCGCCGCGGCGAGATCGCCCATCACCCAGTTGGCGGCGCCGCGGGGATCTCCGCTGGCGTTGGCCGCGCGCTCGAAGTACTCGCTCATTTCGCGGGTCTGGGTGAGGACATCGGCGTCGTAGGGACGCAATCCGAAGCCGGAGATGAAGCGGGCCCGCTTGGCCGGTGGAAGCTCCGGCATTGCGGCTTCGATTTCCGCGCGCCAGCCAGGAGCGATCCGTAGCGGCAGCAGGTCGGGCTCGGGGAAGTAGCGGTAGTCGTGAGCGTGTTCTTTGGACCGCATCGAGAACGTCTCACCCACAGCGGGATTGTAGAGGCGCGTCTCCTGGACCACGCGTCCGCCGCTTTCGATCAACTCTACCTGGCGCACGATTTCGTAGTCGAGGGCTTGCTTGAGGAACCGGAAGGAGTTCAAGTTCTTGACCTCGGCTTTGGTCCCGAACTTTTCGGCTCCGCGCAGCCGGACGGAGACATTGGCGTCGCAGCGCAGGTGTCCCTTTTCCATGTCGCAGGTGGAGACGCCGCAGAACTGCATGAGGAGCTTCAGCTCGGTTAGATAGGCGTAGGCTTCGCTGGAGCTGCGGATGTCGGGCTCGGAAACGATCTCGATGAGCGGAGTGCCGGTGCGGTTGAGGTCGACGTAGGTGTAGCGGTCCGAGTCGCGGAATCCCTCGTGCATGCTCTTGCCGGCGTCGTCTTCGAGATGGACGCGCGTGACGCCAATGCGCTTCGAGCCGCCGTCATCGAGAAGGATGTCGACATGGCCATGCTCGGCGAGCGGGCGGTCGTACTGCGAGATCTGGTAACCCTTGGGCAGGTCCGGGTAGAAGTAGTTCTTGCGCGCGAAAATGGATTCGCCGCGGACCTGGCAGTTCAGCGCCAGCGCCCCCTGGACCGCCATTTCGACGACACGGCGGTTGAGGACGGGCAGGGCTCCGGGGAGTCCGAGGCAGACCGGACAGACGTTGGTGTTGGGCGGTGCGCCGAATCCGGTGGGGCAGGCGCAGAAGATCTTGGTTCGGGTGGCGAGCTGGACATGGACTTCCAGGCCGATGACGGGCTCGTACTTGTCGAGCGTGCCGGGGGACATCTCTCTATTGTGGCTCGAAGAAGCGGGCGCGCAGCGGAGGCACAGGGATTTCCTGCGACGTGCAAGCCCGCATCCAGAACGCCAGCCTCAAGTTACCCTCCCAAGACCTCCAAGCAGGCCCGCATGAACGCGGGCAAATCATCCGGCTTCCGCGAGGTGACCAGATTCCGGTCCACCACCACCTCCTGGTCCACCCACTCCGCTCCCGCGTTGATCATGTCGTCCTTGATCGCAAAGAACGACGTCACCTTGCGGCCCTTGAGCATCCCATGCGCCGAGCATAGGACCCATCCGGCATGGCAGATTGCTGCCACCAGCTTGCCTTGTTCATTGATGTCCGCCACAAGCCGTGTACAACGGGCGTGCCGCCGCATGTGATCCGGCGCATAGCCGCCGGGTACAATCAGCCCGTCAAAATCGGCCGCCGACACCTGGTCATACGACTTCTGCGCGACGCACGGATAGCCAAGCTTGCTCGTGTAGGTCTGTCCGGCCACCGCGCCGACGGTGACGGTTTCCGCCCCTGCCTCCTGCAGCCGGTAAAGCGGAACCCAGAGTTCCATCTCCTGGTAGACGTTGTCCACCAGGATCGCGATTTTCTTGCCTTTAAGGTTCATCGGAACGACCGATGATAGCGCGATCTACAGCCTCCGCGCGGCGACCAGAGTGATGTCGTCGGCCGCCGGTGCGTCCGCCATAAAACCCTCCACGGACTGGTACACGGTGCGCATCACTTCCGGCGCCGTCCCGCCGCCGGCCCGGATCAGCTCAGCCTCCAGGCGCGGCTCGCCGTACTCTTCTCCCTGCGGGCTCAGCGCCTCGGTGACTCCGTCGCTGTACATCAGCAGCAGATCACCTGGCGCGAACGTCACCCGGCGCGCCTGATAGGAGATGTTCTTGAGGATCCCGAGCACGGGCCCGCCCTCGCTAAGCGTCTCGAGCACTCCATCGCCATGGCGGATATACGGCGGATTGGGTCCCGCGTTGCAGTACCACAAGTCCCTTGACGCCGGATCGTAAATGCACAGGAAGAACGTGATAAAACGGTTGCCGGGACACGTCGCGGCCACGCTCCGGTTGAGGCGGGTGACCAGGAGCCCCACATCATCGGTGTCCTCGCATAGCAACTGGACCCGGGCCTGCAGGCTCGACATTAGCAGTGCCGCTGCCATGCCCTTACCCGCCACGTCGCCGCAGATGATCACCAGCTTCCCTCCGGGCAGCTTCAGGTAGTCGAAGTAGTCGCCGCCGACCGAACGGCACGGGACGCTCATCCCCGCCAGGTCGAGGCCGGCCACCGCGGGCGCCGACTTCGGAAGCAGGTTCCGCTGGATGTCGGCGGCCTGGTCGAGTTCCTTCTGCAGGAGCCTTTCCTGCTGCTCCACCTGATCCAACCGCGCGTTCTCGATCCGGATTGCGGCGATGTTGGCGAGCATCGTGAGCATTTCAAGATCACCCGCGCTGAAGGTGCGCACGAACTCCTGCGTGTCGACGTAGATGAGCCCGATCACCGTGCCCTTGGTCTGCAGGGGCACCGCCATCAGGCTGCGGACCCTCTGTTGCACCAGGGTCATGCTGCCGCGGAGGCCCTCGTCCTGCGTGGTATCAGCGCTGAGCAGCGATTCCCGGTGGTTCATCACCCGGTCGCGCACGGCGCTTGAGATCTTCAACTGCTCGCCGAGCGCGGCACGGGGCAGCAGGACGCCGTTCTCCACGGTCATGACGACGCCGCGGCGCGCGCCGACGGTGTGTACGGCGAGTTCCAGAATCTTGGAGAACAGCTCGGGCAAGGGCCGGTCGCCTTCGAGCTCCTTGCCGGCGTCGAGGAGCGCCTTGGTCCGGGGATTGAAGGCGAACGCCGGATTCATCAGGGCGTCCGGTGCCTCCTGCCCCTCCCCCACCACCTTCTCCAACTTGGTGCTGACGCTCGGCGCGCGGACCGCGTCGTCAGCGATGAAGATCACCGTATGCTCGGCGTTCTTCACCGGGTCGTCGTAGATCATGGTGACGTGGCCCGCGGCGACGCGGTCACCCAGCCGCAGGAGCTGCCGCTCGTTGCCGTTCAGCTTCTGTCCGTTGAGCAGGGTGCCGTTTTTGCTCCCCAGGTCCATCACGTACCAGAGCCCGTTGTCGTGTTCGAACGTCAGGTGCCGGCGGGATAGGACGATGTCGTCGGGGAAGGCCAGGTCGTTCTCCGCCGCCCGTCCAAACGTGATCCGCGAACCCTGCATCGGCATCGTGCGCGTCGTGCCGTTTTGATGCTGGATGAGGAGTTCGTTCGTCATGCCGTACGTTCCAGACTACCTCAACCGCCGGGAGGACGCTCAGGTCCAGTAGTTGCGGTCGAGATTCCGGTATTGAACCGCCTCGGCGACGTGCTTCGACAGCACCCGCGGCTCGCCGCCCAGGTCGGCCACGGTCCGCGCGACTTTAAGGATGCGGTCGTGCGCCCGGGCCGAGAGTCCCAGCTTCCGGACTGCCAGCTCCAGGGTCCGTTCACCGGCCGGATCGAGCTCGCACACCTCCCTCAGTCTCCCCGCAGGGATGTGGGCGTTGTAGAATCCCCGGCGCGACTGGGCCTCGCGCGCCCGTGCCACCCGGGCGGCGATCACCGCCGAGCTCTCGCTCTCCTGGCTGCCGCGAAGTTCCTGATACGGAACCGCGGGAACCTCAATGTGAAGGTCGATCCGGTCCAGCAGCGGCCCGCTCAGCTTGCCCAGGTAACGCTGGATGATCGCCCCCGTGCACCGGCACTCATGCGCCACGTCTCCGTAGTGCCCGCAGGGGCAGGGATTCATCGCGCCGACCAGCATGAAGCTCGCCGGGAACGATAGCGTCATGGCCGACCGCGCCACGGTGACGCTCTTGTCCTCGAGCGGCTGCCGGAGCAGCTCGAGTACGTTGCGGGGGAACTCGGGCATTTCGTCCAGGAACAACAGTCCATTGTGGGCCAGGCTCACTTCGCCGGGCCGCGCCGTTCCGGATCCACCACCGATCAGGCCGGCGTCGGAGATGGTATGGTGCGGAGACCGGAATGGACGCTGCGTCAGAAGTCCAGCGCCCTTGGACAGGGTGCCCGCGACGCTGTGGACCCGCGTCGTCTCCAGCGCTTCCTCGAAGGTGAGCGGAGGCAGGATCCCGGCCATGCGCTTGGCGAGCATTGTCTTGCCCGACCCCGGCGGACCGATCATCAGCACGTTGTGCGCTCCGGCGGCAGCCACTTCAAGCGCCCGTTTGGCGACCGTCTGTCCGCGCACATCCCGGAAGTCGGGAGCCGTGCACCCCCCGGCCTGGTCCAGGCCCGGAGCCGGACGCGCCGGACTCGGACTGGCCTGCTCGTTCATCAGCCGGACCGCGTCGGCCAGGCTTCCGACCCCGAAGACCCGCACCCCGTCCACCACAGCCGCCTCAGCCGCGTTGCCCGCCGGCACGATCAGGTTCGGGATCCCCAGCGTCCGGGCGCAGATGGCCATCGACAGGACGCCGCGCACCGGGCGTAGAGTGCCGTCGAGCGACAGCTCTCCGGTCATCATGTATTGGCCGGAATTCTCGACCATCCCCATCGCGCCCAGTATCCCGAGAGCCATCGGCAGGTCGAACCCCGCTCCTTCTTTCCGGATGTTGGCGGGCGCAAGGTTGATGGTCACCGCGCGGCTCGGATATCCGAAGCCGGAGTTCATCAGCGCGGACTTGATCCGCTCGCGGCTCTCGCGGACCGCGGTGTCGGGCATTCCGACGGTGACGAAGTCGCGGGTGGTGCCGGACGCGTACATGTCCACCTCCACGTGGACGGGATGGGCTTCGATCCCGAAGATCGCGGCGGAGCGGGTGCAAAACAGGCTCATATAAGAGTAGTGGCCGCCGGACCGAAAAATCTCACCGGAATGTCGAATTTGGTCGATTTTTACCCGGGGGAGGGGTAGTCGTGGCTATTCCGCGGGTCCTAGCCCGGACTACCTCTTGACGTAGAACTAGCCCCCCAGCCGCGCCAGTTTCGCGCGCAGGAAAGCAAGGCTGCCCGGCACTTGCGCCCGGCTCAACCCGTGGAGTAGGAGCGGCCCGGTGAAGCGATGGGCGTGCAACAGGCGCATGTAGAGGTCGTAGTCGAGTTGCCCCTCGCCCGCGGCCTTGTGTCCGGCGTCCCCGTCGTGGTCGAGGTCCTTCGCATGCGCCAGTACAATTTCTTTGCCCACGAGCGCGAACGCTTCTTCGAGGATCTCCTTCATGCGGGGCAGAGTTCCAGCGGGGAAGAGATTGGCGGGATCGAGCGTGACTTTGAGGTGAGGAGAGCCGGTCTCATCGAGAAGCTGCCGTGCCTTCTGGGCTGAATCGACGATGTTGTTCACTTCCGGCTCGAAAGCCAGAACAGCCTGAGACTGCCGGGCGATGCCGGAGGCCTCGCGAATGCAGGCGGCCATATCGCGCCATGCCTGCGGAGAGTTGTTCTCCGGATGTGGCCTCCACATGCTGTTCGGGTTGCGCGTTCCAGTGCAAATGTGAATCGCCATCTTCGGGAAGGCCTCGGCCAGCACGCGGAGCCGCCGCAGACCGATGCGGCGGTGCTCCGGATCGGGATGACACATATTGAACGTGCCCTGAACGCTTCCGACTTTGATGCCGCGGGCTGCCGCCTCACGCTGGATTCTCGCCGGAAGTCCCGAGGGAATCTCATCGGGCATGTCCGGCAAACCGGCGGCTGTCATGCTCATTTGCACGCATGTGAGGCCATGGAGCTTGGCTTCTTCCAGCCGCGACTCGAGCGTCCCCGTGGTGTAAGTGGTGGCAAGCAGGATGCCGATTTGAGGCAATGAGCGATCCACCGTCTGGGGCGGAGCTTGCGCGCGGGCGGTCCCGCTGGCTGCGATCCCGGCCAGCGCCAGAAAAGCCCGCCGGCTGGCGCACTCGCCAGCGGGGGTAGGAGCGAACTGAGGAACCAGAGGTTCGCATCCGGATTTCACGCGGGGCTCCGGCATCGGCCAGAGGCCTGCTTTTGATCCAGCGAGTCGCATGCTTGGTCCTCCCGGAGCCGTCCGCGCGGCCGAACTCCACGTCGACAGCAACGATAAGACGACTATACTATCATCCCTGTCATTGCCTTGCCGGTTGACATCACGCGGAACTTGGGATCCGGCGCGACTCACCGGACCCGCTTGTGCTATTCCTGAAATCCTATGGCAACGGACGAGGAACTGAGGGCGGAGATCGAGCGGCTGCGTGCCGAGAACGAGGCCCTGAAAAAGCCCATTCGCGGGAAAATCTTCATGAAAGTCAGCGAGAAGGGCGCGCTGTCCGTCTACGGACTGGGGCGGTTCCCTGTCACCCTCTACCGGGAACAGTGGGAAAGGCTGCTGGGCATGGCGGACGAGATCCGGGCGTTCATTCGGGACAACGATCAGGCTTTGAAGAAGAAGGAGTAACCCCGGGCGGTTCGGCGTAGAGCCGACTGGCTGGCGGAGTGTCGCGCAACCGATTTTAGCCTCCGCGGCCTTGGTCTGGGCAGGCGGACGGATGCTCCAGAATGCGAACAACCGCGTTACCACTCAGCGGGAGGGGCCCGGCGAACTGCGGGATCAGGTCAGACCGATTCGCTGAAGGAGCGCCGCACAATGCGAGCCGCTTATGATCGTCACGCCATCCGGTTGCGGGATCACGTGAAGGCCGTAGCGGCCGGCCGGGAGATCCTTGCCCTCCATTTTTACAGGGTGCGAGACCTCGAAGACGGTGTTCTGATTCGCACCGGCGCGCCAGGGTCCAGGCTTGCCGTTGCCGAACCCGAGGTCGGATAGGCCGTAGGGAACGAGCCCGCCCCATATCTTGCCACGGCGGTCCTCGCCGCTGACGGGGTTGTGGACTTTCGGGCTGCTGTGTTCAATCGCTAAGTAGGCCCGCGCACCGGGTTTGGGGCGAACCGGCGCATGAATGAGGCGGGAAGGACAGGCGATACTGGTGGGATGCCGGTCACCCGCCGAGCACTCCTTCCAGCCGCGATGCCCGCCTTCTGGCAGCCCCAGCGCCGCCGCCCGAACATCGTGTTCGTGCTGCTTGACGACCTGCGCCATGATTCGCTGGGCTGCACCGGCCATCCCTTCGCCCGTACGCCGCAGATCGACCGTATCGCGCGGGAGGGAGCGCGGTTCCGCAACTTCTTTACCGTGGTACCGTTGTGCTCGCCCAGCCGGGCCAGCTTCCTCACGGGACTCTATCCCCACACCCATCGCATTATCAACAACGACAAGCACGGGCTCGCCGAGATCAGCCATACGCTGGTCACGTGGCCGCGCCTGCTGCGCGAGTCTGGCTACGAGACCGCGTTCATTGGCAAGTGGCACATGGGATTCGACGACACCCGCCGCCCGGGGTTCGACCACTGGATCAGCTTCCGTGCGCAGGGGCTGTACATCGATCCGGTGGTCAATATCGATGACCGCCGTGAGCAGCTTCGCGGGTACATGACGGACTTCCTCAACGAGCGGGCCGCGCGGTTCATTCAACGTCCGCGGCGCACGCCGTTCGCGATGGTGGTCGCGCACAAGGCGGTCCACTATCCGTACTTGCCCGCTCCGCGCCACGAGGCCCTGTACGCAGATGTCCGTTACACTCCGCCCGCGCCGCAGCCCGGGGATCTCGAGGGCAAGCCGGCGCTCACTCGCAAAGTGGAGGAGCGCATCGATGTCCTCAAGCTCGAAGACTCGACGCCGGAGCCCGGCGAGCCGCGCCGGGGACGTCCGCGCGATCCGGATTCCGTGGTCCGCGATCAGTTGCGGTGCCTGGCATCGGTGGACGACGGCATCGGGCAGATCTTTGAAGCGCTACGGAAGACCGGTGAGCTTGACCGGACGGTCTTCATCTTCACCGGCGACAACGGATATCTGATGGGCGAGCACGGCCAGTTCGATCAAAAGCGGTGGGCGTATGAAGACTCGCTCCGGATCCCGTTCCTGGTCCGGTATCCCGAGCTGGTCAAGCCCGGATCGCAACCCTCGGCCATGGGTTTGAACGTCGACCTCGCGCCGACGCTGCTGGAGCTCGGCGGCGTGAAGTGGAGCGAGCGGATGCATGGGTCGAGCCTGGTTCCCGTGCTGCGCGACCCTGGCACCAAGGGCAGAACCGCGTTCACCGCCGAATACTATCCGGAAAAGCTAAGCAATCGCGTGCCGGAATGGAAGGCGATCCGCACGGAGAGGTGGAAGTACATCCGCTACGAGGGCTCAGGGCTCGATGAGTTGTACGATCTCGACACCGATCCGCAGGAGATCCGCAACCGGATCAACGATCCCGCCGAGAGCGCCACCTTGGCCGGGCTGCGGAGCGAGCTGGATAGGCTGCTCGCCGCGTCGAGATGACCACCGCCGTCCTCGCTGAGAAGCCGTCTGTCGCCCGCGACATCGCGCGCGTGTTGGGCGCGGGGCAAAAGGGCGAGGGCTACCTGCACGGCAACGGATACGTGGTCACGTGGGCGATCGGCCACCTGGTGCGGCTGCCGCATCCGCACGAGATCCGGCCAGAATGGAAAGTTTGGCGCAAGCAGACTCTGCCGATGCTCCCCGCGGAGTGGCCTCTCGTGGTGGTGGATGAGACTTCGGACCAGTTCGGTGTGGTGCGGAAGATCCTGATGTCGGAGAAGGTCGGCCAGATCGTATGCGCCACGGACGCCGGACGCGAAGGCGAGCTGATCTTTAGGTACATCTACGAGGCCGCCAGTTGCACCAAGCCGGTGCGGCGATTGTGGATCTCCTCGCTCACGCCGGACGCGATCCGGGAAGGATTCACGAAGCTCAAGGACGGCGCTGCGTACGATTCGCTCAGCGACGCCGCGAAGGGCCGCAGCCGCGCCGACTGGCTGGTGGGGATGAACCTGTCACGCGCCTACACACTCGCGCTTGGAGAGGACTTTTCGGTCGGCCGCGTGCAGACTCCGACACTCGCCATGCTGGTGGAGCGGGAACTTGAAATCCGGGCGTTTGTCCCGGAAGACTACATCGAGGTCCGGGCCGAGTTCTCGCCCCGGCCGGGGGCGAGTTACTACGGCACGTGGTTCCGGCAGGGCCCGGATGCGCCGCAGCAATCGATGCGGCTGCCTGCTGATGGCGCGGAGGCGGAGCAGATCGAGCGCCGCGCCCGGACCGGCAAGGCGCGCATCGAATCCATCCAGTCCGAGACGCAGCGAATGGCGCCGCCGCTGCTCTATGATCTCACTGAGCTTCAGCGGCACGCCAACCGGCTATTCGGATTCAGCGCGCAAAAGACGCTCGACACAGCCCAAGCGCTATACGAGAAGCACAAGCTGATCAGTTATCCGCGTACCGACAGCCGCCACCTGTCGGCCGACGTCGCGAAGACGCTGCCCCGAATCGTGGACGCGATCCGGCCGCTGTACGAGGGCAAGCTCGCGCCGGGAACGGGGGAACGGCCGTTGGGCCGCCGCTACGTGGATGATTCGAAGGTCACCGACCACCATGCGATCATCCCGACCACGGGACGCCCGGATCTCGAGCCGCTCAGTGCGGACGAACGGCGGATCTACGACCTCATCTGCCAGCGGCTGCTCGCCGCCTGGCATGACGATCACATCTGGTCGGTCACAACGGTCATCACCGTGATCGAGAACCCTGGAGTCTTGGATAAGTATCACTCGTCCGGAACCGCGGTCCGGCACGTGGGCTGGAAGGTGCTCGATCCACCGCCGGAGAAAAAGAAGAAGAAAGCAGATGCGGGCGAGGGGGAGCAGGCCCTTCCCTCGGGACTCGAAGAAGGCCAGCCCCAGAGGGTGCTCGATGTTGAGATCCAGCGGAAGAAGACGCGGCCTCCGAAGCGCTTCACCGAAGCCACCTTGCTGACAGCGATGGAAAGCGCGGGCAAGACGCTCGACGACAAGGAACTCTCCGCCGCAATGAAGGAGTGTGGACTCGGAACGCCGGCCACGCGCGCTGCCATCATCGAGGTGCTGCTCAAGCGAGGCTATGTCGAGCGTGACGGAAAGAGCTTGCAGGCGACGGACAAAGGGATCCACCTCATCGAACTTGTCCATCCCGAGGTCAAGAGTCCCGCCATGACTGGACAGTGGGAGGCGGAGCTGCAGCGGATCCACCGTGGCGCCGCGCAGTTGCCGCCGTTTCTGCGCAGGATCGAAGAGTACGTGCGCGAGGTGACGGGCAAGGCGTCCGAGGCTGGCCGGGCTCCTGCGGCCGCACCTGCTCCGGTTCCGCGGGCGCATGAACCGGTCACGGGAGAGGAGCCGCTGGAGCAGCTTCTCCACGACCGGTTCGGGTTCAAGGAGTTTCGCCCGGGCCAGGAGGACGTGTGCAAGGCCGCGCGCGAGGGCAACGACGTCCTGCTCGTAATGCCGACCGGCGCGGGGAAGTCGCTGTGTTACCAGCTTCCAGGCATCGCGCGTGGCGGCACGACGCTGGTGGTCAGTCCGCTGATCGCGCTGATGGAGGACCAGGTGGCTAAGCTCCAGCAGCAGGGGTTCCGGGCACAGAGGATCCACTCGGGGCGTGACCGCGGGTCGTCACGCCAGGCCTGCAACGACTACTTGGCTGGTGCGCTGGACTTTCTGTTCATTGCGCCCGAACGGCTCAGGGTCCAGGGGTTTCCGGAGATGCTGGCGCGGCGGCAGCTCGCTTTGGTGGCGATCGACGAGGCGCACTGCATTTCGCAATGGGGGCACGATTTCCGGCCGGATTACCGGATGCTGGGCCAATATCTGCCATCGTTCCGCCCTGCCCCGGTGATCGCTTTGACAGCCACGGCGACCCCAGTGGTCCAGGACGATATCGCAGCACAGTTGGCACTCGGCGGTCCGAGATTCGTGCGCGGTTTCCGGCGTCACAACATCGGCATCGAAGTGGTCGAGTCGGCGCCATCTCAGCGCGCGGAGCTGGCGGCGGGCCTGCTGGCTGAAGAAGGACGCCTGCCCGCAATCGTCTATGCTCCGACACGCAAAGAGACCGAGGCGATCGCAGCCTATCTGTCCGGGATTGTGACCGCCGCCGCGTACCACGCCGGGATCGACGCGAATCGCCGGGCCGATGTTCAGGAGCGGTTCCTGAA
>VFZX01000155.1 GCA_016871015.1 Acidobacteriota bacterium | reverse complement strand
CGGGCCATTCCTCTATCCTCGTCCATCCTGCCGATTTGCACCAGAGCCAGGAAAACTGCGGGTCTGGGCGCGACTTTGAAATTTGGCTCCCCGGCATGGATTCGAACCACGACTCACGGCTCCAAAGGCCGCTGTCCTACCGTTAGACGACCGGGGAATGCTCACCTTCAGTCTACCAAAGCTCTCAACCGCTCCAACGCATCCCGCGTCACACTGGACTCTGCTCTCGTATAGATGTACGTCCGCGGCTCCATCACCTCCGCCGTCCGGAACCGTGCCTTCACCCGGTACCACAACGCCGTGTCCTCCATCGGCGGCTCATCCGGAAAACCGCCTACCTCCACCAGCACACTCCTCTTGGCCACGAAAGTCCCGCATACCACGCACTCATGCAGGTTGATCGTCCGGCTCCGGTCAAAGTAGTCGACCACGTCGATATCCGGATCCGCGATCAGCCCTCCCTGGATCATGTCGACCTCAGGATGCGCCCGCAGGTACTCCAGCCGGCTCTCCAGATGCTCCGGGGAGTACGCGTCATCGCTATCCAGGAACGCCACGTACTCCCCAAACGACGCCTTGATCCCCAGGTTGCGCGCCAGGGCCTGCTCCCGGTTCCGATGCTTCAAATACCGGATCCCCGCGTGCTCCATCACATAGCGGTTGACCACATCGAACGTGGAATCGGAACCGCCGTCATCGACGATCACCAGCTCCCAGTCGCGCCAGGTCTGCGCCAGCACGCTCTCAATCGCACGGCCCACCAGTCCCGCGCGGTTGAACGTGCAGATCACCACCGACACTGAGGGCGCCGGTCCATACAGCACCTCACCCGCGGCAGGCGTCACCAGATCTTGCCGTCCCATCGCAACCCCGCCCGCCACAACCTCGGTGGACCCGTGGCCGGAATCGTCGTGAAGCCCGTCCAATATTCGCGGTCCAGCAGATTCTCGAACACCAACTGCGCCGACAGTCCCGCACGGATCTGCTGGCGCAGCGTCACATGCACCGCCGCGAATCCAGGCAGTACCAGCCGGTTCAAGTCATCCTCGAACTGCAGCGCGTGCGACCGCACTCCTCCCGTCACGAACGTCCTCGTGCTGCTCCAGGTCACCTGCGCCGACCCGTGATGCTTGGGTACCTGCGGTACGCGCAGCCGCGTTGTGAACCGCGAGTCCGCGAACAGGTAACTCAACTCCGACCGCCATCCCCGCCACCGGTGCTGGACATCCGCTTCCACTCCACGCGACCTCGCCTGGGCTGCGTTCCGCCGCTGCCGGATGATCTGCGCGGGCGTGGTCAACAGCGTGACGTTGGTCACCACGTTCTTCACCTCGTTGTGGAACGCGCTCACGCCCGCCCGTACGTTCTCGCCTGTGAAGTCAAGCCCCAACTCGCCGCCGATCACCGACTCTGGCCGCAGAGCCGGATTCGCCTGCGTCACTGCGTTGCCCGCGCGGAACTCCCGGTAGAGTTCATTCAACGTCGGCGACCGGAAACTGCGATAGCCCGACCCACGCGTCCGCCACCGTCCCTTGCCCGCCGTGAATCCCAAGGACGGCGAGAAGAATTGCCGGTCCTGCCCCGTGAAGTGGTGGCGCGCCCCCAGGAAGAACTGCGCCGGACCCGAGCGGAAATCGCCCTGCACGAACGTGCCGTGCTGGACCAGCGTCCCTCCACCGATCCGCTTCCCCGTGGGCACCAGCGAGTCGATGCTCCAGCCCTCCACGCGCTGCGCGTCGGCGCCCACGAGCGTGTTCCAGCCCGATCCGCTATGGCGCCAGTACCCTGCGCCGCCAGTGGCATCCGATGGCACGGACTGGTTGAATGTCAGCGTCTCCCGCGCCCGCCCGGCAAGAATTGTCGAGAAGCTCGACCGGAACTCCGCGCGCGTATGGTAACCCAAGATCGAGATATTGTCGCGGCCGAAATCACGATAGTAGTTGGCGCCCACGTTGCCCATTCCCGAGGAATTCCGCTGCAGCAGCGTTCCGTTCTCGCGCTCCTCCACCATGAGGTCCGCTTTGAGGAACAGCCGCTGCCGCGCTCCGAGGAAATCGGCCCGTACATCGCTGCCCACGAACCGCACTCCCGCCTCCTTGTCCACCGCTCCGCGATTCACCTTCGGTACGATGTGATAACCCTTCGTTGTGAACGCCCGCCCCTGCCCTGAGATGGCAAAGCGCCGCCACAGGTGGGACCCGCCAGCACCAGCCGTGTGCGTCTCACGGTTGCCGAACTCGTAGAATGCGGTCACGTTGCGTGGCTGCGGCTCCCGCGAGAACAGCGCGATCGCGCCGGTGAGCGCGCGGTCGCCGAACACACTCGTCGAAGCGCCGCGGAGCACCTCCACGCGGCTCAACTCCTCAGGATTCACGCGCGTCCAGTAGACCCAGCCGCCGAACGGATCGTTCAGCGGAATGCCGTCCCACAACACCAGCGTGCGGCTGGCTCCGGAAGTCCCGATTCCGCGCAGCGAGACGCCCTGTGTCGTCGGATGCGCGGCAAGGCTCGACGACCGCCGGAACAGGCTGAATCCCGGCACCATCCGCAGCCGGTCATCCAGATTGACGCCCGGAATCTGCTTAAGCTCCGCCTTGCCGATGACTGCCATTGACGCGGGGACCTCCGCGGCCACCCGTTCCAGCACCGTGATGGAGCTTCGCACCGGCTCCACCGCTGGCGGACCGGCTGGCGCCGGCTGCTGCGCCGCCAAGTTGCTCACGGCCCACAACCAAAGCGCGATCCCAGCCTGCCGCCGCCAGGCGCCTCGGTTCCGCGCTGACCACCACTTGGATGCTGTCATCTCGTTCAGGTCCTGTGCTTCCCTTGGTGGCCCCGGGCACCACCGTGGCGAGATATCTCAGGATAGTATAAATGTCCCCTTGCGCTGGCAGCGCCATATCGAACGAATCCGTCCGGAATCGCAGCCGCGCGCCACGCTGGGCGATCTCCCACGACAGGAACGCACAACAGTCAACGGCGTGCTCGAACCATTCAGAGTTACCGTCCGCGTCGCGGTCGAGAAAGATCTCCACCAGCGGCTCCTGCTCACGGGCGAACTCCCGGACCTGCAACTCGCCCCTCTGAGCGGTTTTCTTCCAGTCCACGTGCCGCGCGCTCTCCATCGGCTCATACGGACGGATGCGGTAGAAGTCGTACCCGCTGCCCCGCTCCTGTGCTTCGATCTCGCCCGCAACCTGCGTCAGAATCGCGTCGAAGCCCGGCTGCGGATCCACCGATGGGTAGACGGTCGCCTCGCGCCTCAAGGTCACTTGAGTCCGCCGCTCCGAGAATCCAAACGGGAAACGCGACCGGATTTGCACGACGTCTTCGCTGTGAACACCGCGCCGTGCGAAGTACACATCCACGGGCTCCTCGATCACCCGCCCGGCCGGCAGCAATGGAAAATACAGCGCCGATCCAAGAACGCTGCGCGGCGTCCCCTCGACGTGCAGCGAGAATGAGGGCATCCACGACTTCTCGTTGTGCACGCGGATCCGCGCGGGCGTTGTCCGGCGCGCGCACACATGATCCGGGAATCCGAAGTCGACCGAGAGTCCCGCGAGCGTCAGCCGGTTGACGAAGCCCGACACAAGCCACGCGGCCAGCAGGCACGAAAGGATCAGAAAGAGCAGGTTGTTGGCCGTCAGATACGCCAAGGTTCCCGCCGCGATCACGGTGATCGAGAAGCCCAGCCCGGCCCAGGTGAATCGCAGGCGCATGCCCGCCTCAAGAGCCGCTTTCGCCTTCTGGTAGAGCGAACGGCCCCAAGCGTCTGCGTGCAGGTTCACTCGAACCATGGTGACACGCCGCGCTCTGGTACAGTGAGCCTAATGCGAATCCTGGCGCTCGTCCTCGCGGCTCTGCCGGCCGCCAGCCAAACCGCCCGGCAACAGGTCTTGGACTCGATGAAGAAGGCCGCTGCCTTCTACTCGGAAAAAGTCTCCTACAACGGCGGCTACCATTTTCATTACGCCGAGGACCTCAGCTACGGCCGTTCTGAACAGTCCGACAGCCCGACGCAAACGGAAAACCAGCGGGCGGCACTGCCGACGGTCGCGATGGCTTACCTCGAAGCCTGGGCGGCCACCAAGGATCCCTATTTTCTCGCAGCCGCGAAGAAGTCCGCCTACGCGCTGGTGCAAGGCCAACTCTGCTCCGGTGGATGGGACTACGTCATCGAGTTCGACCCGAAGCTGCGTGAGAAGTACCCGTATCGCGTGGGCCGCGATTGCAAGGCCGCGGGAGTTCCGCATCGGCCGCCGTCGACCCTCGATGACAACGTAACCCAGGCTTGCCTCCGCGTGCTCATGCGGGTCGATCAGGCGCTCGAGTTCCGCGACGCGAAGATCCACGAAGCCGCGCTCTTTGCGCTCGACTCGCTGATAGCCGTGCAGTATCCCAACGGAGCCTGGCCGCAGCGATTCTCCGCGCCACCCGACCCGGCGAAGTTCCCGGTCCGCAAGGCTGGCTACCCGGACTCGTGGCCGCGCAAGTGGCCGGGCGAGGGCTACTACATCCACTACACGTTCAACGACAACTCGATCGTCGACTGCATCGACACCATGCTCGAAGCCGCGCGGATCTACAACAATACCCGCTACCGCGACTCGGCGGAGAAAGGCGGTGGGTTCATCCTGCTCGCCCAAATGCCGGATCCTCAGCCAGCCTGGGCGCAGCAGTACGACCTGAACATGCATCCCGCATGGGCGCGCGTGTTCGAGCCGCCATCGGTGACTGGTGGCGAGTCGCAGGGCATTATGAAGATGCTCATGGTCCTCTACCGCGAAACCGGCCAGCGGAAATATCTCGATGCAGTGAGGCCTGCGCTGGAGTACCTGGAGCGTTCCGTACTGCCGCCGTCCCAGAGCGAGGCCAGGCGCAGGTCCAAGGATCCCGCTCTTGCACGCTTCTACGAGCTCAAAACAAACAAGCCCCTTTATGTCACGAAGGGGACACAGATTCAGGCGCGGGGACTCGGCTCGTCGCGGATCGATGGCTACGAGTTGAGCTACACCGATGAATCCGTGATCACGCACTACGGAGTGGTCACCAGCGGCGCCGGATTGAAGGATCTGCGCCGCGAGTACGACGCGTTGGCTGCGGCGCCGAAACCCGCGCCGCGTGCGGTGGTGCTGCACGGGCTGTCGCCGTGGTCCGGCGGCGGACCTCCGCTGGGGCGCAAGGCTTCGCCGGACCGGATCCAGCAGATCATCAGCTCGATGGACACGCGCGGAGCCTGGGTGGAAGAAGGACAGATCGGCAAAGCGGACCGGCTCGTATCCGTCTTCGCCGCCCGTCCCATGGTGCTTACCGTCAACGGCCGGCCGGTCGAGATCAAGGAGAACGACCGTATCGAGCTGTTCCAGGGCGCCCAGCCGCCACGCGAGCGGATCATCCGCTCCGAAACCTTCGCGCGAAATCTCGAAACTCTTGCCGCGGCGGTCTTCTCAGCGCGTTGACCTGCTGCTATGATTGCGGGTGATGAGACTCACATTCGCTGTTGTCCTTTCTGCCGCGGCACTGTGCGGCCAAGGTCTGGAGATCATCTCGGCGACCTACGGTGCGGGGCTGAAGACCATTGACGTCACCGACCGTGTCGTAGCGCTGGTCCAAAACGGCTCGCTGGCGATCACCGTCGACGGCTCGACGCTCGGCGCCGACCCCGCGCCCGGCAACGAAAAGGTCCTGTTGATCCGCTACCGTTCTGCTGGCAAGGTGTCGCTGCATGCCGCCAAGGACTTCGACCAGGTGCGCCTGCCGGGCAAAGGCCGCTTCTCGATCTCCGATCTCGCGGTCGACCGCGGCGGGGCCGCTCCTGCTCCCGCCGTCACCCAGGCCCCGGCCGTCGTGTCCAACGAACTTGTGATCGTGTCCGCCAACTGGGGCTGGGAGAACCGGAACTCGGACGTCACCCAGGCCGTGCGCGCGCAGGTGCGTGACAACCGCGCATCGTTCAAGGTGACAAATGCGATGATGGGTCCCGACCCGGCGGTCGGCAAGACGAAGACTCTCACCGTGACCTACACCTGGCAGGGCAAGACCTATCAGGTAAGCCAGCGCGAGGACCGGACAATCAATATTCCGGACTCGGGCGCCAGACAGATCGGAGCGGGGGAAGCCGCGCCCGCTGCCGTTACGGCGCTGGCGAGTGGATCGGCGGCCGCGTTCGACAACGGACGTCCGGCGGCGACACGGATCTTCTCGGCCCGCTACATGCGCGGCTCTGAGTCGATCGATGTCCGCCCCCGGGTGGAGCCGATGTTGCGGGACGACCGGCTGGATCTGCCCGTGAATCCAGGCGCGCTGGGCGTGAGCGGAGGCGGGTACCTGGTGGTCCGCTACGAATTCCGTGGCCGGACCTTCGAGCGCGCGGCTTCGGATGGCCAAACGCTCTCCCTGCCATAGTCCGGCTCCACAAGCACGGACCGCTACAATAGGAGGATTCCTCCCCCTATGCGAAAGCTGACTGTCGCGGTCCTTTTCGGTGGCCGCTCCGTGGAACACGAGGTGTCCGTGATCAGCGCCCATCAGGCGATGGACGCGCTCGAAGTTGCCGGATACGACCTGCTGCCCATCTTCATCGACAAGAAGGGCGCCTGGTTCGCCGGCAAGGGACTGTACAACCTGAAGCTCTACTCGGATCCGCGGTTCCAGCCCGATTCTCTGCGCGATGTGCACCGCGTCTTCTTGAGTCCCGATCCTTCGGTGCGGCAACTGGTGTTGCATCCGAATGGCGGGAAGGGCTTCTTCTACAAAGCGCCGGTCCTATGGGCGGATGTGTTTTTTCCAATGCTGCACGGGACCTTTGGCGAGGACGGCCGCCTACAGAGCCTGTTCGAGCTCGCCGATGTTCCGTACGCCGGCTGCGGCGTGATGGCGTCGGCGTTGGGCATGGACAAGATCGAGCAGAAGGAGCGTTTCCGCGCCGCTGGCCTGCCGGTGCTCGATTGCGTCTGGACCACGCGACGCGCCTGGACCGCGGATCCAGCGAGGTTCATCAAGCTGGTCGAGTCCAGGTTCGCTTATCCGGTGATTGCCAAGCCCGCTTCGCTCGGATCGAGCATCGGCATCGCACGCTGCGGAGACAGCGCCGGCCTGACCAAGGCGATCCACACGGCGGTGATGCTCGACGAGCGGGTTCTGGTGGAGCGGGCGTTGACGAATTTCAGGGAAGTGAACTGCTCGGTGATGGGGCCGCCCAATCGCGCGAGCGTGTGCGAAATGCCGAAGTCGAGCGGCGAACTGTTGTCGTTCGAGGACAAGTATCGCGGAGAGGGAGGCAAGGGAGCGAAAGGTGGCAAAGCGGGCGGGATGAGCAAGTCCGGGATGGCGTCGCTGAGCCGCATCATCCCGGCGCCGGTTTCCGACGATCTCGCCGGACGGATTCAGGACGCCGCCGTGACTGCGTTCGAGTCGATTGGCGGATACGGGATCTCGCGCGTGGATTTTCTGCTCGACAGTGACGGCGTCACCTACTACGCGAACGAGATCAATACGCTGCCGGGATCATTGTCGTTCTACTTGTGGGAGGCGTCGCGTTTTCCATTTGACAAGCTGGTCACCGCGCTGGTGGAGGGCGCGCTGGAGCGCCACAAGCAGCAGTCGGCGACGCAATTCTCATTCGAAGCGAACCTCCTCTCAGGCCGGAGATGACGGTCGAGATCGACGGGCTGTTGATCCGGTACAAGCGCGCCGGATCGGGAGAACAGGTGCTGCTGCTGCACGGATGGGGCGGGTCAGCCGAAAGCTTCGAGCCGGTTTTTCTGGCGTTGCAACCGCATTTCGACACTGTGGCCATCGATTTTCCCGGACACGGGCAAAGCAGCCTGCCGCCGCGTCCGTGGCGCGTGTCGGATTTCCTGGACCTGACTCTGAAGCTGATGGACCGCCTGTCGCTGGCGCGGCCCCATGTGGTGGCGCATTCCTTCGGCGGACGCGTGGCGATCCAAATGGCGGCTGGGCACCCGGACCGGATCGGGAAGATCCTGTTCACGGCAAGCGCGGGGGTGGCGCCGCACCGGAGCCTGAAGCGGAGTTTGAAACGCGGCGCGGCGGCCGTTGCGCGCGGGCTGGCCGGCGTTCCCGTGGCCGGGGCGGTGGTGCGTGCACTCAAGGAACGGATGCGTCCTCACCTGGCATCGCGCGACTATCTGAACGCGGGCGAGCTGCGGGAGACGCTCAGTCTGGTGGTGAGTGAGGACTTGACACCACTGCTGGCTTCAGTCCGGTCCAGGTGTCTGCTCGTCTGGGGCGACCAGGATCAGGAGACTCCGCTGTACATGGGCCAGACGATGAAGGCCCACATTCCGGATGCCGAACTGGTGGTGTTTCCAGGCGCGGGCCATTTCCCTTATCTCGACCAGCAGAACAAGTTCAACATGCTGGCGTCGCGGTTTCTGCGCGAATGAGATCCACCCCGGCGGTATTGATCTGGGCCGCGCTCCTCGCTTCGGCGGCAGTGGCTGCCCGGCGCGCGGTCACCGCGCTCCACATGTGGCAGATGGACAGCTACATCGTGGTACGGTATCTGAACTGGCTAAGGGCCAAGCCACGCGAAAGGTTCTTCGATACGGCCTCGGCGGCGCTGGCCGTAGTGCTGTTTGCGGCATCGTTCGGGTTGTCCCAGCCGCACTGGGTGTTGCTGGTATGGATCGCGTGGTGCGTGTGGCTGCTGGTCCGGAAGCAGAACACTGAGGCGAAGAAGCCGCTGGACTTCACCGAGCGGGCCAGACGGACCCTTTGGGTGGCGCGCGGCGCACTCGTGGTCACGGCTGTGGTCATCGCGTGGTTTGCATGCGTTCCGGCGGCCGTAGCGGCGGGGCTGTGTCTGCTCCACGCGGCTCCGGGCGCCATCCTTCTGGCCAACGTGCTGCTCAAGCCGGTACAGGCACGCATCAACCGGGGATTCGTGCGGGCCGCGGCCAAGCGAATCGCGGACTTGAATCCGGTCGTGATTGGCGTCGCGGGCAGCTATGGGAAGACGTCGACCAAGTACTTCATCGACGCTCTGTTGAGCGAGCGGTTTCGGGTGATCAAGTCGCCGGGCAACTTCAACACGCTCCTTGGAATCACGAAGGTGATCAACACGATGATCGAGCCTTCCCATGAAGTATTCATTGCCGAAATGGGCGCCTACAAGCGGGGTGAGGTGAAGGAGATCGCCGATCTGGTCCATCCCCGGTACGGGATCATCTCATCGATCGGTCCGGAACATTTCGAGCGGTTCTTGTCGATGGACAACATCGAGCGGACCAACTACGAGCTCATCGAGGCGCTGCCGAAGGATGGCCTGGCCGTGTTCAACGGCGAGAATGAACACTGCCGGAAGATGGCGGGTTGGGCGAAGCATACCCGCACGGCGCTGTACGGCTTGGGCAACGCACGCGGCGACTGCGACGTCTGGGCCGAGGGAGTGGAACATGGACCCGATGGGCTCACGTTCACGATGGTGACCAGGGAGGGCGGCCGCGCCGTGATCACCGCTCCGGTGGTGGGCCGGCACATGGTTCTGAACGTCCTCGGAGCCGCCCGGATCGCGATCGAGATGGGGCTGACGCTCGAGGAGATCGCCCGCGGAGCGGCCAAGCTCAAGTCCGCTCCGAACCGCCTGGAGCTCAAGAAGGGCGCGGGCGGGACCATCATCATCGACGATTCCTACAACTCGAACCCGGTTGGCGCCGCCGAGGCGCTGCATGTGCTGTCACAGTTCAAGACCGGGCGCCGGATCCTGGTGACGCCTGGGATGATCGAGCTCGGTGTGCTGCATCACGAGAAGAACGAGGAGTTCGGATATCTTGCGGCGGGCTCGTGCGACTTCGTGATCCTGGTGGGTCCTGAGCAGACACGTCCGATTCAGGAAGGTCTGCGGCGCGGCGAATTTCCAGAGAAAGACTTGCGCATCGTGAAGGAATTGAGCGAGGCCACGGCGATCTTCCAAAAACTGCTGCGCCCGGGAGACGTGCTGTTGTTCGAGAACGACCTGCCGGACCTCTACACCGAAAAGTGACGCATCAAGCGCCGTAGGTCTGGTAGGTCCACGTGATCCCGCCGCCGGCTACGCGCAGAACACCGAATCCTTCGGGATGCACTCCCCACTTCGGGCCTTTCCATGACTCTCCGCACACTGAGCCGGAAGTGATGTACTGGCACCCGCGGTATTCCAGCCGTTCGCAGATGTGCGTGTGTCCCTGCAGCACCGCCTTGATGTTGTACTGATGCAGCAGTTCGAGCACGTCCGATGCGTTCTGAACGACGATCCGCCGCGGGTCGTGCCGGGGCATCATCCACTGCAGGACGCCGGTGGACAACGGCACGTGCGTGACGGCGACGATTGGAGTGGACTTGCCTGCCGCTTCCAGATCGCGCCGGAGCCATTCGATCTGTTCGTCATCAACGCGGCCAACGTAGAGGCGGTCGGGCGTGAGTCCCACGGAGTCGAGCACGATGAAGTGCCACCCGTGGGCGTCAAACGAGTAGTAGCGGCGTCCGATGCGGTCCTCGTACATCTTCTTGCCATAGCCCGACTCAGTTGGGAGCACGCCGCTGTGGGTGTAGAGGCCGAAAATGTCGTGGTTGCCGAGCACGTTGTGAAGGGGCGCCTCGATTCGCTTGGTGGCGTCGCGGTAGAGATCAAACAAGAGCCGCGCACGCTGCTTGGGGACGGCGAGTGCGTCAAACACGAGATCGCCGCCCGCGATTACGAAGTCCGGCCGGGTGCGGTTGATGGCGGCAAAGCAGGCCCCGCAGCGATCCGCCGCCCGCAACTCGGGCTGGATGTGGAGGTCAGTGACGTGGACGAAAGTGAAACTCTGTTTCGTAGGCGCGGCGAATGCGATGGCCGGTGCGGAGATCCAGTCGCGGCGCGTCATCCGTCGTCGGGACCCTCAGGCCGTAACTTGCGGAATCAGCTCGCCGTAGACATCGGTCAGGCGCATGTTCCGCCCCTGATAGGAATACGTCAAGCGCGTGTGATCCATGCCCATCAAATGCAGGATCGTCGCGTGCAGGTCGTGCACCGTGACGATCTGCTGTTCCGCCTTGTACCCGAACTCGTCGCTCGCACCGATGGCCTGGCCGCCCTTGATCCTGGCCCCGGCCATCCAAATCGACATCGTTCCCGGATTATGGTCCCGCCCGAGCCCGCGCTGGGAAATTGGCATGCGCCCGAATTCGCTCTGCCAGATCACCAGAGTCTCATCCAGCAGCCCGCGTTTCTTCAGGTCTGTGAGCAGGCCCGCGATCGGGAGATCGCTCTCGGCGGCATGCATCGTGTGATTTTCCCGGACATTGCCGTGCGCATCCCAGGTGTCGGTGTTCTGGTTCCCGATCCCGCCGTGGTAGAGCTGGATGAACCGGACACCGCGCTCGGCCAGCCGGCGCGCGATCAGGCATTGCCGCCCGAACGGAGCCGTGATCGGGTTGTCGAGACCGTAGAGCTTGCGCGTCGGTTCGGTCTCGGAATCCAGATTTACGGCTTCAGGCGCGCAGGCCTGCATCCGGTAGGCGAGTTCGTACGAGCTGATTCGCGCGGCGAGATCGGAATTCCCCGGATTCTTTTCGAGATCCATCTGATTCAGCTTTTCGAGCAAACCAAGCCGCGCCCGCATCTGGTCCTGCGTCAAATCCCCGGGCGGCTTCAGGTCGAAAATCGGATCGCCCTTGCTATGGAAGATCGTCCCTTGGTACGCAGCCGGCATGTACCCCGCCGACCAGTTCGCCGGACCGCCGAATGGGCCGCCCCGTGCGTCATAAATCACCACGAACGCCGGCAGATTCTGATTCTCCGCGCCCAGCCCGTAGGTGAGCCACGATCCCACCGACGGCCAGCCCATGCGAATGGTGCCCGAGGCAAGCTCGTAGTGCGCCATCACGTGATCGTTCGACCGGCCTTTGACGCTGCGGACCACAGCCAACGTGTCGGCGTGTTTGGCGACGTTCGGGAACAGCTCGGAAATCTCGAGTCCGGACTGCCCATGACGCGAAAACTTGAACGATGCAGGCATCAACGGACCTGGATGCCCCTGGCGCACGACGATGTCGCCCTTACCGGTCATCGGCTGTCCGGCGTACTTATCGAGCGCGGGCTTCGGATCGAACGTGTCCATCTGGCTCACGCCGCCGCTCATGAACAGCGAGATCACCCGCTTGGCGCGAGGAGCGAAGTGCGGCTTCTTCGGCGCGAACGGCGACGAAGCGACCGCCGTTCCCGCGCAGGACTGGCCCGCCGTGGGAGCCGCGAGCAGATTGTCGCCCGCCAGCAAGTGGGCCAAAGCCACTCCGCTCAGTCCACCGCCAGCTTCAAACAGAAAATCCCGCCGGGAAGTGAATCGCATCGCGGCTACCTCATGTAGATGAATTCGTTCAGGTTCAGCAGCACGTGGGCGAAGTCGCCGAGAGTGCGGCTCTTCAAAAAGTCGACTGCCTCGGAGCGCTCAAGCGCCGACGGCTCACGCCCCAGGACCAGCAGGTATCCCAGGCTCACCTGCGCGTCCACTCCGCTGGGCGCCTGGGTCGCGATCCGGTCGGCGAAGCGGCGCGACTGATTGAGGACCCACTCGTTGTGCATCAGCGTCAGCGCCTGCGTGGGCACAGTGGACGCCGTGCGCCTGCCGCAACTGATGTTCTGATCCGGCAGATCAAAAACCTCAAAGAACGGCAGCGGCAATCCGCGCTTGCGGTAGACGTAGACGCTGCGGCGCCACACGCCAGGACCGTCCCCCGTTTGACGCCAGATCCCCTTGTCCATCGAAGCGAGCACTTCCTTGGGAAGTTCAGGGAAAACCGCCGGACCGAACTGCTCCTTGTTGAGCGAACCCGAAACCGCCAGGATGCTGTCCCGCACGATCTCGGCCTCCAGCCGCTGGGGCCGGAACCGCCACCAGTGCAGATTCTCTGGATCGGTCCGCAGATTGCCTTCGTCGGAGAACCCGCTGGACATCCTGTAGGCGCGCGAGGTCATCATCACCCGGTGCATGTGCTTGATGGACCAGCCATGCTCGACGAACTCGACTGCCAGCCAGTCCAGCAGATCCGGATGGGTCGGGGCATCACCGTTGCGCCCGAAATTATCGAGCGAGGTCACGATGCCACGTCCGAAATGATGGTGCCAGATCCGGTTGACCATCACCCGGGCTGGAAGCGGGTTGCTCTTCGAGGCCATCCACCGGGCCAGCGCGAGACGCCGTCCGGAGGTCCGCTTGTGCCCCGGCTGGAGCGTGGTTGGGAGTGCTCCATCGTCGATCACCGAAATGAACCCGGGCTCGATCTTCGATCCGGGGTTTGCCATGTCTCCGTTATGGAGGAAATAGGCCGCTGGCGCAGTGTAGGGTTTGCTGCCATCACACAGGAAGCTGCCTTCCGTCACCTCCTGCTTGATTCCTTTTCCGGGCGCGGGCTCGTCGCCGGCGCCATCGGGTGCAAAGCGGTAGTCGCCATCGGTGATTCCCATCGCGACCGGGATCGCCTTCGGTCTCTCCTTCTCAATCTGCCGGATCTGCCCGTCGAGCGCGCGCCGCTTTTCAAGGTCGCTCGGCGTCATCACCCCCTCGATCTCGGCCGGCGTCACCCGGGTGGTGCGGATAATCTGGTTGGCCAGCAGAACTTGCCCCGGCGTCCGTTTTTCTTCCGGCGTGAAGATGGCTTCCTGGATATTGGATGGCCATTTCCGGTACTTCTCCGCCAGCAGCTTCTCTTCGTAGGGAAGGTCGAGGAGCTTGACCTGGTCGCGCAGTGGCTTGATACGGCTATTGACATCCAAGGTTTTCGCCGCGAACGCTTTCGCCTCAGGCTCCGGCACCAAGGGATGGTCCACCTCGACGTAGCCGTATAGCGAAGCCTGCAACTTGTAGTAATCGCGCTGCCCCACCGGATCGAACTTGTGGTTGTGGCACCGTGCGCACTGCACGGTCAACCCCAGCACGCCCCGTCCGATCGTCGCGATCATGTCGTCGAGGTAGTCGAACCGGTACTGGGGATTATCCTTCTCGCGAAACCCGACCTTGGCGTAGTTGCGCAGGAACCCGGTGGCAATCAGCCGGTCATGGGTGACCTCGTCCATCTCGTCCCCCGCAAGCTGCTCTTCGAGAAACCGGTCGTACGGCGTGTCCGCGTTGAAGGCGCGGATCACATAGTCGCGATAACGCCAGGCGTTGGGACGGTCAAAATCGTGCTCATAGCCATTTGAGTCCGCATAGCGCGCGACATCCATCCAGTGGCGTCCCCACCGTTCGCCGTAATGCGAGGAGGCGAGCAGCCGCTCGATCAGCTTCTCCCACGCATCCGGTGAATTGTCATCCATGAATTCGCGGACTTCGGCAGGAGCCGGCGGAAGCCCCGTCAGGTCGAGGAACGCTCGCCGCATCAGTACGTGCTTCTCGGCAAGGGGCGCCACCTTAAGCCCTTTTTCCCGCATCGGCTGGCGCAGGAACGCGTCCACAGGATGCTTGTCCCATTCGGCTTCGCCGGTCACCGGCGGCGTCTTCTTCACCGGACGCTGGAACGACCAGAACGAACGCGCACCATCGGAGACCTTGAACTCCTCCATCGCCGCCAAGCCACTGGTAGCAGACGGCGCTGCCGTAACTTGGCCTTCCCACGGAACGCCATCGGAGATCCAGCCACGGATGATTTCAATCTCCTTGGCGGACAGTTTGCCGTCCATCGGCATGACGGGCTTCTCGATGCCCGCAACTTTGCGGTACAACGAACTCTCGTCCGGTTTGCCGGGCACCACAACCGGGCCTTTTTCGCCGCCTCGCAGCACGGCCTCGCGGGAGCGCATGTCGAACTTGCCAAGCTGCATCGAGGCTCCATGGCACTTGGCGCAGCGGTTCTCGATGATCGGCTTTACATCGCGGCTGAACGAGACGCTTTGGCCGCTCGCCGCGATCGCGGCGGCCAGCAAAATTGGGGTCGCGCGGAGGTACAACTCGGCCCACCTCCTTGGTGTGGAAGTTCCGCCAACGATTATACTATCGCGCGTGCCCCTGAAGTTGTTGATAGCGCCGGGTCACCTTTTGTACGTACCGCTGGGTCTCCTCGTATGGGGGGATGCCCCCGAACCGGTCGACTGCGGTGGGTCCGGCGTTGTAGGCCGCCAGCGCCAACGAGAGCTGGTTCGGTTCCCCACGGTAGCGCGCCAGCAGATAGCTCAGGAATCGTGTCCCGGCATCAATATTCTGCCCAGTATCGTACGGATTCGCTCCCAGGGCGCGCGCTGTGTCTGGCATCAATTGCATGACCCCGATGGCTCCGCTGACTGACCGCGCGTTCTGCCGGTAATGGGATTCCGCCTCGGCGATCGCATGCACCAGCGTCGGCGGGACTCCGTGGCGCTCGGCCGCCTGCCCGATCAGCTCGGCAACTGAGTCCGAAGGCAGTGTCCGCGGCGTGACTGCTGCTGGTGGTGCTGGTGGCTTGGCCGCCTCCCCAAACCCGGCAACCTCGCTCCGGTTCAAAATCAGGATCCGCTGGCGGAACTGCAGGAATACCGCATCCCCGTCCACGGAATAGGAATCGACTTCAAGCACGGCGCCGTTCGTGAGGCGGACCGCTTCCGCAGCGGCAATCGAGGCAGCTAAAACCAGAAGCAGGAGGGTTCTCATCGGGAGACTATTCCTGATCGGCAATTCCCTCCCGGTTTTTGATAGGGAGTTCCCCCGAGCCGTGAAACAATAGTGGGATCCGCAAACACATTATCACTTCCATGGAGGTCCTCGACCTCCGCTATCCCACCGTCCGCATGGGACTCGCCGGATCCGACCCCCGGCATCTGGCGCCCAACTACTCCTGCGCCGTACCGGTCCTTCGCACCGATTCCGGACTCGAAGGCCGCGCCCTCGTGTTCACCATCGGCGATGGCACCCAGATCCAGGCCGCCGCCATCGAGGCCCTGCGCCGCTTCGTTGTCGGCCGGGGCCTGGCGGACTTCATCGCCCAGCCTGGACTGTTCGCCCAGGCGCTCGCCGAACACCACCAGCTCCGCTGGCTCGCTTTAGGCGTGTACCGTATGGCCGTTGGCGGCGTGGTCAACGCGCTGTGGGATCTTTGGGCCAAGAGCGAAGGAGTCCCGATGTGGCGCCTGCTCGCCGGACTCACCCCCGCGCAGATCGTGTCCTGCATCGACTTCCACCATCTGCGGGACGTGCTCGATGAAGCTGAACTGACGGAGATGCTGCGCGCCAGAGCCGGCCAGCGTGAGGAGAACCTGGAACGCCTCACTCGCACCGGTGTCCGCGTGTACAGCACAGCGGGATGGTCCGGCCGCCCATTGGATGAGGTCCGGCGGGTCTGCTCAGGGTTGTATGCGAAAGGCACGCGCGCGTTCAAAGCCAAGGTCGGGCGCGGACAGCAGTACGGCCGGGCCCGCGCGCTTGACGAGGACCGCCGGATGCTCGACGCAATCCGCGATTCCACCGGGCCGGACGCGCTGCTGCTCACCGACGCCAATCAGAACCTCGGCGACTGGCGCACGGCGGCCGCCTACATGTCCGAGCTGGCCGCCTACAAGCCGCTCTTTATTGAAGAGGCGATCGCTTACAACGATGTGCTCGGGTATGCCAAGCTCCGCCAGGCGCTCGCGCCCCTCGGGATCGGTGTGGCGGGCGGCGAGCAGGCGCCCGACGCGGTGACGTTCAAGCAGCTTCTGGCAGGCGGGGGACTGACGCACTGCCAGATTGACGGCGCGCGAGTGGGTGGAGTGAATGAGCTGCTCTCGATCGTCGCGATGGCGGCCAAATGCGGCGTGCCGGTCTGTCCGCACAGCGGCGGAATCGGACTGGGGCAATTGGTTGGCCCGATGGCCGTGTTCGACCAGGCGTGGTTCGGCAGTGAAGGCCGGTGGCTCGAGTATCTCGAGTTCCTGCAAGCGGGCGTGTTCGTGCATCCGCTGGAGGTCCACGACGGACACTGGATGTTGCCCTCCGCGCCCGGCTGGGGGCTTGAAATGGAACCCGGGTTCGTGGAGCGTTACCGGTATCCGGATGGACCGGAGTGCGCGGATTCAGACGAAGCGGACGGAATGGCCGCCGCCCAGCCCGGCGCGCCTCCCTACGTCCGGTATTGGCTTCCGGAGCGGTAAGATCGGACCAGGGAGGCAGCGTGCGCTACATCCTGGCGGGCATTCTCGTGATTCACGGAATCGCGCACTTGGCTGGCGTCCGGCGCTACGGTCTGCACTGGCTCGCCCTGGCTCTGGGATTTGGCGCGGTTGCCGTGGGCGTCGCGCGGCGTTCCCCGTGGTGGCTGCTGACACTGGAGATCTTCGTAATCTGCTCGGCGGTGTTCTGCGTTCTCGGATGGCCGGAAACGCGATTCGGGCTCGCGGCTAACGCCTTGGTGATCGTGTTGGCATGGGCGGCGATCCACCTCAGCAGCGGACTCGCGATTCGGGACCGCCACTTGGATCAGCTTTGGGACTCCGCACCCCAAGCGCAGTCCACCGCGCGAATCGCGCAAGCCGTCCGGCTCAGAATGCATGGTGACATCAAGCTCGGGCGATGGTATCCCTTTCAAGCCGAGCAGGTGATCACCCGTGACGGCCAGTTCGTGTGGGCGGCAACCGTCAGCATGTTCGGGATCCCGATTCGCGGCTACGACCGGATCCTGAACGGGCAAGGATCGATGCGATGGATGCTCGCCGACGTGATTCCGGTGATGGTGAGCAGCGGACCAGACGTGACCCGGTCCGCACTGGGCCGCCTTCACGGCGAGCAGGCCTGTTGGCTGCCCCCTTCCTCCGGCCGGCTCTGGTGCAAATCGGCAGGATGGACGAGGATAGAGGAATGGCCCGTCTTGCTCCGGTCGAGGAATTGTTCGGCGGCCGCCACTTCGATGCCGAGATCGTGGTGTTGTGCGTCCGCTG
>VFZX01000154.1 GCA_016871015.1 Acidobacteriota bacterium | reverse complement strand
GAATCTCTGGCGCACTCCAGCGGCGTCTTTCATCCCGTCCAGGATAGCGCAAAACATTCCAGTGTGGAAATGTTATTTCTTAACAATTCCTTAGCGTCCGTTGTGTGGCTGGATGGAGGGGCGCTGGCGATTGCGGGAATCGCGATTCCGGCGGCGGCGGTGGGGGGAGTGTTGCTGGTGTTCCGGGGTCCGCGGGCGCGGGCGCCGCTGAAGTCGGTGTGGACTTATCTGGTTGCGATCATGATGGTGTCGGCGTGCCTGTCGATTCTGCCGGCCGCGGCGGGATTCAAGTTCTTCTGGAACCGGGAGGCGGGGAAGGTGGCGCATGCGATGCGGTCGGATTGGGAGACGAGCGAGGTGGCGGCGAGAGAGGCGTTGGTCCAGGATCTGCCACAGCGGGAAGCTTCTCCGGCGGCGGACCGGCAGAAGGAGTACCTGGTGCCGCGGCCGGCTTGGATGGGGGAGCCGAAGACGGTGGCGGTGGCGGATCCGCTACCGGACTTCTTCGATGACTGGCTGCCGAATGGGTCCGACTTGGCGGCGCGGATCCGGCACGAGGATCCGGATCCGGTGCCCGCGGGCGCGCCCGGAGGCGGAGGATTTTCGTGGCGCGTATTGGTGGTGCTGATTGTGGTCGCGGGCGGGGCGTGGTGGAGCAGGGCGATGCTCAAGTATCTGTTCTTCGCCGATGCCCAGGCGGGTCCGGAGGCGGATCCACGGGCGTGGAAGGATTTGAGCAAGGACGAGCAGCGGATTCTGGTCCACGCGGCGATGGAGGGGTTCGTGAATCCGAAGCAGAGCGATCTGGCGCGGGAGTTGATCGTGCAAGGGCACCTGGTGTTGGGTCCGGTGATCGGGCCGGGTCCGCGGCATGTGGCGGAAGTGGCGGCGGCGCGGCTGAATCCGGCTGAGTGGGAGGGGCCTGAGGCGGGATCGGACTGGAGGCGCGCCCGATGGATCCTGTCGCTGTTCGTGCTGGGGCTTTCCGCGTTCCTGTTGGCGACGCAGCCGGACGTGACGAGCCAGTTCCTGGGCTGGGCAGGGGCGTTAGCTACGGCGCTGGGATCGATCCGTGGAGTGGCGGATACGATTTCGGCGTGGATGGGGAAGAGCGGATAGCTGTCAGCTATCACCCCTCACGAATCGCGCGGCGGGTGGAATCGTAAACCAGGCGGCGGCCGCGGATCATCGCTTCATCGGAGAGGATCACGGCCACGGAGTGGCTGTAGCCCGCCTCGATGGGCGCGTTCGGCTGCTGGCGCGTGCGGAGGCACTTGAGCCAGTTGAGCATGTGCGGATCGCTTTCGACCTCGGGGATGGCGGTCCCTTCGGGCAGAGGTTCCTCGGCGCCGCGGCCTGAGACTTCGAACGGGCGGCCGGACCAGTTGCTCGCGTCCATCGTCCCTTTGCTGCCAAAGAACTTCAGGTAGTTGCCGGCGCTGGTGCCGAAGGCGGTACTGTAGCGGACCAGGAAGTCCTCGTATTCGATGACGGTCTCGACCGAGTCCGGCGCGTTGTATTGGTCCTTGAAGCGGAAGGTGCCGCCGAGAGTGACGCAACGCTTGGGGAGTCCGCAGCCGGTGATGTGGTGGACCAGATCGATGAAATGGACCATGAGGTTGCTGTGGGGTCCGCGGCTGAAGTCGCGGTACCCGAACCAGCCGGTCTGCTGGTTGGCGTCGAAGGCGCGGGGCTTGCGGTTGAACACGAACGCCTTCCAGTCGGTGTCGGCTTCGGCGAGCTGGCGTTCGCCGTAGCGGTGCCAGTACGGCGTGACGCCGTTGCGCTCCTGCTCGATCTTGAACACTTTGCCGAGTCCGCCGGCCTGGATCCAGGTCTTGGCGCCCATGGAGCTGGGAAGGCTGCGGACTTGGGTGCCCATCTGGACAATGCGGTCCGAGCGCTTGACGGTGTCGACGCAGACAAGGAGATCCTTCATTTCCATACCGAGAGGCTTTTCGCAATAAGCGTCCTTGCCGGCGCGGACGGCGTCGGTGAGCATCACGGCGTGCTGGTGGTCGGGCGTGGCGATGATCACCGCGTCGATTTCCTTGAGCGCGAGCATTTCGCGGTAGGCGGCCATTTGGCGGGGTTCGTTGCCAGCGGTGGACTTGGTGAAGGCGGCAGCCTCCTCGCGGTGCTGGCGCCAGATGTCGCACACGGCGTCGAACTGGATGTTGGCTTCCTCGCGGTGCTTGAGAGCTTCGGTGAGCAGGGCGCGGATGCCGCGGTTGCCGCATCCGATGAGTCCGACATGGATGCGGTCGTTGGCGCCGAGGACGCGGGTGGCGGAGAGCGCGGTGAGGGCGCCGGAGGTGACGAAGTGGCGGCGGCTGGGCATGGGGATATTTTAAAACGCGGTCGCGGAGATATGCTTAAGCAGTGATGCGCTGCTTGTTCGCTTGCCTGATGGCGGGTGTGGTGCTCGCGCAACCCCGGCGCGAGACGGATGAGGAGTTCCGCCAGACGTTCGCTACGGCGCCCGGCGGCACGCCCGAAGAACGGCTCTGGCAGGTGCTCGTGCTGGCTGGGACCGGAGACCGTGAGCCGTCGGTGTGGGATGGGAGCGTGCGGGCGGTGGCGGGGTCGATCCACGCGATCACGGGTTACCGGCTTGAGCCGCCGGACCGCCTGCTGCCAGAGGGTGGATGGCGGTTCCGCACCGTGACCGACCGCTTCCATTACGGATTCAAGGCCGATGGCGGCGCGCGCGAGATCCGGCAGGCGATCGCGCCGAAGGGCGTGCTGATCACCGGGTCGGGCGATGAGTCCGCGCGTCTGGAGCTGCGGTTCCCCGGGGGATCCTGCGAGACGGCTCCGCAACGGATCGCGGCAGGATCCCCGCAAAGCTGCCTTGGCGGGCGGGTGGAGATCCATCGCGTGCCGGCCGCGAGCGACTTCTCGGGTACCGAGCTTCGCCAGCACGATTTCCCGTCGATCGCCGCGACGGGCGGGGACAAGCTCGCCATGACGTGGCTCAGCTTCCACCACCGCCAGGAGGAGCTCAATCTGCGTTTGTACGAGAGCCGGAGGTGGTCGCGCCTGATTCCGGTTCCTCGCGCGGCGGCGGATCTCTGGCGTCCGCAAGTGACCTCGGATGATCAGGGCCGGCCGCTGCTGGTGTGGTCACAGCAGACGGCGGGCAATTGGGACATCTGGGCGATGGCGTGGGAGGGGAATCAATGGGGTCCACTGCAACGTGTTTCCGATGGAGCGCTGCCGGACATCGAGCCGCATGTGGCGCGCGGGCCCGGCGGTGAGGTGTTCGTGGTTTGGCAATCGATGGAAGGCGCGTCCATGCGGATCCGGCTGCGGGCGCTGCGCGGCGGACAGTGGTCGCCGGTAGTGAACGTGACGGACACCGCGGCCAATGATTGGGATCCAGCCGTGGCGGCGGGGCCCGATGGACGCGTGTGGATCGCCTGGGACCGGTACTCGCGCAACAGCTACGATGTCCACTGCCGTTCCTATTCGATCGCCGGTGGGCTGGGTCCGGAGATGGTGGTCGCCGCGACGCCGCGATTCGAGGCTTACGCGAGCGTTGCAGTGGATCCGAAGGGGCGGCCGTGGATCGCGTTCGAGACCGCGAGTCCGAATTGGGGCAAGGATCTGGGCGCGGCGATCGGCGACCGCTCGCCAGGAGCCGCGCTGGGGGACGAGCGGCGGATCGAGGTGGTGGTGCAGGACGGCGGCGCGTGGAAGTCACCGCCGCGGTTCGAGCCTGGTGGCGCGGCGGGAATCGGCGCGTCGAGCGCCGGCCGGCCGAATCTGTTCTTCGATCCCGCGGGCTCGCTATGGATGACGTTCCACCGGCGCTGGGTGCGGGCGGCGCGGAACATGAGCGCCCACTGGGAATCGGCCTTGACGCGGCTGGACGGAGCAGGCTGGATGACGCCGGTTCCCCTGCCGGATAGTGCGGCGCGCCAGAGTACACGCATGGGGCCTGCCGCGGCGGATGGGCGGTTGTGGCTCTTCTGGCCGTCGGAGGGGCGGAGGTGGGAGTTCATGTCGCGGCCGCGCGCGAACCGCGTGATCCTGGGTTCACTGCCTTTGCCTCCGATGGCCGCGGCGCCGCCAGAGCTTACCGCGTATGCACCGCCAGCGGTTGAGGCTCGCGCGGGGCATGCGAACGAGGAAGCGGATCTCAAGACGGTCCGCGCGTATCGAGCCAAAGTGGGAGGGCAGGAAATGCGGATCGTCCGCGGTGATCTGCATCGCCACACAGAACTGTCGCAGGACTCAGGCGGGCTCACCGACGGCTCGATCCACGAGTTCTACCGCTACATGATTGACGCCGCGGGCATGGACTTCGGAGCATCCACCGATCACCAGGCCGGGGGCACCGACTACTGGGCGTTCCTCGCCGAGAAGCTGGCGGATATGTACCACTTCCCGGCGCGGTTCGTGCCACTGTTCGCCTACGAGCGCAACCTGGGGTTCCCGCATGGGCACCGCAATATCATTCACACGCGGCGCGGGTATCCGGTGGTGCCGTTCTTTCAGGGTCCGGATCCGCGATTCCGGATGCCGGATGCGCCAGACGGTGAACTGCTCACGTTCAACAGCAATTCCTATGGCGGCGGAGTCGCGAACGATACCAAGCTCCTGTACGAGGAGATCCGGAAAAGCGGCGGCATCGCGATTCCGCACACGTCCGGGTCGCCGGGCATGGGAACGGACTGGCGGGACAACAGCAAGGAGCTTGAACCGGTGGTCGAGATCTATCAGGGCGACCGGATCAACTACGAGTCGGCGGACGCTCCCCGTGGGCGCGGCGCGTTTCCTGCGAATCGAGCGCCGGGTGGATATCAGGAGCAGGGCCTGGTGTGGAACGCGTGGAAGAAAGGCTACAAGATTGGCGTGATCGCGAGCTCGGATCACCTGTCGACGCACATCTCCTACGCGATGGTGTACACGCCGCGGCAGGAGCGGCAGGCAGTGTTCGACGCGATCCGGGCGCGGCACACGTACGGTGCGACCGATAATATCGTGCTCGAGTTCCGTGCCGGAACGCACTTCATGGGCGATGAATTTCGCGCGGCGGGACGGCAGCGGTTCCAGGTGCGGGTGGTGGGAACAGGAGCGGTGGCGCGGGTCCGCTTGATTCGCGACGGGCAGTATCTGCACACGGTCGAGCCGGGGACCAAGACGGTGGCGTTCGAGTACGTTGATCAGGAGCGGTTGACCGGCGAGCACTGGTACTACGTGCGGGTGGAGCAGGCTGACGGGGAGCTGGCGTGGTCGAGTCCGGTGTGGATCACGTACTGACTACCGCATGTCGCGGATGCTGAGCGCGACGAGCGCGAGCGTGAGTCCGCTCATGATGACCACCGCGGTCCAGGCCACCGCGTTGTAGAGCGCGGAGTTGGTCCAGTCCTTCATCACGCGCTGCTTGTTGACGATCAGCGTCATGAAGACGAGCACCAGGGGCAGCAGCATCCCGTTGGCCACCTGCGAGAGCAGGATCATGCGCACGAGCGGGAATCCGGGAATCAGGATGACGCCCGCGCCCACGGCGATCAGTCCGGTGAAGAGCCAGTAGAAGATGGGCGCCTCGCGGAAGTTCCGGTTGACGCCGCTTTCAAAGCCCATGCCTTCGCACACGGTGTAGGCGGTTGAGAGGGGCAGGATGCTGGCGGCGAAGAAGGAGGCGTTCAGGAGTCCGGCACAGAACAGCAGGTACGCCCACTGGCCTAGGGGTTGCAGTCCTTTGGCGGCATCGGTGGCGTTGGCGATGTCCTGCGGCTTCACGCTCCAGATTGCGCCGGCGCAGGCGACGATGATGAAGAAGGCAATCACCGACATCACGACGCAGCCGACGATTACTTCGATGCGCGATTCGGCGTACTCCTTCGCCGTCACGCCCTTCTCGACGATCGCCGCCTGGAGATAGAACTGCATCCAGGGCGCGACCGAGGTGCCCACCATGCCGATCAGCATCTGCAGGTATCCGGGCTCGAATACCAGGACAGGCTTGACGGTGTTCACGGCGGCTTCGCTCCAGTCGGGTTTGACGAGCACGCCGGAAACCACGTAGCAGGCGTAGAGCGAACAGGCGAAGAGAAACACCTTTTCGACGCTGGCGTAGGTCCCCTTGACGATCAGCAGCCACACAGCGGCGGCTGCGAGCGGGACCGAGATGTAACGGCTTACGTGGAACAGCTCAAGCGAGCTGGCGATGCCCGCGAAGTTCGCCATCACGTTGGTGACGTTGGCGAGCACGAGCGCCGCGAGCACGAAGAAGGTGGTGCGCAGGCCGTATTCCTCGCGGATGAGGTCGGAGAGTCCCTTGCCGCTTACGGCGCCCATGCGCGCGCACATTTCCTGCGTGACGATAAGAAGCAGCGTGATGGGGGCGAGGGTCCACAGGGGCAGGTAGCCGTACTTGGCTCCCGCTTGGGAGTACGTGAAGATCCCGCCGGCGTCGTTGTCGACCACGGCGGTAATGAATCCGGGGCCGAGCACCGCGAAGAACACCGCGATGTGGTGGCGCAGGCGGCGTAGCATCAGCGCCGCCTCAGTCCGGCGATGACGCGGCTGGCGGTGATCACGCCCGCCATCGCGCCGTCACTATCCGCCACGGGCAGGGCAAGCAGGTTGTACTTGTCGAACAACTCGGTGACGCGGCGCTCGGGAGTGTCGACGCTGACCGGACGCGCCTCCTCAATGGGGAGATCGCGCAGGATGGCGTTCGGGTCGGCGAGCAGCATGCGGGCGGCGGGGATCCAGGCGGTTGGGCGTCCGCTGGAGTCGACAAGGAAGACGCTGTTGGCCGCTTCGGGAAGGTAGTCAAGCTCGCGCATGGCCGCGAGTGCACCGGTCACCGTGGCGGTTTCCGGGACCGACAGGTACTCGGTGGTCATCATGCCGCCCGCGGTGTCCTCCGCGAACTCGAGGAGCTCCGCGACCTCGGTCTTGTCCTCGGCGGCCATCTCCTGCATGATTTCGGCGCTGGCGGCTTCCTCCATCTCGGCGAGGACGTCGGCGGCGGCGTCGGCGGGCATCTCCTCGAGGATTTCGGCGGCACGCTCGGCTTCGAGCGACTCGAGGATGCTCGCCTGGATCTCGGGCTCCACTTCGGCGAGCGTCTCGGCGGCATGTTCGCTGTCCATGGCCTCGATGATCGCCTCACGGTTGTCGGGGCTGAGCTCTTCGACGATGTCGGCCAGGTCGGCGGGATGCATCTGCTCGAGCAATTTGGTGGTGATGTTGAGCCGCAGACGGCGCTGCGGGTCGGGCTCCAGGATATTGGTGAGGGTCCAGGGAATGGAGTTGACCGAAATCGGGCCCTGGAGTTTGCGGACCCATCGCGGCGGAATCCCCTGCAGGAGGCGGCGGATCACGCTGCGGAGCCCGATGTCGACTTCCATGACATGAAGCTCGCGCCCGTCGCGCACGTGGAAGGTGACGTCGGTGACGCGGACCACCTTGCGGCCTTGGGCGTCGATGATCTGCTGGTCGAGCAGGTCGCGGACCAGGCGTAGCGTGTATCCGTCCGCGTCGGCGTGGTAGGGGGTCAGGGTCTCGTCGCCGAGTTCGATTCCGCGCAGCGACACGGACTTCACCTGGTAGTGGCGGAACGCCATCCAGCTCCAGCCGCCGCCGCCGATCAGGTACTGGTCGACGCGCGCGCTGTCGGCCATGGGGACCAGGGCGGCGTCCTGGATCCGGCCGACACGCCTCCCGCGCAGGTCGAACACGACCATGCCCACCAGCTCCGTGAGGTAGAGATGGGTTTCGGCCATCGAGGAGGTTCCACGGCTACAAGTTCCAGATCCCACTATAGCGGGCTTGGACGAGCGCGATGCGATTTCCGCAAGCGGTGTCCGCGGAACTGGTGATCCCCGGGTGCGATAAATTATGGATTCCCCCTCATGAAACTTTGCTTCGCATTCCTTGCCCTCCTCCTTCTTGCCACCTGCTCCGGCAACAAGTCCGCAGGCGGGCTTTCGCCCGAAGACGGCCTCCGCTCCATCAAGCTCAGCGAGGACTTCAAGGCCGAACTCTTCGCCCACGAGCCTGACGTGATGGACCCCGTGGAAGTCGCCTTTGACGAACACGGACGCGCCTACGCCGTCGAGATGCCGGACCTGCACGACGATCCCATCAAGGACAATCCCAAGCGCAGCCGCGTCAGGCTGCTCGAGGATACCAACGGCGACGGCGTTGCGGACAAGTCGACGCTGTTCGCGGCGAACCTCTCGCAGTCGAGCGGATTGATGCCGTGGAACGGTGGACTCATCGTGTGCGCGGCGCCCGAGGTTCTGTTCCTGAAGGACACCGACGGCGACGGCAAGGCCGACGTGCGCGAAGTGTGGCTCACGGGATTCTTCCACGGCAATCCCGAGGCTCACATCTCGAATCCGCGGCTGGGTCCGGACAACTGGATCTACTTCGCCAACATGGGCAACGAGGGCAAAGTGACGTCGCCGAAGAATCCGAAGCACGAGCCTGTCCAACTGCGGGGCAACGATTTCCGGTTCAATCCGGTGACGTTCGATTTCGAACCGGCGTCAGGCGCCACGCAGTACGGCCTGGCGATGGACGACTGGGGCAACCGGTTCTCCTCACAAAACACGACGCACCTGCGCCACACGGTCTTGCCGCGGCACTATCTGGCACGCGCGCCGCTGCTCGACGCCGGATCGGTGATGCACGATCCGTACGAGGGGTACGAGCGCAAGATGTGGCCGGTCACGCAACCGCAGGAGTGGCGCGTGATCCGGACCAAGCTGCGGCAGGAACGCTACAACGAGCTTAAGAATGGACGTGTCGAGCACCTGGCCGGGTATTTCACCGGGGCCACGGGCGGAACGATGTACCTGGGTGACGCCTGGCCCGCGGAGTACCAGGGCAACATCTTCACGGGTGATGTGAGTGCGAATCTGGTCCGCCGCGATGTGCTCACCCCCGACGGCGTCACCTTCAAGGCGCGGCCGGTGAAAGAGGGCGTCGAGTTCCTGGCCTCGACCGATCAGTGGTTCCGCCCGACGAATTTCGCCAACGCACCCGACGGCAATCTTTATTTGACGGACATGCAGCGGGAATTTATTGAGACTCCTCTCTCTATTCCGGAGCAGCTCAAGAAGAGCATTAACTTTTCGAGCGGAGACACGCTGGGGCGCATCTACCGGATTGTTCCCAACAATCCGCGGATGAAGCGCGGGCTCAAGACGGACATCGCGGGCAAGCAGGGCGCGGACCTCGCGAAGTTTCTTGAACACGCCAACGGCTGGCATCGCGTCACGGCGCAGCGGATGATCCTCGAAAAGCAGGACCGCGGCGCGATTCCGGCGCTGAAGGAACTGGCCGCCAACAGCCCGTCGGCGCCGGCGCGGTTGCGTTCGCTGTATCTGCTGCGGACGTTCGGCGTGCTCGATCCCGCGATGGTTGAGGCAGCTCTCAAGGATCCGCGGGCGGAGGTCCGCGAGCACGCCATCGCAATGGCAGAGGCGTTCCCTGCCCTGGAGCCGAAGGTGCGGGCGCTGGCTGCAGACAAAGCGCCGCGGATTCAGCTCCAGCTTGCGCTGAGCCTCGGCAACTTCCGGACACCAGCGGCGCGCGCGGCGGTGGTGGACCTGGCCGCGGCGAATATCAAGGACCGGTGGATCCGCATGGCGGCGCTGTCCTCGGCGGCGGATGCTCCCGTCGCATTTCAACAAGCGCTGCTCGCCAAGGGCCAAACCGATATCCCACGCGACCTGCTGACGGCGATCGGCGGACTCGTGGGATCGCGCAAGGATCCGGCCGAGATTCAGACGTTCCTGATCGCCCTCGGCCGGGGCAAATCGCCCGACGCCGGACTGCGCGGGCTGGCTAACGGATTGCGGCTGGTCGGCGCCAAGCAGGTCCGGGCGCCGGGTGTCGAGGCGGCTCTCACCGGCTATCTGAATAGCGGCGTCGAGGCGGCCTGGGATGTCGCGCGGTATTTCGAGCTCAAGGCGCTCGTCGACCGCGCTTCCAAGGATGTTCTGAACGCCGGACTCCCGGTGAAGCAGCGTGTGCTTGCATTGACGGCGCTGCGTGGAGCCGCTCCAGCGGCGGCGGTTCCGCTCATCGGCAAGGTGCTCGGCTCGAATCCCGGCCCCGAAGTGCAGGTGGCCGCGGTGCTCAGCCTGTCCACGTTCGACGATGCGAAGGTCGGGCCCGAGCTGCTGACGCACTGGAAGTCGTACAGTCCGGAGGCGCGGACCAAAGCGATCGGTGCATTGCTCGCGCAAAAGGACCGCACGCCGCTCCTGCTCGAAGCCCTCGAAAAGCAGCAAGTGGAAGTGTCCATGCTCGAAGTAGCCGCGAGAAACCGGCTGCTCGAATCGAGCGATCCGAAAGTCGTCGAGCGCGCTCGGGCTATTTTCCGGGACGCGGGCGGCGACAGAGCCAAGGTCGCGGCTTCGTTCCGCGACGTGGCTTCGATGAAAGGCGACGTGACACACGGAAAGCAGGTATTCGAGGATGCCTGCGCGCGATGCCACCTTCCGCGACGGCAGGGCGGGCGTGTGGGTCCGGACCTGTCGGGCATCAACATGAAGTCGAAGGACGAGCTGATCGAGGCGATCCTCAATCCGAGCGGCGCGATCGACCCGCGGTATGTGAACTACATGATCACGGACAAGGCGGGACGCATGTACGATGGCGTGCTGGCGTCGGAAACCGCGGGCGCCGTGACGCTGCGCGGGGGATCCGAGGAAGACGTGACGATCCTGCGGTCGAGCATCGCGGAGATCCGGTCGTCGGCCATCTCGCTGATGCCCGAGGATCTCGAAAAATCGATGAGCAAGCAGGACCTGGCCGACGTGATCGCGTATCTGCGCGGCGGACTGTAGAATAGGCGGTGATGCTCACCCGCCGCCAACTTCTTGCGTCCGCCGCGGCGCCGCTATTCGCCCAGCAGCGCCGTCCGAACATCGTGTTCATCCTCGCCGATGATCTCGGTTACGCGGATCTCGGCTGCACGGGCGACGCCACCATCTCGACGCCGAACATCGACAGCATCGCGGCCGATGGGATCCGGTTGACGGACTTCGCGGTCGCTTGGCCGGCTTGCACGCCGTCGCGCGGCGCGTTCCTCACGGGCCGCTATCCGCAGCGGAACGGGCTGTACGACATGATTCGCAACAACGAGGTGAACTGGAAATTCCAGTTCGACAAATGGACCTACGCCACGTCAGCGGAGATGACGCTGGGGCTCGACTTGCGGGAGGTCACGGTGGGCCAGGTGATGAAGTCCGCGGGGTACGCCACCGGCGTGATTGGAAAATGGGACAGCGGACGCGCCAAGCGGTTCCTTCCGCTGCAGCGCGGATTCGACTTCTTCTACGGATTCGCCAACACCGGAGTCGACTACTATACGCACGAGCGCTACGGCGTGCCGTCAATGTTCCGGGGCAACAAGGAGATCAAGGAAAGCGGCCACGCAACGGACCTGTTCCTGCGTGAGGCGCTGGGCTTCATCGAGGCGAACAAGGACCGTCCGTTCTTCCTCTATGTTCCTTTCAACGCGCCGCACGGGGCGTCGACGTTCGACAAGCAGGCGGTCCAGTCGCCGGACGAACATCTGAAGCGGAACGAAGGCCGGCCTCGCGCCGCATACCGGGCGCTGGTGACGCACCTGGACGAGGCTGTTGGCGGGATTCTCAGGAAGCTCCGCGATTTGGGTCTGGAGGACAACACGCTGGTCGTGTTTTCGAGCGACAACGGCGGAACCGGACGCCAGAACGGACCGCTCCGCGGAGGCAAGGCGAGCCTGTGGGAAGGTGGCTACCGCGTGCCGTTCCTGGCGCGGTTCCCCGGCCGGATCCCCAAGGGCCAGGTGTCGCACCAGTTCGCGACCACGCTCGAGCTGCTTCCGACGTTCGCCAGGCTTGGAGGCGCGAAGCTTCCCAACGCGAAGCTCGACGGGTTCGACCTGATGCCGCTGCTCTCCGGACAGTCCCAACGCGGACGCGAAGAAATGTTTTGGGAGCAGCGGGACAACAAAGCTGCCCGGTCGGCGCAATGGAAGTGGAGCGAGATCGACGGCGAAGAGCACCTGTTTGATTTGAAGGCCGATCCGGGCGAGTCCAGGGATCTGGTCAAGACCCAGCCGGAGGCGCTGGCCAAGATGCGCTCCAAGTGGCAGGCATGGCGGAAGGAAATGGACGGGAGCGAACCCCGCGGTCCATTCCGGGACTACTGACGGGTTACCCTGAGAGTCAGGGATGAAACTGCGGCAGATTGCGGCGGCCCTTGGCTGCGAGCTGGTTGGGGACCCGGACCTCGAGATCACGGGCCTGGCGGGGATGGAGCGCGCCGGTCCGGATCAGCTCACGTTTCTGGCGAATCCGAAGTACACCCATAAGGTCAAGCACACGCGAGCCGGCGCCATTCTGATATCGGAACCGGCCGAGGGGATCGCGAGCCTGGTGTCCGCGAATCCGTACCTCGACTTCGCGCGCGCGCTGGAGCTGTTCTATCAGGCGCCGCGTCCGCATCCGGGGATTCATCCGAGCGCAGTGATCGCGGAGACCGCGGTGGTGGGCGAGGGCGCGGCGATCGGAGCGTTCGCAGTGATCGGCGAGCACGTGACGATCGGCGATGGCGCCGTGATCCATCCGCACGTGGTGATCTACGAGGGCGCGCGCATCGGACGCAATTTCACGGCGCATTCGCACTCCGTGGTCCGCGAATTCTGCCAGATTGGCGACCGGGTGATCCTGCAGAACGGCGTGGTGGTGGGAGGCGACGGCTACGGGTTCGCCAAGCGCGCCGACGGGACGCACTACAAGATTCCGCAATCAGGCGTGACGGTGGTCGAGGACGATGTCGAGATCCAGTCGCTCACCAACATTGACCGCGCGACGATCGGTGAGACGCGGGTGAAGCGCGGCGCCAAGATCGACTCGCTGGTCCAGGTGGGCCACGCCTGCGTAGTGGGCGAGGACAACATCATTTGCTCCCAGGTGGGTCTGGCCGGCAGTACGATCCTCGAGAAGAGCGTGCTCCTGGCGGGACAAGCCGGCATCTCCGGACACCTCACCATCCACGACAACGCGATTGTCTACGCGCAGAGCGGCGTGGGACACGACGTACCCGCGGGCACCGTGATCAGCGGCTCGCCGGCCTTTGACGCGGCAACGTGGCGCCGCGCTATCACGGCGTTTCCGAAGCTGCCCGCCATGCTCAAACAGATCAGAGACCTGGAGCAGCGCCTCCAGCGTCTGGAAACCGAGGAAAAACCTACAGATGGCTGAAAGCCCGTTCGATTTTGGCGCGGCGTGCAATCCCGTCGCCTACAAGAACCCCGACTTCCTGGAGAGCTCGACGGGGCGCTCCGTGCGTATCCTGTCCGAGTACCTGCAGCCGCTGTCGCATTTCCGCAGCGAGCGGGTGCACGACACGGTCGTGTTTTTCGGATCGGCGCGGATCAAGGAAGATGGCCCGCTCGGCCGCTACTACAAGGAGGCGCGGGAGCTGGCGCGGTTAATGACGGTCTGGTCGGATTCGCTCGGACCGGCCAAGCGCCGGTTTGTGGTGACCACGGGCGGAGGTCCGGGAATCATGGAGGCGGCCAACCGCGGCGCGCACGACGCAGGTGGAAAGAGCGTGGGGCTCAACATCGGACTTCCGTTCGAGCAAAAGCCGAACCCGTTCATCACGGCGGACCTGTGCTTCGAGTTCCACTACTTCTTCATGCGGAAGTTCTGGTTCGCCTATCTCGCCAAGGCGCTGGTGGTGTTCCCCGGAGGATTCGGCACGCTCGACGAGTTGAGTGAGCTGCTGACGCTGGTGCAAACGAAGAAGCTCGAAAAGAAGATCGTCATCGTGCTGTACGGATCTGAGTTCTGGAAGGAAGTGCTGAACTTTGACGCCCTGGTGAAGCACGGGATGATCAGCCCCGAAGACCTGGACCTGTTCCAGTGGGCAGACGATCCCCAGACTGCGTTTCAGATCCTGAGCAATGGACTGTCGCAGTCGTACCTGCAGCCCAAGGCTGCGGCGCCGGGCGAGGAGTTCACGCCCGCCATTGCCAAGTCACGCGTCTAGATGACTGGACTCCTCGTGGTGACCGTGGCCGCGCTCGTTGCGCTGGCCGCGGCGCTCAAACTCGGCCGGCCGCTGATCCGCAAGTTGATCTGGCGTCTGCGGAACCGGCTGATCGTCGCCTACGTGTTCATCGCCCTGATTCCGATTCTCTTGCTGCTGGTGCTGGGGAATGTCGGCTCGCGGTACTTGGGAGAGCAGATCTCGGTCCACCTGGTCCACGCGGAACTTGAGCGGCGGATGCGTCTGCTTGAACGGTCGGCGCAGTCGATCGTACGTGCGGCACCCGAAGTCCGCCCGGCGGTGACCAGCAGGACCGAGTCGCTGCTCCAGCAGGCGTTCCCCGGTGTCCAGATCCTGATTTCGGAGGCAGAGACCTCGCACGCCGCGGGCAACGGAATCGCCGTGCGGGGTGGACGCCTGTACGCGTGGGGCCGCGCGGTGGATGGCCGTACTGTGGCCACGATTGCCGCACCGTTGACGCGGGGCTGGCTGGGAGGACTGATTCCGGGCATCGGCGATGTAGGCATGCTGGGCGAGCAGGGCAGCATCCGGCTGCACGAAACCGAGGATGGCGAGGCTCCTCTGGCGCCGCCCGCCGCCAATCGATTCGACCACGAACTACTGTGGGGCACCTACCTGCCGGTCTCCGATTGGGAGGCGCAGGACAGGAAGTCCCAAGTGCTGCTCACAGTCCGGTCGCGGCTATCCAAGGTGGCGGACATCGTATTCACCCAGCGGACGGCATCTCCGCTGCCCGATTTCCTGAAGTTCTGGGCGGGCGTGTTCGTTGTGGTGCAGGTAGCTTCCATCGTGATCGGAGTCTCGCTTTCCCGCACGATCACATCAGCCGTCAACGAGCTTTACGAGGGCACGCGGCACGTCACCGCGGGCGACTTCTCCTACCGGATTCGTGAGTGTGGTTCGGACCAGTTGGCAGGACTGAGCCAGTCGTTCAACCAGATGACGGCGCATCTGGAGGAACTGGTCCAGGTGGCCAAAGAGAAGGAGCGCATCGAGGCGGAGATCGAGATCGCGCGCCAGGTGCAGAGCCAGTTGTTCCCGAAGTCCATGCCAGAGCCTCGCGGGCTGCGGCTCCACGGGGTCTGCGTGCCGGCGCGCAGCGTGTCCGGCGACTACTACGACTGCCAGCCGCTGGGAGGCGCGCGGATCGCGATCGCACTCGGCGACGTGGCGGGCAAAGGCATCTCGGCGGCGCTGTTGATGGCATCCTTGCAATCAGGATTGCGGTCGCAGATCCAAGACGCAGCCAACTGGCCCGGTTCGATTCTGCATCCGGCGACAGTGATCAGCCGGTTGAACCAGCAGTTGCACGCGAACACGTCGCCAGAGAAGTACGCGACGTTTTTCTTTGCGATCTACGATGACGAATCGGGCCAGCTCACCTATGCCAACGCGGGCCACCTTCCGCCGCTGCTGGTGCGGAACGGCGTGGTGTCAAAGTTGGAGGTAACGGGTACCGTGGTGGGCGCGTTCGCGCAGGCGCGGTACGAGGAGCGCGCGATCCGGCTGGAATCCGGCGATCTGCTGGCTGTGTTCAGTGACGGACTGCCGGAACCCGAGAACGAGTTCGGTGAGATGTTTGGCGACAAGCGGCTGGAGGCGCTGCTGAGCCAATCGGGCAGTGCTGAGTTGACCCAGCTCAGCACCGACGTGATCGCGGAAGTGCGCAAGTTCACGGGATCGAGTGAGCTAACGGACGACCTGACTCTGCTGGTCGCGAGGAGGCTGTAGCGGTATCCGCGTCTGTGTTCTACAGGGCGGTCATCACCATCACGACGGCTGTCGAGCAGGACGTGCAGAAGCTCGACCGGCTGCTGGACCAGCAGTTATTCGTAGATCTCGGCGAGGTGCAGCTCGAAGCCCTGGACCGGGCCTTCGCCGCGTACGACCAGATCCGCCACCACCTCGGGTGCTGCTCCTGGACGGTACACCGTGGTGGTCTTTCCGATCGGGTCGACGAGCCAGGCCAATTGAGCGCCGTTGATGATCCATTCGTGCATTTTCTCTTGCAGCCGCGCGAGGTCATCGGTTGGCGAGCGGAGCTCGATGACGAACTCGGGGCAGATGGGAAACACTTGCATCTGTTTCGATGCCAGGTACGGCGCCACACTGCTACGCTCGGTCCAGGCAGCGTCCGGCGAACGCTTGGCTCCGTTGGGCAACCGGAACAGCGTGCTGGAATCTGTCACGATGCCGCGCCGGTCAACACGAGCCCAGTGTATGAGCTGATAGGTGATCTCGCCGTTCTTCTGGCCTGAAATGAATCCTGAGTTCGGACTGATCTCGAACTCTCCCCTTGAGTTGACCTCGATGTCGAGATCTTCACGCCCGGCACAAAACTGCAGGAACTCCGTATCGGTCATCGGGGGGCTCGTTTCCCACAGCACTTGAGGCATAGCGACTCTCCGGCGTAACGATCATTCCAGCGGGAACCGGTGGATCTCCCGCATGCACATTGACAGCGCTTCGAGCAACGTGGCGCCCCACCCCGCCGGATGATAGCGGACCCTCCCGGCGCTCGTATCCCGGTCGGCCGTCGCGAAGAAACGCATCGCCGGGTCGCGCGGCGTGACGTACTCACGTACCGTGACGTGGATCTCGACTTCGGCGCCGTGCACGTCCTTCTTCATCATCGAAAAGAGATGGACTTTCGCCAGCCGCTCGGTTTGATCCCCTTGTGCGAATTGCCAGTCTGACATGGTCTCAGCGCGCTCCTTATGTTAGCCCTTGATCCAGGCGTGGTCCGGATCATCCTTCCACGCGCCATACACGCGGCCCTCGCCCGCCAGGACCCACGTGTAGTTCAGTGAATATCCGGGACACGCAGCCACCGGATGGTAGCCACGTGGAATCAGAATCGTATCACCGTGCTGGACCGGAAATGCGAGATCGAACCCGTCCGCGTCTGCAGGGTCCGTATAGATGCGCTGGAATCCGAATCCCTGCGCCGGATCCGTCTGGAAGTAGTAGACCTCCTCCATCGGCACCTCGCCATCGCCGAACCGGTCGTGCTTGTGCGGCGGGCAGCTCGACCATCCGCCGGGCCGGTTCACGGTCTCTCCGCAGATCAGGTGCGCGGCATCGACGTTGTCCGCGATGTGGGTGTAGACGGTACGGGTCCAATTGTCCTTACCGACGGTCCGCGCGACGATCTGGTCCCCGTCAACGAGGACCGGCCGGACACCCGGCTTCCCTTCGGCACCGGCGATCGTGATCCGCGCGCCGCCGTTGAGCGGCCGTAGCGTCACCCGCGAGTCACGCGGGATGTACACCATCGGATGCGCGTCGCGGATGGAGGGCCGCGCCGGGACCGTGGCTTCCCAGCGGCCGTAGCTTCCCTCGGCGGAGACGGCGTACGGTCCGGTGTAGGAATCGAGCGAGACTTCTTCCTCTCCAGTCTCAAAGGTGTATTCCCGTAGAGAGCCGCCGAGTTCCAGAATGGTGAAGGACAGGTGTTTGAGTCCCTCGCCGCGCCGGACGACCGGATAGACGCCCGGGGAGGTTCCCGGCGATGGGATATGCAGCCACATCAGGTCAGTATCGCACCTTAGCGGTTGCGCTTAGTGACGCCGGCCTGCGATTCCGCGGCGCGCCAAACTTCACCGGGCTGGGAACTCATCCAATATGTCCAGCACTTCTCGCTCGCGGGCTGGTGTTTCCGGATTCCACGTCCGGAGTTTGGTGTCGAGCCTCTCTGCCAAGGCTGGCAAGCGACAGTAAACGGCACCGAATGGGCCGTTGAGATGGGAGATTTTCCCGACGAACTGAAGTGAGCCCCTGGCGTGAGACACGCAGTTAAGACACTGTTCGCCGCCGACTGAAAATCCATTGTACGGCGGCTGGTTCTGGCTGCAAGATGGCGGTCATGGAAGACCGCGGATTTTTTCTTACCTTGCAAGCCATTCGCAGGCAGCTGGCAGCGATGCCCAACGACCTGTA
>VFZX01000153.1 GCA_016871015.1 Acidobacteriota bacterium | reverse complement strand
GATGGGGCGGTTGGAGGGGAGGACGGCGACGTTGGGATGGCCGGGGCCGAGTCGGCGGAGGGCGCTTTCCAGGGCGAGATCGATCTGCTGGCGGGCGGCCTGGTGCTCGCCGAGGGCGTCGAGGATGCTGGCGAGGTTGGAGCGGAGGACGGCGATGTTGGGATGGCCGGGGCCGAATTGGCGGAGGTCGCTTTCCAGGGCGAGCTCGATCTGCTGGCGGGCGGCCTGGTGCTCGCCGAGGGCGCCGAGGATGCTGGCGAGGTTGGAGCGGAGGACGGCGACGTCAGGATGGTCGGGGCCGAATTGGCGGAGGGCGCTTTCCAGGGCGAGATCGATCTGCTGGCGGGCGGCCTGGTGCTCGCCGAGGGCGCCGAGGATGTTGGCGAGGTTGGAGCGGAGGACAGCGATGGTGGGATGGTCGGGGCCGAATTGGCGGAGGTCGCTTTCCAGGGCGAGCTCGATCTGCTGGCGGGCGGCCTTGTGCTCGCCTAGGTTCTGAAGGATGACCGCGAGGTCGTTCCGAAAAGCACTCTTCTCCTCGTCGGAGCCGGCGATCTCCAGGGCACGCTCCAGCGCCCGGCGAGCCGCTACGAAGTTCCCTTGCTCCCGATAGACAGTCGCCAAGTTCTGAAGTGCTGTTGCCGTGACGGGCTGAGCAACTGAGCCCTGGAGCCTCTCTACGAAGTCACCCAGCCGGCGAGCTTCTGTGTCCGCGTCGCCATGCAAGCCGGCGGCGCGCAGTTTTGCGAGCGCCGGCGAGACCAACTCATGCCAAACGGGCAGCCACGGTTCACCGGATTGAATCGATCGCTCCGCCCGCGTGATGAGCGACCGGGCCTGACTTCGTGCCTCTTCGGGATCGGCGACGGGTTCGGCCCACGTGGACCGGTCCGCCGGTGGCCGGGTGATCTCGCTCAGGTAGAGGCGGGGATTGAACCAGCTATTCAGGTCTGGTGCCGTGTTGAGGAAGAAGCCGAGGAAGTGGGAGGGAATCCACCAGATCTGCGGCGCAGCGGGACTATCGAAGAAGCTCTCGCGCTGGAAGTTGATGGCTTTGACGGACTGATCGAGCGGCTTCGGCAGCGCGATGTCGAGACCGTGGAAGCTCACCAGCCGGCGCTCGCCAGGGGCGCGGACGGAGGCCAGCATCTGCTCGACGAGATCCGCCGCGGTGGCGCCGGGGTTGGCGCGCGCGAGCCAGAGCTTCAGGCGCTGCACGATGGATTCGATGGAGCCGTCGGGATCGGTCATGGCGGTGTCGCCACCGGCGTCTCCGGCAGCAGGCCGCCGGGCGAGTCGAGCGCGAGATGTTCCTGCTTTTCCAGGATGTCCACGACGAGCGGCGCGACGGCGAAGCGGCCGTTGCCGTTGAACTCCTGCACGGCTCTAGCCTTGAGCAAGACCTACAGAACGGCGTCGGGTACTTCGTGATCTCTGGCTTGCGCGTAGATGGCCTTTAGCCGTTCCAGGCGCGCGGACCATTTCACTTCCTCGGCGTCGTAGCCGCTGGGGCCCAAACGCAGCAGGGCTTCACGGCGGTACTTGGCGATGGAGCGGGTAACGTCGTCCCGGCGGATCATGGGCGAGGGGGCGAGGAGAGCACGGTCTGCCGCGTCGTTGGTCCAGAGAAAGAGGTCGCGCAGATTGCCGCCGGAGGCGACGATCAGGCGGTCGAGCTGGCCGGGCTCGAAGAGGTTCAGGTCGACGCGCTTGCTCATCAGGTCGCGCAGGAGAGAGCGGCCCTTGTCCGGCTGGTTGTCCTTCGTGTAAACGGGCGTGTCGTAGATCTTGCGCACTTCAAACGGAAGGCCGGCGCCGCTGGCCGCCCAGGCGAGTTCGATGGGGATGGTGAAGATGAAATGCGCTTGGAGGCCACTGAAGAGCGCCGAATCCTGCACGAAGAACCGCTGAGGAAGGTCGGCCGTGAGGAGCTTTTCGAAGTCTTCGCCGATGAAGAGCCATTCCTTCTTCTGCTTGCTGCGCAGTTCCTCGGTGCAGGCGTTGAAGAAGTCGTTGGCGGCGGAGAGAAGCTCCGGCAGGCGGCGCTTCCGCTGCTGTACCACTTGCTCTTCGCGCTGGGAGGCGAAGCGGACTTCGCCCTTGATCTTGGCGAAGAGGCCCAGCAGCTTGCCCCAGACGGAATCGCCGTCCATGCCGGCGCCGGCTTCGACACTGGCGGCGACGGCGGTCGAGCGAGTCTCCTTTACGGTCTCGGCGGCGAACCAATCGAGCACCTTTTGCGAGAGCGCAGCCGAGGGTCGCCACGCCAACCCGCCTTCGCTGACGGGCCGCGCAATTTGCTCGCCGAGGAGGGCCATCATCAAGAGCAGGACGTCGAAGGGTTCGGCGCTGGCGGGATCGAGTTCGTCTTTCGCGCTGAAGCGAATGGTGCGGTATTGGGATTCGACTGACGTGGCCAGACGGGTGAGTTCGGTGCTCTTGCCACAGCCGCTGTGGCCGGCGAGGAAGGCTCGATAGTAGCGTTTGCCGAAGCTCTGGCGGAGACGCAGGGCCAAGTTGGCGGCTTCGTCGTCGCCGCGGATGGAGTTGAGTTCGGCGGAATAGAAGGCCCAGGAGTCCTTGGTAAGGGGTTTGACTTCCAGGACTTCATTGAACAGATCGAGGGTGTCCGCGCGAATCGCCATCTGCTTTCCAATGTACCGCGCTGGTGCTGGGTGGTCTACTCGCCAGGCCGCCGGGATCGCGGACGGTGCCAGTGATGCGCTGAGTATATTGCGTTCAACGGAAAGAGGTGGGCGAGCGTCAGATGCTGCATATGCGCGAGGCTGTCGTTAGCGTGATCCTGTGGAGCCTGCCGTTGATGGGACAAGCGGACCAGGCCCGCCGCACTGTGGTTGATCCGCTGCCGGACGAGGAGATCCTTGAGCCGTGTGTGTACCAGCTTGCACCAGTCGAGTTCAAGGATCCGGTGCGGGCGGCGTGGGTGATCTTTGACCGCGGACAGGACTATCTGCAGTGGTTCCACGACCGGAGAGTCCGGGCGTTCGCCTCCGGGCACCGGCTGGCGCTGATCCTGGCGATGCACTGCCGGTCCAAGGAGCGGCCGGACATGATCGTGCTGCCGGAGAAGGGCGTGGGCCGGGCGATGTTCAAGGCGCTCGATCAATTCGCCGCCGAAGCAGGCCGGGCGGAGTTGGCCGGGGCCGGTGTGATCGCGATGGGATGGTCCGGCGCGGGGTCGCTTGTTGGCCGGCTTGCCGGATACCGGACGGAGCGGTACGTGGCTGGGATCGCATACGCGCCGGGGCAGTACGAGCCACTTGGCATGGATACCATCGCGCTGTTGGAACCGGCTGCCAGGCGTCCGCAACTGATCATCGCCAACGGCGGTGACGGGATCAATGGCACCGAGCGTCCGTACGGGTACTTCAGGAAATACTACGAACGGGGCGCGCCCTGGACGTTCGTGGTCCAGAACCGGACGCCGCACTGTTGCCTGCAGAACGCGCAAACACTCATCCTCGAATGGCTGGCAGCCGTGCTCGCCGCGGACGGTCCTGGCTTGGGGAAGGGCGAGCACGGGTACATGACGACGGAGGTTTCGGACGTCACCGACGAGTGGAAGCGTCCGGTCTTCAACTTGCGATCGAGCCGCACGGGACGCCGCGGAATCCTCCGTCCGGGTGAGCTGCCCGCGGGCTGGATGCCATCGCCCGAGTTCGCGCGTGAGTGGTTGAACTTGACGCGCAGGCGGACGCCGGTAGCAGTCTGGAGACCGTGACCGTCAGGCCAGGATCTCGTTCACCACGCTGCCGTGGACATCCGTCAAGCGGAAGTCGCGTCCCGCATAACGGAACGTGAGCCGCTCGTGATCAAAGCCGAGCAGGCGCAGCAGGGTCGCGTGCAGGTCATGCACGTGGACGCGCTTTTCCTCGGCCCGGAAACCGAACTCGTCGGTCGCGCCGTGGACATGTCCGCGCTTGATGCCTCCACCCGCGGCCCACATCGAGAATCCATACGAGTTGTGGTCGCGGCCGTTGACTCCGAGGTTGCTCCCGAAAGCGGTCAACTCGACCGTGGGTGTCCGGCCGAACTCGCCGCCCCACACCACCAGCGTGTCGTCGAGCATGCCGCGCTCCTTGAGATCGCGCAGGAAAGCTCCGATCGGACGGTCACACTCGCCCGCCAGCCGCGCATGGTTCTTCTGGATTTCACTGTGGCTGTCCCACGGCTGTCCAGCGCCGTGCCACACCTGCACGAACCGGACCCCCTTTTCGAGCAGCCGCCGCGCGATCAGCATCTGACGCCCGTGCAGCGTGTCACCGTACATCTCGCGGACGGTGGCGGGCTCCCGGCTGACATCGAACACATCGGCTGCTTCCATCTGCATCCGGTAGGCAAGCTCGAACGACTGGATCCGCGCGTCGAACATGGCGTCCTCCGGCCGGGACTCGCGATGACGGCGGTTCAGCTCACCGAGGAGATCGAGCTGCGCGCGCTGGTCGGCCCGCGGTGTCGTGTGGCTCTTGACATTGGCGATGAGCCGGTCGACTTCAGTTTCCTTGGTGTCGACGTGGGTGGCCTGGAGCGCGCCAGGCAGGAACGCGGATCTCCAGTTCTGCGATCCCGCGGTTGGCAGTCCACCAGGGCACAATACGACGAAGCCGGGCAGATTCTGATTCTCGGTGCCGAGTCCGTAGGTAACCCAGGACCCGAAGCTCGGCCGCACCTGCCGCTCGGTCCCGCAGTTCATCATCATGAGCGACGGGCCGTGGTTTGGAATGTTGGTGTGCATCGACCGGATGACGCAGATATCGTCGATCGAGGATCCGATGTGCGGAAAGATCTCGCTCACCTCGATGCCGCTCGCGCCGCACCGCTTGAACTCGAACGGCGAGGGGAATCCGGCTCCGGTCCGCCGCTCGGTCCGCAGGTGGATCGGGATCGGCTTGCCCCCGTAGCGTTGGAGCGCGGGCTTGGGGTCGAACGTGTCCACCTGCGACGGACCGCCGTTCATAAAAATGTGAATGATGCGCTTGGCTTTGGCTTCAAGCGGCGGCTTCCGCGGCTCGAGTGGACTGGCGGAGGGTGCGGCGTCAAGGATGGTTGCGAGGCCGATGGTGCCCATACCCATGCCGAATCGGGTGAGCAGTTCGCGGCGTGATGGTCCCGTCATGGCGCCTGTTATGGTCGCCTAATATTGTACACTTGGTCCCGGATCCCCATGTTCACGCGCCGCCAGATTCTTCTCTCCGCTGCTGGATCGATGCTTCCGCTCTATGCGCAGACACGGGCGCGCGTGGAGACGCCGCTCAAGATCCGGTCGGTGGAGCCGTTCCTGATGCGGATCGGCCGCCGGCGCGACATCGTGTGCTGCCGGATCCGCACCGAGGACGGACTGCATGGATGGGGCGAAGGCACGACGCCGCCGAACGTCCAGCCGGTGCTGGCGCAGATCCGGAGCCTGGCGCCGCTCATCATTGGGCAGCCGGCGTGGGACATCGAAAAACACTGGCGCAAGATGTACATCACCGAGGAAAATTCGCTCGGCGGGACCTTGTTCGCGGCGATCTCGGCGATCGATATCGCGCTGTGGGACCTGGTGGGCAAGGCCGCTGGCGTTCCGGTGTACAAGCTGCTCGGCGGCCGGATCCACGACAAGATCCGCATCTATGCGAGCTACCGTTGGGGTGCGATTCCGCGGACGCGCGAAGCCTATTTCAATCGCACGCGCGAGCTCATGGCCGATGGCGCGACGGCGGGCAAGTGGGATCCGTTCGGCGAGTATCCGGGACCGGACCGGCAGTTGCCGACACAGGTATTGAACGAGGTCCGCGAGATGGTGCGGGGCGTGCGGGAGGCGGGTCCGGCGTTCGATATCTGCGTGGAGGCGCACGGCAAGTTCAACATGGCGGCGGCGGGCCGGATCATCAAGATGCTGGAGCCGTTCGATCCGTTCTTTCTGGAGGAGCCGGTACCGCCGGAGAACGTCGACGCGATGGCCGCGCTGCAGCGGTCGACCAACATTCCGATCGCCACGGGCGAGGGGTTGCAGTCGCATTTCAATTTCCGGGAGACGCTGAACAAGCAGTCGGCGCGGATCCTGCAGCCGGATGCCGCGCGCACCGGAGGCATCACGGCGATGAAGAAGATCGCCGCGATGGCGGATGCGGCCTATGTCACGCTCGCGCCGCACAATCCGAACGGGCCCGTTTGCACGGCGGCGTCGCTGCATGTGGCGGCGTCGATTCCGAATTTTCTGATCATGGAGGAGGGCAACCGCGAGGTCGGGCAGTACAACTCGATTTTCGCGGGCGGGTGGCAGGCGCGGTCCGATTACTGGCTGGTCCCGGAGGCGCCGGGGCTGGGGGCGGATTTCACGCCGGAGTTTGTGAAGGAGTACGAAGTCCGGGGGTGATCAGTGCTGGTGGCCTTCCGCCGCCTCACGGATCACACGCGCCGCCCGCACCGGATTGAACACGCCGCACGAGCAGAACCGCTGCATGTAGGTCGCCGCCTGTTCCGGAGTCCGGCGCCCTTCCTTCACCCAGTCAATCATCTTCTTGGCCAGGCTCTGCGCCACCATCCCGTGGCCGCACATGGTCATCACCGTCAGCACCTGCTCGTTGGGCAGCTTGTCCGTTTTGCCCTCAAAGCCCAGTGAATAGCCGACGCTGTGCCGCGGGATTCCGGCCGCGTGGCAGCACTGGTCCGCTCCATCGACGGACGTCGAGATGTTGATCGAAAGGCCCAGGTCCGCCGCTTTCACTTTCTTCACGAAGTCCTCGGCCTTCACCCGGCTGTCGAACACAGCGGCGACCGTGGTGATGTGATTCAGCCCATCGACCACCGCGCGGAAGTCCGGCGCGAGATCGCGGTTCCAGTGCGAGGTGGGGTTCATCTGCTTGGACGGACGGAGCGCCCCGCCATTGCGCGCGTCGCCCAAATTAACGGGACCGAAGGGAATCGCCATTTCGAGGAACTTGCGGAGCCGCGGGAGCGCATCCTGCTCGTTCTTTCCGCGCGAGGCGATGGCGAAGACAACAAAGTCGTCATGGAAGCTGTCCGAGGTCCCGAAGCGATGCAGAGTGTTGGTCATGAGTGCTCCTAATAGGCCGCCACCGGCTCCTGCTTCCGTGCGTCCTGCGCGTCCTTGTTCGTGATCCGGCCGAGGCCGATGTTCGTCTTGGCGCGCTGCGGATGGTAGCCCAGCCGCTCGAGAATCGGCAGCACGACGGTCTCGTCGCCGGTGGGATCGCATCGCGTGCCGACACCCAGCACGACCACGGTGTCGATCTGCTTTTCGACCTCCCACACCATGCGGATGATTTCCTCGGTCTGGGCCACGGGGACCTTGATTTCGACGATCGCCGACATGATCTTCTCGTCCAGGATGTCGTCGCGGATCTCGCCGGTCTTGACGTCCTTGAGCAGCGTGGTGACGGGATTCTTCTTCTCGAACGCCACGCCCGCCTGCGCCAGACGCATGGTCATTTTCTGGATTTCGCGGAACCAGACGCCCACGCCCGGCCGTCCGAACTCGATCGTGAATCCGACCTCGCCTACGCCAACGCGTCCCGACACGTCGTTCGTCTTCACCTCTTCGGTCCCGCGCCCCTCGACACCGGTGGATTCGTGCGGAACCCGCGGGTCGGAGAACGCGCGGCGCACCACGCGCGGCCAGGTCAATTCCTCGGGCGTGAACGCGGCGGTAGGGCACACATCCGGTTCCGGATCGAACCGGAGCCGCAGCATCTGGAACATCTTGCGCATGGTGCGGACCATGGTGGGATTCAGGTGCTCCTGGCTCAGCCCGTTGTAGCAGGCGTAGCATTCGACGCATTCGTCGCGGTTCACCGTGGCACGCTTGATTTTGGGATCGATGTAGATCGCCCCCATCGGGCAAACGTAGGTGCAGTTGCCGCAAGCGACACACTTGTTGGGATCAATTCGCATGCTGTACCTCTTGTGGAAAGATCTTGCGCGTGGCATCGATTCTCGAGAAGAGAACCGCGGCGATCACGCAACCAGCCGCGGCCACCAGGAATGGAATGTTCCATCCGTATGCTTTCACTAGAAAACCGAGCGAGGTAGAGGAGATCGCTCCACCAATGTTACCGCACATGTTCATGGCCGCGGACACCGACCCGGCGAAGTCGCCGCCAATGTCAAGCGGAATCGCCCAGGAGACGCCCACCGTCATTTCAAGTCCGAACAGCCCGATGCACGTGAACGCCACGCAGGCCTCGGCGCTTTCGGCGAGCATCCCGGGCACGATGCCCGCGGCGGCGATCAGGAATCCGGCCACGGCGACGCTCCAACGCGCAAGCTTCAGATTGCCGGTGTTGTGCGCGACGCGGTCCGAGAGCCAGCCTCCGAAGAAGTCGCCAACGGTGCCAGCCAGCAGCGGCAGCGCGGCGTAGAAGCCCATTTTTTTCAGGTCGAGACTGCGGGCTTCGTTCAGGTACTTGGGGAACCAGTCCATGTAGATCGCCAGGCAGTAGCCGTAGAAGAAGTACATGCAGCAGAGCGTCCAGACCGTGGGACTCGAAAAGATACGGCCCCAGGGGATCGACGGCCGGACCCCGGTCTTCGGCTTTCCGACCGCTCCGTGAATCAGGTCCAGCTCGGCCTGGTTCACGCTCGAATGCTCGCCCGGCGTGTCGCGATAATACCAGTACCAGAGCAGCGCCCACAGGATACCCAGCGCGCCGAAGGCCCAGAATGGCGCGCGCCATCCCCACAGCCCGATCATCGCGACCACGATCGGAGGAGTCAGAGCCGAGCCCAGCCGCGATCCGGCATGCGTGATCCCCTGCGCGTATCCGCGCTCGGTGGGCAGCATCCAGCGCGAGAGGGAACGCGTGGCGATCGGAAACGCGCCGGCCTCTCCGGCTCCGAACAGGAAGCGGGCCGCGATCATCGAGGACATGTTCCAGCTCACGGCGGTCAGCGAAGTGAACACACTCCACCAGATCACGATCCAGGTGAGCGCCTTGCGCGGTCCGAACCAGTCGCCCAGCCAGCCGCCGGGGATTTGGAACAGCGAATATCCCCATCGGAACGCGCCGAGGATCACTCCCATCGCGGGAGTGTCGATGTTCAGCTCTTTCTGGATCGAGGGCACCGCCGACGAGATCACCACGCGATCCATGTAGGTGATCATGTAGGCGGCCACGGTCAGCCACAGCACGATGTGGCGGATTCGGGTTGGGCGCTGTGTTTGCACGGGTTAAAATAGCCTATCACTTTAGGATTCACTCATGAATGACCGACCCATTGTCGCCGTGATCATGGGGAGCCGCTCGGACTGGGAAACCATGACCCATTCCGCCGACATGCTCACCACGCTCGGCGTTCCCCATTTGTGCCGGATCGTCTCCGCGCACCGGACTCCGGACCTGATGGCGGAGTTCGCCAAGTCCGCCGAGGCGCAGGGCCTCGAAGTAATCATCGCTGCCGCGGGCGGCGCCGCACACCTGCCCGGAATGGTGGCGGCGCACACGACGCTGCCCGTGCTTGGAGTCCCGATCGAGAGCAAGGTGCTGCGAGGCGTGGATTCGCTGTTGTCGATTGTCCAGATGCCCGGCGGAGTTCCGGTGGGTACGCTCGCCATCGGTAAAGCGGGCGCCGTGAACGCTGCATTGCTCGCCGCGTCGATCCTCGCCAACTCGCGGCCCGGACTGCGTGAAAAGCTACGCGAGTTCCGGGCGCGGCAGACGCAGTCGGTGATGGAAGACAGCCTGACGTGAGCGGAGCGATTCTCCCGGGATCGAGAGTGGGCGTGCTCGGCAGCGGGCAGCTCGGACGCATGTTCGCGATCGCGGCGCGCCGGATGGGATACCGGGTCCACACGTTCTCGCCCGATTACGACACGCCGACCGGGCAGGTGGCCGACGTCGAGGTCCGCGGCCAGTGGGACGATCTGGACGCGGTTCGCGAGTTCGCCCGGAATGTGGACGTGGTGACGTTTGAATTTGAGAATGTCTCCTCAGCTTCGACCGCGGCTGCGGCTGAGTTTGCCCCCGTGCGTCCGGACGGGTCCGTGCTGAACACGACGCAAAACCGGAAACGCGAGAAGCGGTTCCTGGCCTCGATCGGGATTCCGGTGGCGCCGTTCGAGGTGGTGGAGTCGCGGGATGCGCTCGATGCCGCGGTGGCCCGGATCGGGCGGCCGTCGGTGCTCAAGTCCGCTGGATTCGGCTATGACGGCAAGGGGCAGTCGAAGATCATGGCGGACACAGACCTCGGCGCGGCGTGGACCGGGGCGGGTGGCAATGAGTGCGTCCTCGAGGCGTTCATCCATTTCGAGCGCGAGGTTTCGGTGGTTGCCGCGCGGGGACTGGACGGAAGTTTCGAGCACTTCGAAGTGGTGGAGAACTCGCATTCGCGCCATATCCTGGATGTGACCACTGCGCCGGCGATAGTCCCGGACGCGGTGCGCCGGGATGCGGTCGAGATCACCCGCTGCATCTTCGAGCGGCTGGGTGTCGTCGGTGTTCTATGCGTCGAGTTCTTTCTCGAGAGTTCCGGACGGCTGCTGGTGAACGAGCTGGCGCCGCGTCCGCACAACAGCGGACACTTCACGTTCGATGCCTGTGTCACAAGCCAGTTCGAGCAGCAGTTGCGAGCGGTGTGCGGGCTTCCACTCGGGTCCACTGTACAGTTGCGTCCAGCGGCGATGGCGAATCTGCTGGGGGACCTGTGGGCGCAGGGCGAGCCGGACTGGGAGTCCGTGTGTACGATGCCGGATGTCAAGCTGCACTTGTATGGAAAGGCGGAGCCGCGGCCGGGGAGGAAGATGGGACACCTCACGGTGCTGGCGGATTCGCCCGGGGAGGCGGCGCGGAGAGTAGTGGCGGCGCGGGAGCGATGTGCCCGCGGCGGACGTTGACGATCTGGTCCAATCTCAATTCAACTCTTCGACACCGCGAAAACTTCCCGGCCGCCCAGCCACGTCCGCTCCACGCGGATGTCCTTCACCTGATCCACCGGACACTGCAGGATGTCCCGGTCGATTACCACCAGGTCGGCCAGCTTACCGGCCTCAATCGAGCCCCGGTTCTTCTCGTCAAACATCAGGAACGCGTTGTTGGCCGTGTACAACCGGATCGCCTGCTCGCGGGTGATCCGTTCCTCCGGATGCAGCGGCTGGTCGGTCCAGCGCGGCTGGCGGACCAGCGTGAGCCACATTCCCCACCAGGGATTGTAGGGATTGATGGCACGCATCGATCCGATCTTTTGCATGTGATCCGACCCGCCGCCCACCACCACGCCCGCGTCGAACAGCGACTTGTACGGCTGGAAGTAGCGCATCCGCGGATTGCCGAAATGCTTGGTCAGCGTGGCTCCGTCGCGTTCGAGCCAGGCCGGCTGCAGGTCCGCTACGATGCCCACCTTCTTCATGATCTCGATACCTTCCGGGTACATGAAGTTGGCATGTGTCAGGCATGGCCGCTGTGCCCTCACCGGGAACTCGGTATTGACACGCTCGTAGGCACGGACGAGCGCCTGCACCGCGCCGTCGCCCACGGAATGCGCGGTGAACTGGAGATCATTTTGCAGAGCAAACTTGGTGAGTTCGTAGAGGCGGTCGGCTTGAATGTAGAGCATCCCGCGGTAGTTCGGATCCACGATCGAGTAGATCTTGCTCGGACCCCAAGGCTCCCGCATGTACGCGCTGCCAGTGAGCATGCCGCCGTCGAGGAACGCCTTCAGCCCGCGCAGCCACAGCATGTCGTTGTAGGTGTGGAGCGGATCGCGGCGCGCCTTCATCATCCGCGCCTTCACTTCCTCGAGCGGCGCGTTGGGATCGATGTCGTAGTTGAGGAACACGCGGCAGGTCAGTTCGCCGCGCTTGTGGAGCTCGCGGTAGAGATCCACTTCCGAGTCGCTCACCGAACGGTCGGCCACGCTTGTGATGCCGACAGAATTGTAGTCGGCGAGCATCATCTTCAATCGGGTCAGCCGGTCCTCGGTGGTCGCGGTCCGGCCGCTGGGTCCGGGACGGACGAATTGAGAGTGGCTTCTCAGAATTCCCGTGGGCTCGCCGTTCGCGTCCCGCTCGATCTTTCCGACGTGTCCTTCCTTGGGGTGCTTCTCCCGCGTGATGCCGCTCAGGCGCAAGGCCATCGAATTCACAGACGCGTCCGGACCCGTGCCGAAAATCACGGGATGGTTGGGCGCCACTTCGTCGAGTTCGGCGCGTGACGGATAGCGCTGTTCGCGCAGGCGGGTGATGAACACCTGCGACAGGCGGATCCACTGGCCCTTGGGAGTCACGGCGGCGCGGGCCCGCAAGTAGGCAAGCACGTCCGCAATCGTCTGCATGTCCTGGATCTCGTGGTCGAACTCATACATCGATGCGTCCGCGGCGTGGACATGGGTGTCCATCAGCCCGGGAAGCACGGTCTTTCCACCCAAGTCGATGACCTTGGTCGAAGGGCCCTTCCGGCGGAGGATCGTGGCGTTTGAGCCCGTGGCCTGGATCCGGTTTCCCTTGACCGCCACGGCCTGAAAAACTTCGAACCGGGAATTTACTGAGACAACGCGCGCATTATGCAGGATCAGGTCCGCGGTCTGCGCTTGCGCCAGTACGGCTCCAGCGGCGGCAAACATCGCCACTTGTGCGACAGTAGAGGGCATGGCTGGATACTACCATCAAGAGGACTTGGCCCGCTTCGGCGACGTGGGAAAGAATGCGCCGGAGCTATGGCAAAAGTTCAACGAATGGTACGGCGCGGTGTTTGCCGAAGGAGCGTTGTCGGCGCGCGAGAAGTCCCTCATCGCACTGGCGGTGGCGCACGCGCTGCAATGTCCCTACTGTATTGACGCCTACACGACAGCCAGTCTTGAGTCCGGATCGAATCCCGACCAGATGACTGAGGCGGTTCACGTCGCCGCCGCGATTCGTGGAGGAGCAGCGCTTGCCCATGCTCTCCAAATGCGCAACGCGGTGGACAAGGTGAGCATGTGAGCTTTGCTCCGGCCGGGCAGCTCCGCATCCTTGAACCAGCGGCCGCGCCCCATCCGAGAAAGGCTTTTGACACTGCGCTGAGCGAATCCGGCCTGTTCCCGTTGCGCGCCACGGGAGTCCAAGTACTGCAGATTAATGTGGGCAAGGTGTGCAACCAGACCTGCAAGCATTGCCATGTCGACGCCGGACCTCACCGCCGCGAGTCGATGAGCCGCGAGACGGCGGAGTGGTGCATGCGAGTCCTGGAGCGGACCACGATTCCCACGGTGGACATCACCGGAGGCGCCCCGGAGCTGAATCCCAATTTCCGCTGGATTGTGGAGCGCTCCCGAGAACTCGGCCGGCACGTAATCGACCGCTGCAATTTGTCGATCCTGCTGGTCCCTTCGCAGGCTGGGCTCGCCAGGTTCCTCGCGGCGCACCGGGTGGAGGTCGTGGCCAGCCTCCCCTACTTTCAAGAGGCGCAGACGGATGCCCAGCGGGGCGAGGGCGTCTTCGCCAAATCGATTGAGGCGCTCCGCCTGCTGAACTCGCTCGGATACGGCCAGCCGGGTTCGCCACTCAAGCTCAACCTCGTGTACAATCCGGCGGGTGCATTCCTCCCGCCGCCCCAAAAGGCTCTAGAGGCTGACTTCAAACGGGAACTGGCAAGGCGTCACGGGATCGTGTTCCATTCCCTCTACACGATCACCAACATGCCCATCAGCCGGTTCCTCGAGTATCTGCTGCGGAGCGGCAACTACGAGCGGTACATGGACCGGCTTGTCCAAGCCTTCAACCCAATGGCAGCCGCCGCTGTCATGTGCCGGACTACGCTGTCCGTGGGCTGGGACGGAACCCTGTACGACTGCGATTTCAATCAGATGTTGGATCTCCCGGTCCGGGGGGAGTTCTCCCATGTTCGAGAATTCGAGTCAACCCGTTTCGCATCGAGAGTGATCGCCACCGGGGTGCACTGCTTCGGCTGTACGGCTGGCTCAGGCTCCAGTTGTACTGGAACTACGGCTGGGTAACCGAGTCGCCCACCGTAGTACTCGGGAGTGGTACAACAAAAGTTTCCGCCGGCGCGCATTGCCGGCGCCAGGAACTTCAGAATGAAAAGCTCGCTTTTCTAATTTTTGCTGCGTTTGCAGCCCGCGGAAATCCATCCGCCAAGGCGATCGTCCAGTTCGAGCCCGCCGGAAGCGGATTCGTGGCGGGGACACCCCAGGCCCGTTGGCAGATTGACGCATCGGGAATTGCGATTCGCCCGGCCCGAGGGGGCAGTGTGCATTTGCGGCTCGAAGGGGCAGACGCGCTCCGCCTGCACGGCACGCGGCCAGGTACCGGCGCGGCGAGTGGCTATGCAGAGTTGCGTGCGGACGGTGTCTATCCCGGAACCGATTTCGTGGTCTACGGAGATCCGCATGGAGGCATTGAGTACGACTTTGTGCTCGCTCCGGGAGCCGATCCCCGGGCGATCCGGATTTCGTTCGCCGGAGCCGGCCAAGTCCGGCTGGCGCCGTCTGGGGATCTCTTGATCGGGACGATTATTCAAAGGAAACCGTTCGCATATCAAATCCGGAATGGGGTCCGGGTCGAAGTTCCAAGCCGGTATGTGGTTTCAGGCCAGTCTGCCGGGATTGAGACCGGAGAATACGACAAGTCCCAGCCGCTCGTGATCGATCCGGTGCTGACCGTGGCGGATCTGCCCGAGAGCCTGAGAGCGATATCGGTGGATGCCATCGCCGCTGACTCCCAGGGCAACTTGTACGCCGCTGGCCGCACCGCCCAGGCCGCGGACCTGTTTGTCGCCAAGCTTTCGCCCTCCGGAGCAGTGCTGTTCTCCGCCCGTTTTGGCGGCAGTGGCGTTGAGAGTGACGCTCAGCTCGCAGTGGATTCCGTTGGTACAGTCTATCTCGCCGGGAACACGGATTCTCCGGACCTGCCCGTGAACAGCGGAGCGAAAACAGGAGGCGGGTTCCTGGCCCGCTTCGCCTCCGACGGCGCGCTGACTGGAGCGGTTTACGTGGGGTCTGAAAAGGACCGGGTCCGGGGACTCGATGCCGACGGCGCTGGGATCGCTTATGTCGTGTTGGAGGACCGGCTGCTCCGAATCGGATCTGAGATCAGCGAGGCCTCGCTTGGATTCCGCCCCGGGAAGGGCGCAATCGCCGTTGCGTCCGACGGCACCCTGCTCGTGGCGGGCGCTGCCGGGGAAGGTACCGAAGCCCGGCGCTATGCTCCCTGGACCAGCGATCAGTTGCAGTTGCTTGCACGGGCTGAAATCCCGGGTCCGGCCAGCCAGGAAGTGTCTGGCATCGGAACCGCCCTCGACGGATCAGTTTGGGTGGCGGGAACCGTCTTCGCGGCCTCCGGTGGCGACTCCCAGGTCTTTGCCGTGCGGCTGAATGCCGGACTCACATCAATGGAGTTTTCGGGATCATTCGGCGGCAGCGGGGCCGACCGGCTCACCGGACTGGCGGCAGATCCATCCGGCTCGATCTACATTGCTGGCGCCACGTCTTCTCCGGATCTTCCCGAGTTGGTGCTTCAACGGGCAGGGGCGAAGTCCGGTGGATTCGTCGCCCGGCTGGACGCGGCTGGCGGCGAGACCATGCTGTCGGGTTACGTGGCGGGCGGCGTTGAGGGAATCGCAATCGATCCTTCGGGTGCGGTCTGGCTGGGGGGCGCCGAGTCGGGAGCCGCAACTCTGCGGCGGCTGAGCCTGGCGGACGCGACGGTGAATCTGGCCCGGACCGGTCCGGCGCATCCTGGCGCCGAAGGCGTTCTGTTTACGGCCCGCAGCCGCAATAGCGGATCCGAGCCCCTGGGCGAGCGCACGGTGACTGTATCGAGTTCGGATCGGGAGGTCGCAATTGGCGCGGTGTCCGGAGCTGGTTGGGATTGCGCTGGAGCCACCTGCCGCCGTGCGGATTTGCTCGCGCCGGGCCAGCAGGATCCGCCACTGAACGTGTGGGCTTCGATTTCGGGTTCCGCCGGCGGGGAACAAGCCGTGTCAGCGTTGATTCGCGCGGAGGGTGACGAGATCGCGCAGAACAACGCCTCGATCCAGAAGTTCGCGATCGCCACAGGCGCCGACCTGATCCTGGTGAAGTCGCACGTAGGTGACTTTGTGCAAGGGCAGACTGGAGCTGCCTACCGGATCCGCGTGAGCAACATTGGCATTGAGGCCTCGAGCGGAACTGTCACTGTTACCGAGACCATTCCGCAAGGGCTGACGCTGACCGGATTGGCCGGAACCGGGTGGACCTGCGCCGCCGCCAGTTGCACACGCGCGGACGCGCTTGGTCCCAATCAGACGTATCCGGACATCACAGTCACCGTGAACGTTGCCTCGGATGCGGCAGTAACCGTTACCAACCGTGCCGCCGTGGCGGGTGGCAACGACACCGACACCACCAACAACAGCTCGGAAGACGTAACGCGGGTGCTGGGTCCGGACCTGACGGTCACCAAGACGCACGCGCGCAATTTCGTCCCGGGCCAGCAGGGCGGAACCTACACGGTCACGGTGATCAACCGCAGCCAGGTTCCGACACGCGGCACGGTTACCGTGACCGACACGATTCCCACCGGGCTGACGCTGGTGTCCATGGCGGGAACCGGCTGGAACTGCACCAGCGCAACCTGTACCCGCGGGGATGCTCTCGCCGGAGGCGCTTTGTACCCGGAGATCACCGTAACCGTAAACGCCGCCGCCAACGCGCCTTCGACAGTCACCAACACAGTGACCGTATCCGGAGGCGCGGACACCGATACCTCGAACAATTCCGCTTCGGATGTGACGCCGGTGGCGCCCGGTCCGGACCTGCGCATGACCAAGGTTCACATCAGTGGAACGGCACGGAGTGGAGACATCGTGTACCGCCTGACCGTGACCAACGTGGGCACGGCCGCGGCGGTCAATCCGGTGACGGTCACCGACACCCTGCCCGCGGGACTGACGCTCAAGACCATGGCCGGTACCGGCTGGACCTGCGACCAGAACTCTTGCACCCGCAACGACACGCTGGCGCCGCAGGCCTCCTATCCCGCCATCGACGTGACGGCAACCTCGTCGCGCGATGCCGCGGCGTCGATCATCAACACGGGAACGGTCTTCGCGGACGGGGACGTTTCGACCGCGAACAACGTATCGAGCGTGACCACCAGCCTGGTGTTCACAGACCTGACGGTCACCAAGACTCACGCGCATAACTTTGTCCGTGGCCAGCGCGGGACGTACTCGATTGTCGTGAACAACGTGGGAACCGCGCAGTCCACTGGGACGATCACCGTCACCGATACGCTGCCAGCAAGCTTGACGCTTGTTTCGATCACCGGGCCCGGGTGGACTTGCGTGCAACTGGTCTGCACGTCCACGGATGTGATTGGAGCGGGACGCTCGTCGCCGCCAATCACCCTGGTGGTGGAGGTTGCGGGCAATGCTCCCAACAGCGTGACGAACACCGCCACTGCCGCCGGGACCGACGACAATCCGGACAATAACACCGCGACGGATCCGACGGGGATTAACAATCCAACGGACCTTACGATCACCAAGACCCACGCCGGGGCGTTCAATCGCGGACAAACGAATGCCGAGTACCTGATCACCGTGCGGAACTCCGGCGCCAATCCTTCCACTGGTCCGGTCACCGTGGTCGACACGGTCCCCGCCGGGATGACCATCGCCAGCATGACGGGCACCGGCTGGATGTGCATGGGCAACGCCTGCCGCCGGTCCGATGCCCTGGCCGCGGGACAGAACTTCCCGGTGATTTCGGTCAAGGTCGACATCGGCCAGGACACGGCTCCCGCGGTCACCAATACGGCGGTCGTGTCCGGTGGCGGTGACTCGGTGGCGAACAACAACACGGCTGAGGATCCGACCACGATCGGCACAGCCAACCTGAGCATCACCAAGACCCACGTGGGCAACTTCTTCCGCGGGCAGCAGAACGCTGTCTACACCGTCACCGTGACCAACGGCGGAGCAGTCGCGACCACTGGCCAGGTTTCAGTGACGGACACGCTGCCTACAGGAAAGCGTCTGGGGAACCCCACTATCGTTTTCGCAGCGCGGGGCGCGATCCTGGAAGCATGCGAGAGCGAGGCAACAGCGGACGCAGAAAGGGCGCTGAGGCTGCACGAGGAATTC
>VFZX01000152.1 GCA_016871015.1 Acidobacteriota bacterium | reverse complement strand
GTTGGGGTCGGCTGAGTGAAAGGGATACCCAGTTCGTTGGATTTCCTACCAAGTCAGCCGGAGGGTCAACTGGAGCTCGCGCGCCGCGTTGCCTGAGTTCAGGGTGCTGAGAATTCCATCGCCACCGATAGCGTTCGGGTTGCCAGGGCTGTTAAAAACGTTGAAAAAGTCGGCGTTCGACCGCAACCGGACCGACTCGGTGATCGGGATCGTCTTGAACAGCGAAGCATCCACGCCCCACTGCCGGATGCCCGGCAAGTACTGCTGGCGCCACGGATGCAGGCCATCGTTGAACGCTGTTCGCTGGACCGTGCCATCCGACAACGGGACCCACACGGTGTTCGTGTCCCAGAACTGGACCAGATTGGTGTTGGCGGGCATGTTGGCCTGGGCGGCGGTGGTCCCCGCCGGAATCAGAGGCGCAGTGGCAGGGCGGTAGTTCTGCGGCACACCCATAACGCCGTTCGGGCGTCCCTGGGCATCGACACTGTTGATGCGGTTCGCCGGGATGTAGCCATTCCACCAGAGGTAGCCAGGACGGCACACGCCGCTGCGGCAGTCCTGGACCGGATGCTCGTAACCGTATAACTCGACCGGGTTTCCGGTGGGATAAGTACCGGTCGGCAGCGTGAAATAGTTGCTGCGGATGGTTCCGAGTCCGGCCACTTGCCAGCCACCGATGAACCGGTCGAGGACGCCGCCCGAGTTTCTGCCGATCAGCTTGCCTTTGCCGAACGGAAGGTCGGCGATCCAGTTCCACCGGAGCCGATGCTTGGGAACCCCGATGTCGCGCTGATAGTTCAGCAGGCGGTTCCGCTGATCGATATCGGCGGGCACCAGTCCGGGCATGAACTGGTTCGGCGCCGAGATGATCGAGGTCCCGGAGAAGTCCTGGCCGCCGGCGCCCAGCGCGTTGCCCATCACGTAGAAGATCTGGTAGGCGAAACCCTTGGCATAACGCCGTTCCAGCTCGAACTGCATGCCGTTGAAGTTCGACCACCCGGTCTTGCGGTACTCTTCAACCGTGCCGTACACCGTCTGGTCGAAGGGCCGCCGCAACACGTTTGAGAACTCGCCGGTGGGCAGCGGCCGCCGCGTGGACTGGAACCAGATGTAGTCCGGAGTCGGCTCGTTGTAGCGGTTGAACTGCTCGAGGAATCCGCCGTGGTTGCCGATGTAGGAGATCCTGGCCACGGTATCCGGCAGCACTTCCTTCTCGACGGTCAGGTTCCAGTCGTGGACACGGGGGTCAGGCTGGCTGGAAGCGAAGTAGCTCGCCAAGACGGATCCGCGGGTGAGCGCGTTCGCGTTCGTCAGCGTGACCACGTCCCTGCTGTTCTGTCCGGCGATCACGGTGGGGACGCGGCGCATGCCGATATTGCCGATGCCGTCTGGGGAGAGCGAGGAGTCCGTCTCGCTCACGCGGAAGCGCGCCGTCAGCGGAGCATTCGAACGCATGCGCGCCGACCAGGGCCGGAGCGGAATCGGGAAGTAGGCGATCCGGTAGCCGCCGCGCAGCACGAACTGTTTGGCGCCGTCACCCGCGCGATAGGCGAATCCGGCGCGAGGGCCGATGTCGCGCTTGGTGCTCGCCATCAGGCTCTGCGACAGCCCCGCGTCCTTGTAGGTGATGAACTGTGCGCCGAGCGACTGGAGCCGGTTCACGATCGACGGCGCGGTGGCTCCCAGGCGGTACATCGTGTCGAGATCGGTTCCGAGCACGACCGCCTTGCGCTGCGGGTCAAACGTGCTCAACACGTTGTTCTTTTCGCGGAACGCCGGCCAGTACTCCCATCGCACACCGAGGTTCAAAGTGAGCCTCGGCGTGACCTTGTAGTTGTCCTGGAAGTAGAGCGCGTACTCGCGGCCCCTCATGTAGAAGTAGCTGCGGATGAACTGGTTTGAGTAGTTCATCACGCCGAAGAACATGTTGGCCAGATTGTGGCCGGTTAAGGGCGTTGCCAGCGGGTTGTTGCGGCTGGTCGAGGAATCGTAAAGCGCCGTGGCCGCGGTGGACCAGCTATGATTGCCCTGGTTCTGCTGCTGGTCCGGCAGCACATTCAATTGGTCATAGCGGAAGTGGACGCCGAACTGGAACTCGTGCTTGCCCTTGATCTTGGTGGCGTGGTTGTCGATGATCCCGTAGAACACGCCGTAGCCCTGGGTGTTGTCGGTTTCAAAGTAGTAGCTTGAGAGGCCTGTGTCGTAGAGCCCGGGCCATCCGGCAACATTCAGCGGATTGGGCAGCGCCAGCTCGTCGGCGTACTTGCGGCCCTTTTCGCCAGTGCCCAGGAAGTAGGTCTCGCGATTCCCGCTGACCAGCAGTTCGTTGAAGAACGTCGGGCTGATGTTGCGGACCCACGACACGGCCATGCTCTTGTTCGGCGACAGCCGGAACACGGTGCCGGGCGCGTTGTTGAGCATCGGCTGGGTGAACTTCTGTTCGAACGCCCAGGCGTCGCCCTGCGTGTAGCGGGCAAAGAACTGATCCTTATCGGAGAAGCGGTGATCGATGCGCGTGGTTGACGTCCACTGGCGCGCGGTACGGGGCACCGGTCCGAACCAGTTGTTGCCGAGCAGCGGGTTCACGTTCGGTTCGGTGGGCAGCGGGGTGACGCCAAACAGAAACTTCGCGAGCGGAGTGATCCGGGCCGGATCGACGACATTCAACTGGCCGCGGTAGGAGACCTGCTGCCGGCTCCAGGTCTGCGCATCGGTGGTGTACGGATCATAGATGTCGGTCTGGCGGCCCTGGCCGTCGACGAGTCCGCGGAAGTCGCCCTGCCGCATGGCTTCGGTCGGCACTTGGAATCCAAGCGTAAACGGCGCGACGCTGCGCAGCCCTTCGTATGCGAAGAACCAGAACGTTCTATTCCGCCCGTCGTAGAGCTTGGGCAGAATCATCGGACCGCCAGCCGATCCGCCGTACTCGTTGCGGATCAACTTTGGCGGCTTGCTGTAGAAGTCCTGCCGCTGGCGGGCCTTGCCGATCGCGTTGTTGCGGTGCGTCTCAAAGAGCGACCCGTGCAGTTGATTGGTCCCGCTCTTGGTCGAAATGACAACGGTCGTCGGCCGGGTGAACTTGGCCGAGGATCCGTTGTTCTCCACCTTGAACTCCTGGATGGTGTCGAGCCCCGGGGGCCGCCGTTGCACGTCGCCGTACACGCGCTCGCTGATGGCTGAGCCGTCGAGCACGAATTCGTGTGAGCCTTGGCGGAGCCCGTAGGCGCGGGTTCCTTCCATGCCCGGCACGGTCTGCAACAAGGTCACCAGGTTGCGCCCGTTGATCGGCAACTGTTCAATGCGCCGCCGCTCAAGCACATGCCCCAGCGTCGGATTGTCCACGGTAAGAATTGGCGTCGCGTCCACCACTTCGACTTGCGTGCTGGTTTGGCCAATCTTCAACACCGGATTCACCAGCGCCACCTGTTGAACCTGCACGGTCAGTGTCGCTTCAAACAACTGGAAGCCGGGGGCTTCCGCCGTCAACCGGTAGGGCGCGGGAATGACGCCGGGGAAAATGAAAAATCCGGTTTCGTTCGTCGACGTCTTCAGGGAAATTCCGGTCGCCGAGTTGATGAGCGTCACCGTTGCGTTGACGATGGCCGCGTCGCTTTGATCGCGAACGTTGCCGCGCACCGTGGTGGTGCTGCCTTGAGGGAAAGCCAACGGCGCGAAGACCGTCAGGCTGGAGAGTGCAAGAGTGAGCAGGAGCCGGGAGTGTAGCATCAGTCCCTCCAATCGAGATCGAACTGGGCCGATCGTACCACGGTAGAGGCTTGAGCTCCACCCATGGCGGCCGTGCCCTGGCTAAAACCGGAGGCGCAACCCCAACTGAATAAACCGCGGGAAGCTCGATGCGCGCACCGTTCCGAAGCTGGCGTTGCGCCAGTTGCTGTCGACCTCACCGAAGCGGTGGCGGTTGAAAGCATTAATGAACTGAGCGTTGAACTCGTTGGTCAGGCGCTCCGTGATCCGGGTCGTCTTCACAATCGAAAAATCTTCAGAGAACACCGGGAAATTGCGGACATCCTGGTAGTAGGGCGCGGCGTTACCGAAAGCAAAGGGACCGGGATCGGAGAACGCGCCGGGGCGCAACACGCGATCGGAGTTGGGCCGGAAATTGCCGATGCCGACGCCCGTGGCGATGCCCTGCCCTGATACGAGGTTGGGCCGCTGCACGCGGTTGAAGATGGGCATCGAGTTGCTCATCAACAGGGGGATCGGGTTGCCACTCTGGTAACGATGGACGCCAGAGATGCTCCAGCCGCCCAATCTGCGGTTCTTCCACAACGGGACATCGTAGGCGTAGTGGAGCAGGAAGGCATGTGGAATGTCGTAGGGGAGAATGGCGTGTTCGAGCCGGGGATTGAAGTGATCCTGAAGCAGCGCGTCGGTGGTGACGGCGCGTCCGATGAAGGACGGGCTGTTGTAGCCCGTGTTCTTCGAGAATGTATAGGACAGGTCCATGGAAAGGCCGGCGGAGAACCGGCGCCTCATGCGCAACTCAAGAGCGTGATAGTCGGAGCTGCCCGCCTTGGTCGCCGCGGCCGTGAGCGTGCGGTACTGGGGAAACTGGCGGATCGCTTGCGCCACGGAACCCGTGAATCCCGGGTACGGGACCCGGATTCCGGCCGCCACCGCGCCCGCCGCCGTGACATTCTGGGTCAGGACGGCGCCGAGGGAAAGGAACTTCGGATCCACCTGGTTGATGTTGACGAACTGCGGGTCGGACTGGCGCGTGCTGTGATTGCCGATGTAGTTGGCTTCCACCACCATGTTGGCTGAGACCTCATGCTGAATGCCGAAGCTGAAATTCTGCGTGCGCGGCATCTGGTTGGAGCGTGGCTCGACGTAGGTTCCGTTCTGGTTGTTCAGCAACGTAGGATCGATGCGCGGCTGCGTAGAGAAGTTCTGGGGAACGCCGTCGCGCAGCACAAAGGCCGGTGTGACACCGTTGTTGACGGTGGCGAAATTGGCGGACACGTTGAACCCGATGGTCGAGGCCAAGCCGAGCTGGCTGTTCGCATAGTAAACTCCGTAGCCACCGCGCAGGACCGTGCGGTTCATGACGCGCCAGGAGGCGCCGAAGCGCGGCCCCCAGCCAGAGAAATCGGTTTCCGATAGAGTGCGCCTGCCGGTCCGCCCCTGGCCCTGTCCAGCAAAGACGAGCGCGCCGGGGAGATTGCCTGCTCCGGGATTGGGCACGGCAAGGTCAATCACGCTATAGCGGTCGGCGGCTTCGTAAGGGGCGCGCTCGTATTCGAATCGCATTCCGAAATTGAGGGTGAGCGAGGAGGTCACCTTGATATCGTCCTGGAAGAAGAAGCCGCGGTAGGAGCGCCGCGTGCCAGACGAAGCCGGGTAACTCAAACTAGCCGAGTGCACCTGGCCCAGCAGAAAGCTGGCAAAGCCGTCGCCCGTCGCTGCGTTGCCCGGCAGTCCGGAGCCCAGAGCATTGAAAGCGAAGCTGCCGGAGGTATTGCTCGAGGAACGGTCATTGGTTTGGTCCCAGCGGATCTCGAAGCCGAATTTCATCAGGTGGCTGCCCTTGACCAGCGTGGCCGCGTCGCGGACGAAATAGGTTTGATTGATGCCGTCGCTGAAGCCCGAGCTGCCCGCTGTTGCATAGCCGTTGGTGAAGGAGAAGACCGGGAACATCGACCCTGGCACGCCCGTAAGGCCGAGCTTGGAAGGCCAGCCTTGATCCTGCGACCGCGTGCCGTTTGGGTTGCGGAACCGGTTGTAGCCGAGCGAGAGGTTGTTGAACAGGTCCGGGCGAAGCGTGAAGTCGTGGTTCCAGCGGAAGATGCGGCTCTTGATGTTCTGCAGAAATCCGTCGTTGACGGGATCCGGCAACGGCACGCGGTTCCGCAGGCGCGGAATGCGGTTCCAATTCACGGTGCCGAACATCTTCTGGCGGCTGGAAATGGCGTGGTCGACCTTGGCGGTGATCACGTCGGGATCGAGCCTCGACTCCCCGATCCAATCTTGAAAATTCAGCGCTCCCGCGCCGCTCAGGTTGGGCTGAGGATAAAGAGGACCCGTCTTGGCGGCCACCGGATCCAGGCGGCTGGCGGGAATCAGGTTCCCGGCGAAGGCGTCGCGCGTAAAGCCGCTGCCTGCCGCGCGGGTTGACTGTGGATCGTAGATGGGAACACGTGCCCCGCGCGCGTCCACCAATGCCCCGAAATCGCCGCGGTAAAACTCCGGCGTGGGGATGCGCACGCGCTCGATATTGTCGAGGCCGCGCTTTCGGGATCCCGAGTACGCGAAGAAGAAAAAGGAGCGGTCCTTGCCGTTGTACAGCTTCGGCAGGTACACAGGACCTCCGGCGGAAACACCAAACTCATTCTGCCGCGTGAGGGCGCGCGACGGGGCCAGCCAGTTGCGGGCGTCGAGCTTGTCGTTCCTCAACAACTCGAAGGCCGAGCCGTGGACCTGGTTGGTTCCGGACTTCACGGTGAAGTTCACCAGCGACGCTCCGCTGCGGCCGTATTCGGCCGACATCTGGCTGCCTTGCACCTTGAATTCGAGAATCGCGTCGACTGGCGGCGACATTTCGTTGAAGCTGCCGGTGGCGGCGGCCAAACCGTCCACCATCACCTCGGTGTTCTGTTTCAGCCCGCCGTTGACCTGGATTTGATTGGTCGCCGAGATGTTCTCGATCCCGTCGAGGCTCAGGTTTCCGTGGACGCCGGGAACCAGGAACACAAAGTTGGCCGGACTCCGCATGCGTCCCACCTGGATCAGCGGCAGGCGGTTGTATTCGCGGCCGGTGATCGAAGTGGCCATCTCCGCCGTGTCTGTTGAGAGAAGTTGGATATCGGCCACAACGTTGACCGACTCTGTCACCGAACCGACCTCAAGCCCGAAATCGATGCGCTCCTTCGAGTTGGCATGCAGCAGAATTCCGGAGCGGGTTTGCGGCCGGAAACCGTCCTTCTGAACTTGCATGCGGTAGCTGCCGGGGCGCAGCGAAACGATGACGTAGTAGCCCTGGTCGTTGGTGGAGGTCTCTGCGCGGACACCGGTTTCGACGTTTTCCGCGCTGACTTGTGCTCCGGCGACGACGCTTCCGCTTGGATCGGAAACACGGCCGGTGGTCTGAGCGGTCTGGCCGTACAGGGTTGCTGCGGCGAGGACGGGCAGGAGTGCGAGTCTCAACATGATCATTGGCCTCTCTTTCGCTCAATTCTATATTGGGCCGTCACCGGTGTCGAGCGCCCAGTTCACGCGCAACCAGGCCGCTTGGCTGCCGCGATGGTGGAGCCACACCGGATGCATTCAGGGGTGAGCCACTTGCCACGCCTTCTAACCGTGGGCACGGTTACCTACGAATTGCCGGTGGGCAACGGCCGCCGCTGGATGGACACGGGCGGCATCCCGCCATCAACGGATTCGCGTATCCGGCGGAATTCCGCGCCGGACCCCACACGATTATCGTGGGCCGGCTGGAGTGCTAGCGAAGTAGGCGATCGTCTCGCGCAGCCCTTCTTCGAGCGGGACCACCGGTTCCCAACCCAGCACCGCCTTCGCCTTGCTGATGTCCGGCTTCCGGCGCTTGGGATCATCCTGCGGCAAATCGTGAAACACGATCCCCGCCTTGGACCCGGCGAGTTCCTGGATCCTCTGCCCGAACTCGAGGATCGTGAGCTCCACCGGATTGCCCAGGTTCACCGGATACCGCTCCTCGCTCCGCATCAACCGGTAGAGCCCGTCGACGAGATCGCGGACATAGCAAAAGCTGCGGGTCTGCGATCCATCGCCATAGATGGTCAGCGGCTCGCCGCGTAGCGCTTGATCGATGAATTGCGGAACCACGCGCCCGTCGTCGAGCTTCATCCTCGGACCGTAGGTATTGAAGATCCGCGCGATGTTGGTGCGCACTCCGTGCGTGCGATGGTAGGCCATCGTGATCGCTTCGGCGAACCTCTTGCTCTCGTCATAGCAGGACCGCGGACCCACGGGATTCACATTGCCCCAATAGGTCTCCACTTGCGGATGCACGAGCGGGTCCCCGTAGCACTCCGACGTGCTCGTCAGCAGGAACCTTGCCTGGTCGCGGCGGGCGATCTCCAGCAGGTTGCGCGTGCCAACAGAGCCCACCTCGAGCGTCTCAACCGGATGCGCCATGTAGTCTCGGGGACTCGCCGGAGACGCCAGGTTCGCCACCGCGTCAAACCGCCCGGGCACGGTGAGCTCGCGGGTGACATCGGCTTCCTGAAACGTGAATCCGGACTTGCCTTCGACCGGCGCCAGATTCGCGTACACGCCGGTGATGAAATTGTCCACCGCGTGGACCTCGTGGCCCTCCGCGAGAAGACGCTCGCAGAAGTGGGAACCGATAAAGCCGGACGCGCCGGCAACAAGTACTCTCAATCAGCCGCTCTTCTTCAAGTGTAACGGATCGGCGTTCACGCCCGGAACGATAGTGCTAAAGTCTCCCTTATGCCCCAACCGGCGTGGGCCGAGATGATCCTGCTGGCCGCCGTGGGTCTGGCCTCAGCCGCATTGTTCTGGATGCGGTTTGGCAAGGTTCTGCGGACCATCCGGGCGTCCCGTCCGGATCCTGGATTCTCGCTGCACCCCCTGGGTCCGCGGATCGCCGAGTTCGTGCGTGAGGTGGCCCTGCAAGCCACGGTGATCCGCGAGCGTCCGCTGCCCGGACTTGCGCACGCCTTCCTGTTCTGGGGCTTCTGCGCCTTCGCCCTGGTGACGCTCGACCACCTGGCAGCCGGGTTCGGGTTCCGGATCCTCGACCGGCAGGGATTCCCCGGACGCATCTACTTCGGCGCGGCTGCGCTGTTCGCGGTGGCGGTAGCGGTGTCGATCACGGGACTGGCGGTGCGCCGCTTCCTGGTGCGGCCAAAGTGGCTGGGGGCGGAGGTCTCAGTCGAGTCGGCGGTGATCGCCGGGCTGATCCTCACGCTGATGCTGACCTACCTTGCGGACTACCTGTTCCACACGGGACGCCTGGTCTGGTGGATGCACACGCTGGCGCTGGCCGTGTTCCTGCCCCTGGTTCCGCACACCAAGCATCTGCACTTGATTCTGAGTCCAGCGGCAGTGTTTCTGTCGCGCGGAGGATTTTCGCAGATCCCGCCGCTCGAGGGTGACGAGGATTTCGGGCTGGACACGGGCAAGGATGTAACGCAGCTCGCGGCATTGCAGGCCTACTCGTGCGTCGAGTGCGGCCGGTGCACCGAGCATTGTCCGGCGTACAACACCGGGAAACAGCTCAATCCCAAGGAGATCATCCTCGGATTTCGGGGATACTTGAACGCTAACGGTGCTGGTGCGGCAGCGCCGCTGCTAGGAGTCCACTTGTCGCAGGAGGCAGTGTTCCAGTGCACCACGTGCGGCGCGTGCGAGAACCAGTGTCCGCTGGGGATCGAGCACCTGCCGTTGATCGTCGGCTTGCGGCGCGGCGCGGTGAACACGGGCAAGTGGGAGGACGAGTACGGCAACAAGCTGTTCCTGAACCTGGAGAAGTACGGGAATCCGTTGGGGATGTCCGCAATGGAGCGCGACAGGTTCATCAAGCGCGCCGGGCTGCCGTTGTACGACGGTTCGCAGGAATACTGCTTGTGGATGGGCTGCATGGGCTCCTATGATCCGCGCGGCCGGGAGATCGTAGAGGCGCTCGCCGAGGTGATGCGCGGGTTGGGAGTGAGCTTCGGAGTCCTCAAGAAGGAACGATGCACGGGCGATTCCGCGCGCCGTCTGGGGAACGACCTGGCGTTCACGCAGCTTGCGGAACAGAATCTGGCGGCGTTCGAGAGCGCGGGAGTGAAGAAGCTGATTTCGATCTGTCCGCATTGCGTGCGTACGATCAGCGAGGACTGGAAGGAGATCGGGCAGGCTCCGCCGGTCGAGCACCATAGTGAGTTCCTGGCGCGGCATGCGGCGCGGATTCCGGCCGCGGCCACTGAGGATAAAGTGGTGTTCCACGACCCCTGCTATCTGGGGCGTTACCGGGGGATGTACGAGGAGCCGCGGCAGGCGGCGGCACTGGGCGGTACCGTAGTCGATCCGCCCCGGTCGCGCAGCCGGAGTTTCTGTTGCGGGGCGGGCGGCGGACTGGCGTTTCTCGGAGAGGAACAGGGCAGCCGTGTGAGCCACGAGCGGGCGCGGGAATTGGCGGCCACGGGGGCGGATGTGGTCGGCGCAGCCTGTCCGTTCTGCAACACGATGTTCCGCGACGCGCTGGCGGCGGTAGGGGACAAGCCACCGCGGCTGTTGGATATCGCGCAGATCGCGGCGGCGGGGCTGAGGGCGGCTCCGAAGGAGTAGCTCTACCGCGTGGCCAGGGGCTTCACGTCAGCCCGGATCCGGCCGCCGGATTCATGCTCGGCCAGCGCCAAGTCGTAGTTGGCCTGCAGGTTCATCCAATACTGAGGGGTGGTGCCAAAGAACAGTGCCAGGCGGATGGCGGTGTCCGCCGAGATTGCGCGTTTACCGTTCACGATCGCGCTGATCCGGTTCATGGGCACGCGGATGTCACGGGAGAGGCCGTTCAAGCTAATACCAGCGTCATCGAGATCCTCTTTGAGGATCTGGCCAGGATGGATGGGAGGGAGTCTCTTCATTCTCTTCGGTCCTGCTAATGGTAATCGACGATTTCGACCGCCTCCGGGCCCTTTTCGCCCCACACGAAACAAATTCGCCACTGATCATTGACCCGGATGCTGTACTGGCCTCTGCGGTCCGCCGCCAAGGCTTCCAGCCGGTTGCCAGGTATCCGCGCCAGGTCGTCCAGGGACGCCGCGGCTTGGAGACGTGCCAGACGAGTTCGCGCCTGATTCTCAAACGCCCGGAATCGCCTAACGGAGATGCCCCGGCTCAGGTCTTCAGTGTCGCGGCACCGAAAGGAACGGATCACTACGCATAGTGTACTACGCACTGCATACTATGTCAAGAATCTAGCAAGGCGGCGGGGTGATGCGTCCATGGTTTGCTGGCCGCCTTCTGCCGGTCTCCGAAAGCGATGGGGTAAACTGGGTGGCCGAATAGCGCCAGCGAGGACGCCAGGTAGCCAGCTTCAGGGGTTGATCACTGCGCGAAGCCTATCCCACCTCAAACCCATGCTGACGCCGGTGGTACGGACCATCATAAGTCTTGCTCGACTTGAACAATTCATGCCGCCCGTCGCCAGCCTCGTCCTTCACCTTGTCCCGGAACGCCTGCTGCTCGGCCGCCGTCATTGGCTTGAACGACCGGGCCAGCGCGACATCCTCCTTCAACTGGGCCATCGAGGTGATCCCCACCACCTGCGTCGAAACGGCTTGGCTTAGGCAGTAGCGGTAACAATCCACCGCCGTGAGCCCGAACTTCTCGATCAGCCGCCCCTGTGGATGTCCCCCGGCGAGCCCCTTCATGCCGATCACGCCGACGTTCTTCTTCAAACACACCGGGATCACCTGCTGCTGGAAGCTGCGGTAGTAGTGGTCCACGACGTTGACCGGCATCTGCGCCGAATCCCACGGATACGGCTTGGCGAGCATCTTCAGGTGAATCGACGGATCCTTGTGGCCGGTGAATCCGATGAACCGGACCTTGCCTTGCTTGCGCGCCTCCAGCGCCGCCTTGAGCCCGCCTTTGTCGAACACCCAATCGGGATCGTTGTCGTAGACCATCTCGTGGAACTGCCACAGATCCAGGTGATCGGTCTTCAGCCGCCGCAGGCTGTCCTCGAGATGCTTCATGGATCCCGCGTAGTCGCGGTTGCAGTTCTTCGTCATGAGAAACACTTTGGCGCGCTTGTTATCCTGCTGGAGCGCCGTCCCCATGATCTCTTCGGAATGGCCATCATGATAGTCCCAGGCGTTGTCGAAGAACGTGAGCCCCTCGTCAACGGCGGCGTGCATGATGCGGATCGCTTCCTTGTGATCCTTCACCGCGCCGATATGCCATCCTCCAAGGCACAGCACGGCCACCTTCTGGCCCGTGCGCCCGAGCGTGCGCTGCGGGATTCCGGTTTCCGCCGCGGATGTGGTCTCCGCGATGATCTGGCTCGCCAGCGCGGCGGCACTGAGCCGCGCACCGCCGGACTTCATGAATTGGCGCCGGGATGATTCGTTGTGGTCCATTGCATTCCTCAGCCAACGATTCTAACCTATTGAACATGACCCGACGCGAATGGTTCCACGCCGCGGCGCTCCCGCTCGCCCTCTCCGCGCAGACACAATCGAACACGGCCCCCAGCCGCCTCGCGATGCCGGGGCTTTACAAAGGACGCGTGGTCGAAGTCGCGCACCCCGGCTCGATCAGTGGGGGCGTCCACCAAGCCGGACCCATCCGCGACATGATGCGCCGCGGCATGGCCGAGCTCACCGGAACCATGGACTGGGCCGCGGCCTGGAAGCAGTTCGTTCAGCCGGGCGATGTTGTCGGGATCAAGGTGAATCCGGTCGGCGCGCCGCATGTAATCGGATGCGCCGAGGTCCTGCACGAGATCATCGGCGGACTGAACGCGGCCGGGATCAAGAACCGCGACATCGTCGTGTATGACCGCTACCGCCGCCAGTTCGTGAACGCCAAATTCGACAAGTGGCTGCCCGAGGGAGTCCGGTGGTCGTGGGCCGCCGAGGACTACGAAGAGATTCAGCAGGGTATCGAGGGCTACGATCCCGAACACTACCTCGACATGGCGCTCACCCGGCCCGGGTACGATGTCAGCAACGAGCGGGCGCGCCGGAGCTACGCCGCGCGATTCATCACCAAGGAAGTGAACAAGCTGATCAATCTGCCGCTGCTCAAGGATCACCAGTCCGCGGGCGTGACGCTCGCGCTCAAGAACCTGTCCCACGGCCTGGTCAACAACGTCAGCCGCAGCCACGCGAGCAAGACGCACAACGCGTGCGGATCCTTCATTCCCGCCGTGTGCGCGCTGCCCGTTATCCGCAACAAGACGGTGCTTCACATCATGGACGGGATCAAGGCGCTGTATCACGGTGGTCCAGGCGCGCGGCCCGAGTTCGTGTGGGAGCAGAAGACGCTCTACTTCGCAACCGATCCGGTGGCGATGGACCACATCGGATGGATGGAGATCGACCGCAAGCGCAGCTCAGTGGGAATGAAGCCGGTCGCGGAGGACCGCCCCGGCAAGTTCAGCACATTCCTCAGCCGCCAGCCCGAACACGTCGAAATCGCGGGAGCGCTCGGGCTGGGCGTGTGGGATCTTGCCAAGATTGACCACCACAAGGTCAAGCTGGGATAGCCGCATCAGAACTGGAGGCGCAGTGCCAATTGATACTGCCGCCGTCCGCCGCCCTTGGTGTTCACGATTCCGAACTGGCCGGGTGTGTTGACCATGGTCCCGGGCGAATTCCATACCGGATGGTTGAAGGCGTTGAACGCCTCGGCGCGGAACTCGACGTTGGCCCTCTCCAGGAAGTAGAAGCGCTTGAAGATCGAGGCATCGAAGTCACGGGTGCCGGGCGCGCGCACGTCGGGCGATGTGCGCGACGCGGTTCCAAAAGTGAACAGCGGCGCCTGCGAAAACACCGTCTGGTCAAAGTAGTTGTTCAACCGGTTCTCGATCGGACCCTCGACCTTCGCCGACCTTCCATTGTTGTTCGGGCGCTGGCCCGGTGAACCGAGATTGGTGAAGTTCCCGTTGTTGCCGATCTGCAGCGGAATTCCCCGCTGGAACGTAATGATCCCGTTCACCTGCCAGCCGCCGAAGAAGAAGTCCGCGGTCTTCGGCATGGCGTTCAGGAATGGACGCCCCTTGCCGAACGGAAGCTCATAGTTGAAGCTGGTCACCACGCGCTGTGAGACGTCCTGCGCGGAGATGGACCGCTCGCCCTGCCGGTTATAGAAGTCCTGCTTCGTCCCCGCCGCGCCCAGGAACGTGACCGTCTGCGAGACATCGTCGATCAGCTTCCCGTTGGTGTAGCTGAACTGGAGATTAAGTCCGTTCGAATAGCGCTTGGTCACGCCGAGAGTGAACGCGTGGTAGATCGAATTGCCTTGCGGCTTGCGGAAGGCGTTGATTGAAGTGTAGTGCGGATACGGGCGCAAGGTCTGGGAGAATGCGATCCGCGGCTGGCTCAGCGAAGATGTCGGGTTCGTGATGATGCCGAAGAACGGATTTGGCACCGTGTTCGTCCCCAACAACTGGTTTCCGAGCGCGAAGAACGAGGCGGGCAGTTGATTGTAGGCCATGCTGCTCTCGCCGTCGATCAGGTGGTTGCCCTTGTTGGCGAGGTAGCCGGCCTCCACGAGGAATCCGGCGCCCAGGTCGCGCTGCAGGGTGGCGTTCCACTCTTGGACAATTGGATTCACGTAGTTGTTGAAGAAGCTCGCGCCGATTCCGAGGCCGAGGTTGGTGGCCGCGCCGCCGGCCGGACCGGGCGGACGGTTGAATCCGTTCGGGAAGGGATTGTGGAGCGTCGCTGACGGAGTCACGCCGCCGTCGAACGAGATGTTGATCCCCGTGCTTCCTGTAAATCCCTCGGTACCCGAACTGCCGGAGGTGCCCGATGCCTGTAAAACCGACGGCGAGTACAGGATTCCATACGCGCCGCGGAACACAGTCTTCTGGTCGATCATGAACGCCCATCCGAACCGGGGCCCCCAGTTGTTGAGATCGGTCGGAGTCTGGCGGCGGTTGTTGCCGTCGACAAACTTCATCTGGCCCACCAGGTTCGGATACTGCGGCACACGGCCGGCGATGGGCGACGGCGCGGCGATGTCGAAGTAGCTGAGCCGGTTGTACCGCTCGGTGCGCGGACGGTCGACGTCCCAGCGCAGGCCGATGTTCAGGGTCAGCCGCCGCGTGGCCTTAAAGTCATCCTGGATGTAGAATCCGGCGTAGCTGCTGGCCGATGCGATGGCGAACGTATGTTCGAGCGACCCGCCCGACAGCAGACCGAGCAGGAACGACGCCATCCCGTTGCCCTCCACCGCCGAGTTGCCGCCGCCCACCTGGCGCTGGGTCCAGTTGTTTCCGAACGTGTAGTTGCCCGAAGGCGCTCCATGCTGGCGGAAGTTCATGAACAGCTTCCGGTACTCGGCGCCCATCTTGAGGGTGTGGCGCGAGAGGACCTTGGTCAGGTCGTAACGCGAGTCGTGCGAGGAGGCCTGGATCCGGAGCGTGGTGAAGGTCGCCTGGCCGAGCGAGGACAAGCCGTTATTTCCTCCGACATCAGTCCGCGGGAATTCCAGATTTTGTTCCGCGGCCGCGGCGGCGACATCGGCGGCGAAGCCGAGCGCGCGCAGGTCAATACCCTGTGAGAACGGATCGCGGTGCGAGACCTTGCGCGCGAAGCCGTAGCTGAAGTTGAAGATCGTCGTGGGATTGAACGTGTAGACCGCGTTCAACGCAATGTTGTAGTTCTTGCCCAGCCCGGGACCGCTGCCAGAGGAAGTGCCCAGGTTGCCGAAGCCGTTGAACGGAGAATCCGTGCTCGAGGAGAATGACCCGCGCGCCCAGATCTTAAAGCGGTCAGTGAAGTTGTGGTCGATGCGCGAGTCCACGCGGTCATCGCCGCTCCGCCCCTTGCCCGCCGAGAAGAAGTTGTTCTGGTTGGTGAACTGATTCACGGGCACGGCGTTCGGCTGCGGCCAGAACTGGGTGAGGTTGCGCGCCACCGGGTCGACCCGGGCGGCCGGAATCCGGTTGCCGGGGAAGGCGGTCCGGAAGAATACGCCGCCCGCGCCTTGGGCCGCCGTAGCCGGGTCAAAGATAACGATCGCCGCGCCCGCTCCATTGCGCAGATCGGAAAAGTCGCCTTGCCGCCACGCCTCAATGGGCACCGTGGCGGTGGCGCTGGCCGCGCTCCGCGTCCGGGTACTCTGCGTCGCGACAAAGAAGAACGTGCGGTTCTTGCCGTTGTACAGTTTCGGCAGAAACACCGGACCACCGACCGTGCCCCCAAACTGGTTCCGCTGGAACGCGGCCAGCCGCGCACCATTGCGGTTGTTGGCCCACGAGTTGGCCTCGATCTTGCTGTTGCGAAGGAACTCGTACACCGATCCGTGAAGCTTGTTCGTACCCGAGCGCGTGGCCACGGCGATGACACCGCCGCCGGTGCGTCCGAACTCGGCGTTCAGCGCGTTGGTGATCACCGAGATCTCCTCCACGGTGTCGACGATCGGCTGATAGCCGGTGTCCTGAATGCTGACGTTGTTCTCCGGCACGATCACCGAGGTGCCGTCGATCGTGATCTCGCTCGACGCGTTGCGCCCGCCGCTGATCCACGGCGTTGAGCCGCCGCCGGGAAACACGCCCGGAACCAGCGTCGCCAGACCGAAAGGACTGCGGCCGTTAAGCGGCAGGTCCATCATCGCCTTGTTGGTGATGACGGTCGACACCGTCGAGCTGGTTGTGGAAAGCTGAGCACCCGCGGCGCTCACTTCGACTGACGTCGCAACTTCGCCAACCTTCAACTGGACCGCCAGTTCAATCGTCTGCTGCACGCTCAGCCGGATGTCGGAGGTGACGTGCTTCTCAAATCCCTGCATTTCGACCGTGACGCGGTAGTTGCCCGGGATCAGATAGGGCTGCAGAAACGTGCCCTGCGCCGTGGTCATAGTTACCGGGCTGACGCCCGTCCGGGTGTTCTGGGTTGTGACCTTGGCACTGGAGATGACGGCGCCGGTGGTGTCGGTCACGGTTCCTGTGATGGTTCCGGTTGCGGTCTGTGCAGCGGCCGCAGCCGCCAGCAGTGTGAGTCCAGCGGCAAGTCTGGTGATTCGAAGCATTCTGGCCCCCTTCGCCAACAGTTGTCTGATGGGATCAAGCTTACACGATTCCGGGACCAGCGAAAGCCGGCGGACGCTACGGGATCCTTCGTTCCGCCTCGGCGACGATGGCACGGGCGGTTTCGACCCAGCGTTGTGTCTCGTCGAGGAGCGGCAGGGGAGGCGCGCCGGGGTAGCGGTAGACCGTGGCGAACTCGGTCAACCTCTCGCCGGGCCGCGCTGCCTGCGCCATGGCCGGATCCACAGCCTCGACAAGGGTATTGAGTTCCACGATGTCGTGCGTCAGCGGGTACCGCACTCCGCGAGAGACCAAGAACGCCTTAAGCGCCTTTTCGACCGCTTGCTGCGCATGGTACAGCGCGCCAGAGCGGATCGGCGGATTCGCGGCCAGCGCTGCATCCGCCGTTCGCAGATCCAGTGGGCGACGTCAAACCACTCTTGGACTTCCTCGGTCACGCCGGAACCGCTTTGGCTTCGTAGAGCAGGCGGCCCTCCCGCAATGCAATCGCAGGGATCGACATAAGCCAGGTGGAGCGCTTCTCAAAATCTCGGGCATAAAAAGGGACGATATCGACGCCGTAGCCGATGCCCCTGATGCTGTTCCAGAACTCTCCATTCCAGAACACTTCGTTCGGAGTGTCGTCCGGCACCACCACGACAAAGTCGATGTCGCTGTCGGGACGCGCTTCACCCCGGGCTGTCGAGCCGATCAGGTACACCTGTTCAGGCGCATAGTGCTCGACGATCGCTTTGGTGATCCGTTCGGTCGCTTCCTCGCGCGTCATCCTGCCTCATTGTATCTCGCGGTGGCCGCAGCACGGTGTGCCTTTGCACCGGCGTCCTCAACTACCGCCACTGCTGCGCGCCATGAAGGATACGAAGTTGTTTCAACCGCGTCGTGGCGGCGGCAATCCCTTTGTCCACCTCGCGGCCTCGCGCAATGCAGCGAGCGGATGGCGCCGCACACGAATGCACAGGATGGCCTGCTACGGTACGATCTCAGTATGCAGCTTGTGCTGGACGACCTGGAGCGGTTCGCGCCAGTGACCCTTCGCCCGGCTCCGATGACCGACGAAGAGTTCCTCGGCTTCTGTTCGGAGCACGAAGATCTCGAGATGGAGATCAACTCTCGCGGAGAGATTGAGATCGTGCCACTCGCCAGCACAGCGTCCTCCCACTGGAACACCAAGATCTGCACGCAACTGGATATCTGGGCGGAGCGGGACGCCTCCTGGATCTCGCATCAAAGGTTGGCAACCGTCGACACGTCTCGCGAACTGTGGAACGTCACTCTGTGCGAACCGGAGACATCCTTGACAAGTGTGCCGGTGGGCGGTTGACACAAACGAAGGGTAACCGGGGGACAGCGGTTAAGCTGGGGGATGC